>NZ_JACAPN010000025.1:408-217919 GCF_013385665.1 Pseudomonas sp. D4002
ACCGCAGCAACGGATATGTACACGGTCCATTACAACCAACTCAAACCCCACACAACGAACGCAGCAACCCGGTATCCAGATGCTGCTCTACCAAGTCCGCCAACCGCTCAATATCCCGCTCCCGCAACCCGTGATAATCCACCTCCTGCACATCCTCCAACCCCGCCCACCGCAACAACGCACTACACGCAGCCGGCGTCTCAAACACCCCATGCAGATAGGTCCCGAGAACCTGCCCATCCTCACTCTGAGCCCCATCCAGGCGCCCATCGTCCAACTGCACCGCAGCCCGCACCAAGCCAGCGCCACTGGTTACACCCGCGTGGATCTCATACCCACTCACCTCGGCCTCCTCCAGCAACAACCGCCCCCGCACGTTACGCAGCTGCTTCTCCTCCTCCAGGGTCGTACTGAACGCCAACAACCCCAGCCCAGCGCTAGAACCACAAGGCCCTTCCAACCCCAGCGGGTCGTGCACCTGCTCGCCGAGCATCTGCAACCCACCACAAATCCCCAGCACCTTCCCGCCATAACGCAGGTGCCGCGCCACCGCCGTATCCCACCCGTTAGCCCGCAAATACGCCAAATCACTGCGCACACTCTTCGAGCCCGGCAAAATAATCAGGTCCGCCGCAGGAATCGCCTGCCCCGGCCCCACAAACTGCAAATCCACCTGCGGATGCAACCGCAACGGATCAAAATCCGTGTGATTACTGATCCGCGGCAATACCGGCACCACCACCTTGAGCACTTGCGCCGCCTTGTCGATCTGGCGCTGGTCGATACCGTCCTCAGCCTCCAGATGCAGATCCATCACATACGGCAACACCCCCACCACCGGCTTGCCCGTGCGCGCTTCCAGCCAATCCAGCCCCGGCTGCAATAGCGCAATATCCCCGCGAAAGCGATTGATGATGAAGCCTTTGACCCGCGCCTGTTCGGTGGGTGACAACAATTCCAGAGTGCCCACAAGGTGCGCAAACACCCCGCCGCGATTGATGTCGGCAATCAGCAGTACCGGGCAGTCCACCGCCTCGGCAAAGCCCATGTTGGCAATATCATTCGCCCGCAGGTTGATCTCGGCCGGTGAACCCGCACCCTCGACCATCACCACCGGATACGCCGCACTCAAGCGCGCGTGGGAGGCAAGCACCGCCTGCATCGCGATGGCTTTGTAATCGTGATAGGCCACCGCATTCATGGTGGTCACGGCGCGCCCATGGATAATCACCTGGGAGCCCGTGTCACTGTTGGGCTTGAGCAATACCGGGTTCATGTCGGTATGGGGCGCCAGGTTCGCGGCCTGGGCCTGCACCGCCTGGGCCCGGCCGATCTCGCCGCCTTCGGCAGTCACGGCGCTGTTGAGCGCCATGTTCTGCGGCTTGAAGGGCACCACCGGGATGCCCTGGCGCACCAGCCAGCGGCAGAGTGCGGTCACCAGCGTGCTTTTGCCGGCGTCAGAGGTGGTGCCCTGAACCATCAAGGTACTCATGAGGCTTCCTTGTAGGCCTTCAGTGCCTGTTCCAGCCGCAACCAGTCGGCCTCGGTATCCGGCAGGCCGAAACGCAGGCTGCTGTTGTCGACAAACAAGCGCAGCAGAATGCCGCGCTGGGCCATGAATTCATGCAGCTGCTCAGCCCGGTCCGTGATCATCCACTGGAACAACGCGCAGCCGCCCTGGGGCCGCAAGTCGTGGCGTTCAAGCACATCAAACAGGCGCTGGCTGGCCGATTCGCAACGCAGCCGCTGTTGCGCATGGCCGGCGGTATCGCGCAGGCATACGTGCCCAAGCACCCGCGTCGGCCCGCTGACGGCCCACGGCCCCACCTGTTCGGCGAGCAGCTTGAGCAGCTTGCGCTCGGCCAGCACGAACCCCAGCCGCACTCCGGCCAGGCCAAAGAATTTGCCGAACGAGCGCAGCACGATCAGGCCGACTTGATGGGCCTGGCCCGCCAGGCTCAGTTGCGGGGTGATGTCCATGAAGGCTTCATCCACCACCAGCCAGCCGCCGCGTTGGGCCAGGCGAGCATGCCAGTCCAGCAGGCGTTGCGGCGTCAGGCTCAGGCCGGTGGGGTTGTTGGGGTTGACCACCACCAGCACGTCGAGGCTGTCGAGGAAGAAGTCGACTTCCTGCTCCAGCACTTCGCGCACGATGTAGCCGGCGCGACGCCAGGCTTCAGCGTGTTCGGCGTAACACGGCGACAGCACACCGACCTTGCCGGCCCGGCGCAGGCGCGGCAATAACTGGATCGCGGCCTGGGAGCCGGCCACCGGCAATACATGGGGCGTGCCGTAATATTCACAGGCAGCCTGCTCCAGGCCGTCGTCGTTTTCAGGCAGGCGCGCCCAGGCCCGCAGCGGGATTTCCGGAATCGGGAACGGCCACGGCGCCAGGCCGCTGGACAGGTCCAGCCAGTCTGCTTCTGGAATGCCGTACTGCATCGCCGCCTTGCGCAAGCGGCCACCGTGCTCAAGCATAAAACTCAGCCCCCACACACAGGATCAGCAACCACAGCCACACGCCGCGTTGCACCAGTTGCCAGCCACGCTCGATGGAATCCGCATCCGCCGGCGGGCCTTCGCCCAGTGGCGGGCGCTGGTGCAGCTCACCGTGATAAATCGCTGCACCGCCCAACTCCACGCCAAGGGCACCGGCACCCGCAGCCATCACCGGGCCGGCGTTGGGGCTGTCCCAGGTCGGGCCCTGGGTGCGCCAGCATTTGAGAGCCAGGCGGGTTTTGCCCAGCAGCGCGTAGGTCAACGCCACCAGGCGCGCCGGAATGTAGTTGAGCACGTCATCGATCTTTGCTGCGGCCCAGCCGAAACGCTCAAAGCGTTCATTGCGATAGCCCCACATGGCATCCAGGGTGTTGCTCAGGCGATAGAGCACCACGCCGGGCACGCCAGCGACCACAAACCAGAACAAGGCGGCAAATACCGCGTCGCTGCCGTTTTCCAGCACCGATTCGGTGGCTGCACGGGCGACTTCGGTGCGATCCAGCTCGCTGGTCTGGCGGCTCACCAGATAGCTGACACGCTTGCGTGCCTCGTCCAGATCATCACTGCGCAATGCTTGCGCTACCGGCAGCACGTGCTCGCCGAGGCTACGCATGCCGAGGGCGCAATACAATGCGAGGATTTCCAGGACCCAGCCGATGTAGGGCGCCCACGACAGCGCCGTGGCCAGCAGGGTCAGCGGCACCACCGCGATCACCCAGGCGGTGACGCCATGGCTGCGCCAGCCCCGACCGCCGGAGTTGAATCGTTGCTCGATGCGCCCGGCAAAATTGCCGAACGCCACCAGCGGATGCCAGCGCCTGGGCTCGCCCAGCAGCGCATCCAGCGCCACGGCAGCGACACTCAGCAAGGCCACACTCATTGACTCACTCCCCAAACATTCTCGTACAACATGTCACTCAGCGGCCGTGGTTCGGTCCAGCCTTCGAGCTGCAACATCGGTGCCGGGTAGAACTCGGCCACCGGGCCCAGGCACAACACGGCCAACGGCTTGGCACCTGGCGGCAGGCCCAGCAGATCGGCCAGGGCCTGGGGCTCGAACAGCGAGACCCAGCCCATGCCCAGCCCTTCGACACGAGCCGCCAGCCATAGATTCTGAATCGCACAGGACAACGATGCCATGTCCATTTCCGGCAAGGTGCGGCGCCCGAAGATATGCCGCTCGCGGTCGTCCATCAAGGCAGCCACCAGCACTTCGGCGCAGTCGTTGATGCCTTCGACCTTGAGCTTCATGAACTGGTCGGAGCGCTCGCCGAGAGCCTCGGCGGTGCGTACGCGTTCTTCTTCCACTAGCTGCTGGATCTGGCCGCGCAGGTTGCGGTCGCTGATGCGGATAAAACGCCAGGGCTGCATCAAGCCGACGCTCGGCGCCTGGTGCGCGGCTTGCAGCAGGCGATGGAGCAATTGCGGCGCCACGCTGCCACCGCTGAAGTGCCGCATGTCGCGGCGTTCGGCGATAGCGCGGTAGACGGCTTCGCGGTCGGCTTCCGGAAAGGCGTTGTCAGTCATGGCCTCATCGCGGGCAAGCCCGCTCCCACAGTAGATTGCGTTTCAACTCGGTCAACTGTGGGAGCGGGCTTGCCTGCGATGGCGGTCTCAAGGCTTGGCGCAAACAAGGCAGCCACCGCCATCGGGTTGGACGGGAAGTAAAAGTGCACATAGGAAGCCGTCATCCGGCCCTGACGATAAACCGCCTCGGCACCGCGCCCGCCATTCGGGCTCAGGCCCCGGGCAATCGGCTGCCACTCGGTGCTGGTCAGCGAGTGATGGTAGGTGTGACCGCGCAAGAGGCCTTCGGGCAGTTCGACGTTTTGCAGGGCCAGTGCCGCCAGACGCTTTTGCATCACGGCGTCGCCCTGGAGCAGGCCGACCAGTTCGGCACGGGTGCCGTCGACATCAGTGAGCGAGTCCAGCAGATAGAGCATGCCGCCGCATTCGGCCAGCAGTGGCTTGCCAGCAGCGTGGTGGGCGCGGATGGCGTTGAGCATCGCGGTATTTTCCGACAGCGCCTGGTGATGCAATTCCGGATAACCGCCGGGCAAGTAGAGGCTGTCAGCTTCGGGCAATGCGCGGTCACGAATCGGCGAGAAGAAGCGCAGCTCGGCGCCCATCGCTCGCAACAGGTCGAGGCTGGCGCCGTAGGTAAACGCGAAGGCTTCGTCGCGGGCCACGGCGATGCGCACGCCGGCCAGCAACGGTTGGGCCTCGATCACCTCGGGCGCAGCGAATTCCACCGGCGGTGGCAGCGCTACCTCACAGCTGCTGCCCAGGGCCTGGGCGGCGGCGTCGAGGCGCAGGTCGAGGTCGTTCAATTCGCTGGCCTGCACCAGGCCAAGGTGGCGGCTGGGCAATTCGATCCCGGTTTCCCGGGACAGTGCGCCGTACCAGCGCAGGCCTTCGGTCAGGCTGCCCTCAAGCAGTTGCGCATGGCGCAATGTGCCGACGCGGTTGGCCAGCACGCCGGCAAACGGCAGGTCCGGCTGGTAACGCGCCAGGCCCAATGCCAGGGCACCGAAGGTCTGGGCCATGGCCGTGCCATCGATGACCGCCAGTACCGGCACGCCAAAATGCCGCGCCAGGTCGGCGCTGGACGGCGTGCCGTCGAACAGGCCCATCACGCCTTCGATCAGGATCAGGTCGGCTTCCCCCGCCGCTTCCCACAGCAATCGGCGACTTTCCTGCTCGCCGACCATCCACATGTCCAATTGATAGACCGGCGCACCACTGGCGCGCTCGTGGATCATCGGGTCGAGAAAGTCCGGGCCGCATTTGAACACTCGCACCTTGCGCCCCAGGTTGCGGTGCAAACGGGCGAGCGCGGCGGTGACGGTGGTTTTGCCCTGGCCGGACGCCGGTGCGGCGATCAGCACAGCAGGACAGTGACGGGGCTGATTCAAAGTTCGATGCCTTTCTGCGCCTTGATACCCGCCTGGAATGCATGCTTGAGCATGCCCATTTCAGTTACGGTGTCGGCCATTTCGATCAATTCGGGTTTCGCGCCACGGCCGGTGACCAGCACGTGTTGCATCGGGGGGCGGGCCTGCAGGTCGCTGAGTACCTGGTCCAGGTCGAGGTAGCCGTGCTTGAGGGCGATGTTCAGTTCATCCAGCACCACCAGGCCGATGGCCGGGTTCTGCAGCATTTCCCGGGAGACCGCCCAGGCGGCTTCGGCGGCCACGATGTCGCGGGCGCGGTCCTGGGTTTCCCAGGTAAAACCTTCGCCCATCACGTGGAAGCGCACCTGCTCGGGGAAACGGCGGAAGAACAGTTCTTCGCCAGTGCTGTTGCGGCCCTTGATGAACTGCACCACGCCACACTGCATGCCGTGGCCCATGGCCCGGGCCAGCATGCCAAAGGCCGAGCTGCTCTTGCCTTTGCCATTGCCGGTAAGCACCAGCAGCAACCCGCACTCGTTCGGTGAATTGGCAATGCGCTCGTCAATCACGGCTTTTTTGCGCAGCATGCGCGCCAGGTGGCGTTCGTCACGATCGGGGGATTCAGTCATGGCAGCTCTCCGTTGGGGCTGGACAAAAACGGCGGGCAGGAAAAAGACACATACAGACAGCCAAGCATCGCCCACCGTGATGCTGTTGGATGGATCAGGCCGGTCTCCGGGCTCATGAGTGGCATTGGATGCCGAAGGTGCGCCTTCCCATATCGCGGGCGATACAGTGGCTTAAGGCACCGTCTTGACTCATTTACCGTTGCGGGGGCAGCGCCGGGATCGTGGCAGCACTGTAGAAAAATGCGCTCACTCACCGGCTTCCCTGTTTCACTCAGTCGGCGCGTACGCCACAGAGCACCTGAAACAAGCCGCGAAGGTTAGTGGGTTGGGGGTGGAGCGTCAATTAAAGCCGGACATGCGCGTGAACCATCGGGCCGCTGCGTGCCTCTACCGCTACAGGTATTAAGGAGAAAACCATGCACAAGACCCGACTTGCCCTACTGATCATGCTCGCCGGCACCCTCGCCGCCTGCGGCGAAAGCTCTACCCTGCAAGTGTCCGACGGCACCGGGCCCTCGCCCAAACTGCCGGAACCGAATAAAACCCTGATCCCCACGGTGAATATCGCCCCGGCCATCGGCTGGCCCGAAGGCACCAAGCCAACGGCGGCGGCAGGCACTCAAGTAGCGGCGTTTGCCGAAGGCCTGGACCATCCGCGCTGGCTGTATGTGCTGCCCAATGGCGATGTGCTGGTGGCAGAAACCAATGCGCCGCCCAAACCGGACGATTCCAAGGGTATTCGTGGCTGGGTGATGGAGAAAGTCATGGGCCGCGCCGGGGCCGCCGTGCCGAGCCCCAACCGCATTACCCTGCTGCGGGACGCCGACCACGACGGCATAGCCGAAACCCGCACGGTGTTCCTGGAGAACCTGAACTCGCCGTTCGGCATGACACTGGTGGGCAGCGACCTGTATGTGGCCGATTCGGACAAGCTGCTGCGCTTCCCCTATCAGCCAGGCGAAACCTCGATCAAGGAAGCCGGAACCACGGTGACCGACTTGCCGGGCGGCAGCATCAACCATCACTGGACCAAGAACGTGGTCGCGAGCCAGGACGGCAGCAAGTTGTACGTCAGCGTGGGCTCCAACAGCAACGTCGCGGAAAACGGCCTGGAAGCCGAACAAGGCCGCGCCGCGATCTGGGAAGTGGACCGCGCCACCGGCCAGCACCGCATCTTCGCCTCCGGCCTGCGCAACCCCAACGGCATGGCCTGGGAACCGCAAAGCGGCAAGCTGTGGACGGCGGTCAATGAGCGCGATGAAATCGGCAGCGACCTGGTGCCGGACTACATCACCTCGGTCAAGGATGGCGCGTTCTATGGCTGGCCCTTCAGTTACTACGGGCAGCACGTGGATGTGCGGGTGAGTCCGCAGAACCCGGAACTGGTAGCCAAGGCGATTGCCCCGGACTACGCGGTGGGCCCGCACACAGCCTCCCTGGGACTGACCTTTGCCGAGGGCAGCAAGCTACCGGCACAATTCAGCAATGGCGCGTTTATCGGCCAGCATGGTTCTTGGAACCGCAAGCCCCACAGTGGCTACAAGGTGATCTTCGTGCCGTTTGAAGGCGGCAAACCCAAAGGCCAGCCGGTGGATGTGCTGACCGGGTTCCTCAATAGCGATGAGAAAGCCATGGGCCGCCCGGTCGGCGTGGTGATCGACAAGCAGGGGGATTTGCTGGTGGCGGATGACGTGGGGAACAAGGTGTGGCGAGTGTCGGCGGCTAAATAGCCAGCTTCGCAAACACCGCAAAACAAATGTGGGAGCGGGCTTGCTCGCGAATGCAGTGTGTCAGTCAGCTTGTTGTCGACTGATCCACCGCATTCGCGAGCAAGCCCGCTCCCACATTTGGTTTCGTGTTTTCCTAGGGGTTTCGTGCCAGGTGCTCGGCTGGCAACACACGCTTGGCGCTCAGATAGGCGTTTTGCCAATAGGCTTTGGACAGCGTGTCCAGCTTCACCGTACCGCCGGTTTGCGGCGCATGCACAAAGCGCCCTTCTCCCACGTAGATCCCGGCGTGGCTGACCTGCGAGCCGCCACCCGTGGCGAAGAAGATCAGGTCACCGGTCTGCAGGTTGTTTTCGCTCACGTCCTGAGCGCGCATCACGATCAGCTCGCGGGTGGTACGTGGCAAGGAGATGCCCGCTGCGTCACGGTAGACGAAACCGATCAAGCCACTGCAATCAAACCCCGAGTCCGGCGTGTTGCCGCCCCAACGATAAGGCGTGCCGACCAGGCCCAGCGCACGAAAAAGCACGTCTTCGGCCGCAGGCGAGAAACTTTGGGTGGCATAGGTGTTGAACACCGGCTTGGGCTTGACGGCCACGGGAGCAGGCGGAGGACGACTTGCGCAGGCGCTGAGCAGCGCGGCGCAAACGAGAAGAATTAGGCGGGCCGAGGTCGACATGGGCAGAACAATCCTGATCTGGATGCGGCTTTCGCTGCCGAACGTTGAAAAACAGAACGCGCAAGCAAAGCTCGCGCGATCAATTTACAACAATGTCCAGGGATTCTAGCGCTTACACGTCAAACTTCAAGTATCACTTTAACTTTACTTGCTGGCGGTAACGGTAGTCGGGGCCATCGCCAGGGCGCGCTTGGCTTCGATGAAGGTTTTGCTCCAGTAGCTGTCACCCAGGTTGTCGACTCGCACACCACCGCTGCGGCGGCTGCTGGAGTGGATAAACTGGTTGTCGCCCAGGTAGATACCGGCGTGGCTGACACGACCACGGCCAGCCGTACTAAAGAAAAGCAGATCACCGGGCTTGAGGTTGTTCCGCGCGACCAACGGTGCATCCACGTTGATCATTTCGCGGGTGGAACGCGGCAGGTTCATGCCGGCTTCCTCGCGGAACAGGTAGCCGATGAAACCGCTGCAGTCGAAACCGGCTTCAGAGGTACCGCCGAAACGGTAACGGGTACCGATCAGGGACATGCCGCGTTCGAGAATACTGTCGGCCAGAACGGGAAGCTGGTAAGGCTTGGCGCCGGCGAAGTCGGCGAGTTCTTTTTCAGTTGCGATCTCTTCCTGATAAACAGTGGAAGACTGCGACGCAACGAATTTTGCCTGGGACTGCTGTACTGGTTTTTGCTGCTCAGCCACGTTTTGAGTGTGGGTGGCGCAACCAAACAACAGGGTAACGAGTGCGAGAGGCACGAGGGGTGCGAAGCGATTTAGCATGGGCACGACCGTGGCTGATGTGTAAAGAAGCCGAGACTATGCCTTCTATCACATCGATTTGCAAATTCAATCGTGATCTATGTGACTTCTTGTTTGGACTATGACATCTAAGCCCTTAACACCCTATGCCAGCCATTTGCGTGGCCAAAACGGCCCAAACGCAGGTTTTCTGGCGCCTGTAATTTGCCGAAAGCCCCGGTTTTAAAGGGCTGGCTACCAGCCCAGGGTTTCTTTGAGGAAGGGAATAGTCAGCTTGCGCTGGGCTTGCAAGGAAGCCTGGTCGAGCTGTTCGAGCAAGTCGAACAGTGCGCTCATGCTGCGTGTACCGCGAGTGAGAATAAAATGCCCGACTTCATCGGTCAGGTGCAACCCGCGGCGCGAAGCACGCAGTTGCAGGGCCCGCAGTTTGTCTTCGTCGGACAACGGGCGCATCTGGAAAATCAGCGCCAGGGTCAGCCGCGACTTCAAGTCCGCCAGCTTCACCGGCAGCTCACGTGGCGAGGTGGAGGCGGCAATCAACAAGCGCCGGCCGCTGTCACGCAAGCGGTTGAACAGATGGAACAGTGCCTCTTCCCAATCTGCCCGCCCCGCCACTGCCTGCAAATCGTCCAGGCAGACCAGTTCGTATTGTTCAAGGTTGTCGAGGATCTCGATACCGCGGTCCAGCAGCTCCGCCAGCGGCAGGTACACCGCCGGTTCACCCATCTGTTCGAAGCGCAGGCAAGCGGCCTGTAACAAGTGGGTACGCCCCACGCCGTGCTTGCCCCACAGGTAGATCAAGCTTTCGGTCCACCCGGCGTCGGCTTCGCAGAGCCGCTCGACATAGCCGAGTGCAGCGGCATTGGCGCCTGGGTAGTAATTGATAAAGGTGGCGTCGTCACGCAGACGCACACCTAGGGGCAGCTGAATCGGTTTCATGCTGACTGAACGGTTCCAATCGAACCGTTAGTGACCTCTGTGTAAAGTTTGCAAAGTTTATACCCGTGACGCCGGGCGCACAATGCAGCAGACCACAAGCAAAATCAAAGGTTTGCGTTAACTTGTTGGATTTGGTGAGGAATGTTTGACGCAATGGCGAAACGCCAGAGCCGATAAATGACAAACCCGGCCTTGAGCCGGGTTTGTGATGCTGCGGTTATAACTCCGGTTCGTCAGTTCCGGCGTACATGTCCGAGTCCTTGTACAAGTCGTGCACATGGCGCACCAGCACCATGATCACCGCCGCCACCGGCAGCGCCAGCAGGATGCCGGTAAAGCCGAACAGCTCGCCGCCCGCCAGGATCGCAAAGATCACCGCCACCGGATGCAGGCCGATCCGGTCGCCCACCAGCAACGGCGTCAGCACCATGCCTTCCAGGGCCTGGCCGACCATGAACACCGCGACAATCCCTAGCATCGGGTACAGGTCGCCGTGGAACTGGAACAACCCGGCCACCAGCGCCGCACCGATACCAATCACGAAGCCCATATAAGGCACGATGGCTGCCAGGCCGGCGATCAGGCCGATCAACAGCCCCAGTTCCAGGCCGATCGCCATCAACCCCGCCGCGTAGATGATCCCCAGCGCCAGCATCACCAGCAACTGGCCACGGACGAAGGCGCCGAGCACCTCATGACACTCCTCGGCCAGGGAGACAATGCGCTCCTCACGGTCGCGCGGCAGCAGGCCGCGGATCTTGGCCATCATGATGTCCCAGTCCCGCAGCAGGTAGAACGCCACGACCGGGATCAGCACCAGGTTGGTCAGCCAGCCAATCAGCGCCAGGCTCGACGCCGTCGCCTGGCTCAGCACCACGCCGACAATGTCGGTGGTCTGGCCCATGTGCTCGCTGATGGCCGCCTTGACCTTGTCGAACTTCCAGAAGCCGTCTGCCAGCCCCAGCTTGGCCTGCGCCCACGGCATGGCCGTGTGTTGCAGCCAGTCGAGCATCTGCGGCGCCAGCTCATAGAGCTTGAACAGCTGCTTGGCCAACATCGGCACCAGCACCAGGACCAGCGCCGTGATGATCAAGGTGAACAACGCAAACACCGCCACCACGCCCCAGGTACGTGACAGGCCGATCTTTTCCAGGCGATCCACCACCGGATCGAACAGGTAGGCCAGCAGTAACGCGACCAGGAACGGCGTCAGGATCGAATGCAGCAGGAACACAAAAACGCACAGCAGGACAATCCCGCCAAGCCACACCCAACGACGCGTATCCGCCATAAACCACTCCCTCTGTTATTTGCTTCCTGCTTCTATATAAGAAGGAAGAACACTTACCAATGAAAACGTAGCTGCGGCGTCGGCTCGACCGGTGCCGGTTGCGCGCCTTCTACCACCGGCTGCGGAGCCGGAGCTTCACCTGCCGGGATTTCCTGCAACTTGGCCAGGCTCAACTGGGTGCGCAGCTGCTCGGCGCTGCCATTCACCCGATAAACGATGCGAGTGCCGTCCACGCGCACCGGCTGGGCACCGAACGGTTCCAGCAGATGGCCGAGGGCGGCGTAATGCTCGAGATTCATGCCCTGCACTTCCAGCAACTGATCACTGGTGGCAGCGCCGGCCTTGACCGCAAAGCGTGGTGCCAGGCGTTCGCTGACGGCCAGCAGCACGGCGTCAGCCAATGCGGCAGTATCAGTGCCGGTGGCGGTGCCCTGCTCGCTTTTATCCCCCAGCCACAGGCGCCATTTGGCCGACCATTGGCCGCCGTCTTCGCGAGCATGCACCGCCAGCAAGGCATCGGCACCATAACGCTCGGACGCGGCGCGCAGCGGTGTGGCGTCAGGGCTTTCAAGATTCGGGGCGGTGGCGACGATCTGTTCGTCCAGGTCACCCAATGGCAGACGCAGCGGCAAACCACGGTGCTGGGCCGCGCGGCGCAGCGGCTGGGCGACGGCCTGGCCATCACCGACCAGGCTGCTGCCTTCCACGGAGTCGTTCAGCCACCAACCGAGGATCGATGGCCGATTGCTGCCCCACAGCGCCAGGCCCGCGCCACGCAACGCGCGGTCGGTGCTGACCGGGTCGAAATCCACCTGCAGGCTTTCCGGCGGGCCGGCGTCGTAGCCATACTGACTGATGATTTGTTGCGGGTCTTTGCGGATCGCCGCCAGGCCCGGGCCATCGGCGGCCTTGGCGTCGCCGGTCAGGCGGATCACCAGGGTTTGCAGGGCACGCTGGGTCGCCTGGTCGCGCTCCTGGGGAGACTGACTGCTGACCGGCTCCAGCACTTGATAGAGACCATTGAGGGTTTCGGCATGACTCGCCAGGCTGACCAACGACAAGCAGCCCACAAAAAAATATTTACTCAGACCCATGAAAGAAGATTCCCGAACGGCAAATAAGCGGTTGGAACAGACCGCGTGAACACTGTTGAGCAAGGCTGTGACCACAGCGACCGGCAAAACATTCACAGGGTCTCGGCAAGTTTTTGTACTGTCATAACGATAGCGAGTTAAAGGCTATACCTTAATAGGGCCTGTGACCGACTCGATTAGCGATTTTTTTAACAGCTATTGCCCCTGCCCGTCGGCCCGAGGATGGCCGCTGCCCCTCAAGCCTGATAAAATCGCGCGCCTTCGCAGACCGTCAATGGCAGGCCGTGCTGAAACTTCAGGTTTCGGTACACCCGCCGCATTCGGTCGTTACCCCTGAATCCCCCCTAAAGGCCTGGATCATGAGCAAGCAACCCTCCCTGAGCTACAAGGACGCCGGTGTAGACATCGACGCCGGTGAAGCATTGGTCGAACGCATCAAGAGCGTCGCCAAGCGCACTGCGCGCCCCGAAGTCATGGGCGGCCTGGGCGGTTTTGGCGCCCTCTGCGAGATCCCGGCCGGCTACAAGCAGCCTGTATTGGTCTCCGGCACCGACGGTGTGGGCACCAAGCTGCGCCTGGCACTGAACCTGAACAAGCACGACAGCATCGGCATCGACCTGGTTGCCATGTGCGTGAACGACCTGGTGGTGTGCGGCGCCGAGCCGCTGTTCTTCCTTGACTACTACGCCACCGGCAAGCTCAACGTCGAGACCGCTACCCAGGTGGTCACCGGCATTGGCGCTGGCTGCGAACTGTCCGGCTGCTCCCTGGTCGGCGGCGAAACCGCTGAAATGCCAGGCATGTACGAAGGCGAAGACTACGACCTGGCCGGTTTCTGCGTCGGCGTTGTCGAAAAATCCGAAATCATCGACGGTTCCAAGGTGGCTGCCGGTGACGCCCTGCTGGCCCTGCCATCGTCCGGCCCGCACTCCAACGGCTACTCGCTGATCCGCAAGATCATCGAAGTGTCCGGCGCCGACATCGAAACCATCCAGCTCGACGGCAAGCCCTTGACCGACCTGCTGATGGCCCCGACCCGCATTTACGTGAAGCCGTTGCTCAAGCTGATCAAGGACACCGGCGCGGTCAAGGCCATGGCCCACATCACCGGTGGCGGCCTGCTGGACAACATCCCGCGCGTACTGCCTAAAGGCGCCCAGGCGATTGTCGACGTGGCCAGCTGGCAGCGCCCGGCAGTCTTCGACTGGCTGCAAGAGAAAGGCAACGTCAACGAAACCGAGATGCACCGCGTGCTGAACTGCGGCGTGGGCATGGTCATCTGCGTGGCTCAAGAGCACGTTGAAAGCGCGCTGAACGTATTGCGTGAAGCCGGCGAACAGCCTTGGGTCATCGGCCAGATCGCTACCGCCCCTGAAGGCGCGGCTCAGGTTGAACTGAAGAACCTTAAGGCGCACTGATGCCTGCAACCTGTGATGTCGTGGTGCTGCTCTCCGGCACCGGCAGTAACTTGCAGGCCCTGATCGACAGCACGCGCGCCGGCGACAGCCCGGTGCGCATCGCTGCGGTGATTTCCAACCGCAGCGACGCCTACGGCCTGCAACGCGCCAGGGACGCAGGTATCGACACCCGCTCCCTGGATCACAAGGCTTTTGAAGGCCGCGAGGCCTTCGACAGCGCCTTGATCGAACTGATCGACGCCTTCAACCCCAAACTCGTGGTACTGGCCGGCTTCATGCGCATTCTCAGCGCTGACTTCGTGCGTCACTACAACGGGCGTCTGCTGAATATCCACCCGTCCCTGCTGCCAAAATACAAAGGGTTACACACCCACCAGCGTGCCCTGGAGGCCGGCGACACCGAGCACGGCTGCAGCGTGCACTTTGTCACCGAGGAACTCGATGGCGGGCCTCTGGTCGTACAGGCAGTAGTTCCGGTAGAGTCTGCGGACTCTGCGCAGACGCTTGCGCAACGGGTTCACACCCAGGAACACAGGATTTACCCGCTGGCTGTTCGCTGGTTCGCTGAGGGACGGTTGATTCTTGGCGACCACGGTGCATTATTGGACGGTCAGTTACTTGCGGCCAGCGGCCACTTGATTCGAACCTAGGAGACTTTATGCGTCGCGCCCTGCTCTTCGCTTTTGCGCTGTTCGCCTTGCCTGCCGTGCAAGCGGCAGACCTTCACCCTTTCTCCGCCAGCTACACCGCCGACTGGAAACAGTTGCCCATGAGTGGTTCGGCAGAACGCAGCCTGACCAAGAATGACAACGGCAGCTGGACCTTGAATTTCAAGGCTTCCATGATGATCGCCAGCCTGACTGAAACCAGCGTGATCCGCTTCGACAAAGACGCCCTGCAACCGGTGAGCTACACCTTCGAACGCGGTGGCCTGGGCAAGACGAAGAAGATCAACCTCGACTTCGATCAGACGGCCAAGAAAGTCACCGGCTTTGAAAACAAGGACCCGGTCAACGTGGCCCTTCAAAGCGGCATGCTCGACAAGTCGACCTACCAGTTGGCATTGCAGCGCGATGTGGCAGCCGGCAAGAAAAGCATGAGCTACAACGTCGTCGAAGGCACTGATGTCGATACCTACGACTTCCGCGTGATCGGCCCGGAAAAGGTCCAGACCAAAGCCGGCTCCATCGATGCGATCAAGGTCGAGCGCGTGCGTGACCCGACTCAAAGCAAGCGCATTACCCAAATGTGGTTTGCCAAGGACTGGGGCGGCATCCTGGTTGCCCTGCGCCAGGTCGAGACTGACGGCAAGGAATACAACATCATGCTGCAAGACGGTACCGTTGACGGCAAGGCTGTCAAAGGCAGCTGATCCTCTGCGCAATGAAAGAGCCTCGCGTACGCGGGGCTTTTTTTCGCCTGTCGCCTGACGCCAACATGAAACTTTTGTCATAAAACTCAGCGCCCTGCGACGCAATGTCGCGGTTTCCGTGGGCTCGCGGGATTACTCCAGTTTCTGTAAAGGTGTGTTGCAATTCCTGGTTATTTACTTAGCAAGCTAACAAATCATATAACAAAGGCCTGCGACGCCTTGCCGCAGATCAACCAGAGATTGGAGCAAGCAGATGACTGTAAAAGTAACTGAACGCGACGATGAACATATGTCCCACGAAGCAGTAGCCCACGGGATTCACATCTGGGATGTACACCAGCAAGACCTGCTGGTCGGCATGTTTCACGACGAGGCCGAAGCTCATAATTATAAAAACGAGCTCGAGACCCTTGAGATGAAACGCCAGGCGCAAAGCTCCTGAAACTCTGAAATCCTGTAGATAACCAGCCCCACGCAGCTGGAGTGTCTATAAACACAAACCCCGCCTTTTGAGCGGGGTTTGTGTTTTGGGGGTTGGGGGTTGGGATTTTGGGGGCGCTTCGCGCCCCAGCGGGAGCAAGCTCCCTCGCCACAACAAGCCGTCTCGCCACAATGTGTGTTTCTAACGCATTACCACATCAGGTCGTCAGGGATCTGGTAGGCGGCGTACGGATCATCCTCATCCGGCACCTGGCTTTCGGTCAGCACGTTCATCTGGACGATGCGCTCCGGCGCCCGCTCCTGGATCTTCAGCGCGGCTTCGCGCGGGATCACCTCGTAACCGCCACCGTGATGCACGATCGCCAGGGAGCCGTTGCTCAGCTTGTTACGCATCAGCGTGTTGACCGACAGGCGCTTGACCTTCTTGTCATCCACGAAGTTGTAGTAGTCCTCGGTGGTCAGCTTGGGCAGGCGCGAGGTTTCGATCAATTGCTTGACCTGCGCAACGCGGGCCTTAGCCTCGGCCTTTTCTTGCTGCTGACGGTTCAGCTCCTGGTCGCGCTTGACCTTTTCGGCATGCGCCTGGATGGCCAGGCGCGCCTGGCTGTCGTCCGCTTCGGCCTGGCCTTTATGCACCAGGCGCTGCTGTTTCTGTTTCTCTTTGCCGACCTGCTTGGCCTGCTTTTGGTTGACCAGGCCTGCTTTGAGCAACTGGTCGCGAAGGGAAATGCTCATGGTGCTTACTCACTTGGGCAACGGCTCAGCCGCAGCTGGACAGATTCTTTTCCTGGCGTTTGGCTTCGCCCCACAGGGCGTCCAACTCTTCGAGGGTGCAATCTTCTATGGGACGGTGGGTCTCGCGCAATGCCTGTTCGATAAATCGGAAACGTCGTTCGAATTTAGCGTTGGCTAAACGCAAGGCTGCTTCCGGGTCGACCTGGAGGTGACGGGCCAGGTTGACCGCCGCAAACAGCAGGTCACCTACTTCATCGGCGATGGCTGCCGGGTCGTTATCGGCCATGGCTTCGAGCACTTCATCCAGCTCTTCGCGCACGTTATCCACCACGGGCAACGCGGCCGGCCAGTCGAAACCCACCTGCCCGGCGCGCTTTTGCAATTTGGCGGCGCGGGAAAGCGCCGGCAAGGCCGTGGGTACATCATCCAGCAAGGACAGTTGCTCCGGTGCGTCGGATTTTTCCGCACGCTCCTCGGCCTTTATTTCTTCCCAACGCTGCTTGACCTGCTCTTCGCTCAGCTGCGGAATATCCAGCGGCGCGTACAAGTCTCCCGTGGGAAACACATGCGGGTGACGGCGAATCAACTTGCGGGTAATGCTGTCGATCACCCCGGCGAATTCGAAGCGCCCTTCTTCCCGCGCCAACTGGCTGTAATACACCACCTGGAACAACAGGTCGCCCAGCTCACCTTGCAGGTGATCAAAATCCCCGCGCTCGATCGCATCGGCGACTTCGTAGGCTTCTTCCAGGGTGTGGGGGACGATGGTGGCGTAGGTTTGCTTGATGTCCCACGGGCAACCGTATTGCGGGTCGCGCAGGCGGTTCATCAGGTGCAGCAGGTCTTCAAGTGAATACATCAGTCTCTTTCCGCAGAAGTGGGAACGCTGAGGATCAAATGTGGGAGCGGGCTTGCTCGCGAAGGCGTCGTGTCAGTTACCTGATATTTGACAGACACATCGCCTTCGCGAGCAAGCCCGCTCCCACATTTCAGTCCGCGCTCATCCAGCTACTCATGGCGTGCGATTACGCCGGGTCTCAATAATGTTCGGCAACTGGGAAATACGCCCCAGCAACCGACCCAACGCGTCCAGCCCCGGAATCTCGATGGTCAGGGACATCAGCGCCGTGTTGTCCTCTTTGTTCGAGCGGGTGTTGACCGCCAGCACGTTGATCCGCTCATTGAGCAGCACCTGCGACACATCACGCAGCAGCCCGGAACGGTCGTAGGCACGAATGATGATGTCCACCGGATAGGTCAACACCGGCACCGGGCCCCAACTGACCTGGATGATCCGCTCCGGCTCGCGCCCGCCCAGTTGCAACACCGAGGCACAGTCCTGGCGGTGAATGCTCACCCCGCGGCCCTGAGTGATGTAACCGACGATGGCGTCGCCCGGCAATGGCTGGCAGCAGCCGGCCATTTGCGTCATCAGGTTGCCGACGCCCTGGATCTGGATATCGCCCCGCTTGCCCGGCTTGTAGCCGGTGGCCTTGCGTGGAATCAGTTCCAACTGCTCGCTGCCCCGCTCCGGCTCAACCAGTTGCTGGGCCAGGTTGACCAACTGCGCCAGGCGCAGATCGCCGGCACCGAGGGCGGCGAACATGTCTTCGGCGATCTTCATGTTGGCCTTTTCGGCCAGCTTGTCGAAGTCCACCTGCGGCAGGCCCAGGCGTGCCAATTCGCGCTCGAGCAAGGTCTTGCCGGCGGCGACGTTCTGGTCGCGCGCCTGCAATTTGAACCAGTGGACAATCTTCGCCCGCGCCCTGGACGTGGTGATGTAGCCCAGGTTCGGGTTCAGCCAGTCGCGGCTCGGCGTACCGTGCTTGCTGGTAATGATCTCGACCTGTTCACCGGTCTGCAGGCTGTAGTTGAGCGGCACGATGCGCCCGTTGATCTTGGCGCCACGGCAGTTGTGGCCGATCTCGGTGTGCACCCGGTACGCAAAATCCAGCGGTGTGGCGCCCTTGGGCAGGTCGATCGCGTGGCCGTCGGGGGTGAAGATGTAGACCCGGTCAGGTTCGATATCCACCCGCAGCTGGTCGGCCAAACCGCCGATGTCGCCCAGCTCTTCGTGCCACTCCAGCACCTGGCGCAACCAGGAGATTTTCTCTTCGTACTGGTTCGACCCGGCCTTGACGTCGGTGCCCTTGTAGCGCCAGTGAGCGCATACGCCCAGCTCCGCCTCTTCGTGCATCGCGTGGGTGCGGATCTGTACTTCCAGCACCTTGCCCTCGGGGCCGATCACTGCCGTGTGCAATGAGCGGTAACCGTTTTCCTTGGGGTTGGCGATGTAGTCGTCGAATTCCTTGGGGATGTGCCGCCACAGCGTGTGCACGATACCCAGCGCGGTGTAGCAGTCGCGCATCTCCGGCACCAGCACGCGCACGGCGCGCACGTCGTAGATCTGGCTGAAGGCCAGGCCCTTGCGCTGCATTTTGCGCCAGATGGAATAGATGTGTTTGGCCCGGCCACTGATGTCGGCTTCAACCCCGGTGGCCTGCAATTCCGTGCGTAACTGGCTCATCACGTCGGCGATAAAGCGCTCACGGTCCAGCCGCCGCTCATGGAGCAGCGTGGCAATCTGTTTGTATTGATCGGGTTCGAGGTAACGGAAGGACAAGTCCTCCAGTTCCCACTTGATATGGCCGATGCCCAGGCGGTGGGCCAGCGGCGCGTAGATATCGAACACCTCGCGGGCGACGCGGTTGCGCTTTTCGTCGTCGGCGGTTTTCACCGCCCGAATCGCGCAGGTACGCTCGGCCAGCTTGATCAAGGCGACGCGCACGTCGTCGACCATCGCCACCAGCATCTTGCGCAGGTTTTCCACCTGGCCCTGGGTGCCCAGCACCATCGACTGGCGCGGGCTGAGGCTGGCACTGATCGCCGCCATGCGCAGCACGCCGTCGATCAGCTTGGCCACCACGGTGCCGAAACGCTGGCTGATGGTGGGCAACTGAATGTGCCCTTCGCGCACGCCGCGATACAGCACCGCCGCGATCAGCGAATCCTGATCGAGCTTGAGATCGGCGAGGATCTCGGCGATTTCCAACCCGGTGCGAAAGCTTGAAGTGCCTTCGGCCCACAGGTTCTTCGCCGCATTGTCTTGCTGTTCAGACTCACGAGCGAACTCGCAGGCTGCTTTCAAGGCTTCACGGTCCAGTGCCGGGTCGACACTGATGGCATGATCCAGCCATGCCTCGAGATTGATACTGCCGTCGGTGTTGATCGGCTGGTGTGCTCTCACCTGTACCATCTTGCTTACCTTCCCTACGACGCACCTTTTAGTGCGTCAAAATCATCGCTGACCTGCTTTACAAAAAAAGCTTGTGCACGCTCCCTGGCAGGTCACAGGCCCAGGAGATGCAGGCCAGTCGGATTAAACGGGCATCCTAGCCCGCTTCAAATAACGCCATGGCCTCGACATGGGCCGTCTGGGGAAACATGTCGAGGATCCCGGCACGTTTTAGCCGGTAGCCTTGCTTGACCAACTCGACCGTGTCCCGCGCCAGCGTTGCCGGATTGCAGGACACATACACCAGGCGATCAGCCCCCAGGGTAGCGAGCTTGCGCACAACCTCCAGGGCACCATCGCGGGGTGGGTCCAAGAGTACCGCAGAAAAGCCCTGTTTGGCCCATTCCGCGTCGGTCAAAGGCTGGGACAAATCGGCCTGAAAAAACTGAACATTATGCAAATTATTGCTGACGGCATTCTGTGCCGCCCGGTCCACCATGGCCTGCACCCCTTCCACCGCCACCACTTCCCGCACTTGGCGGGCCAGCGGCAAGGCGAAGTTGCCCAAGCCACAAAACAAATCCAGCACCCGCTCGTCGGACTTTGGCGCCAGCCAATCCAGCGCCTGGGCGACCATCGCCTGGTTGACCCCGGCGTTGACCTGCACAAAGTCGCCCGGGCGGTACGCCAACTGCAAATCCCACGGTTCCAGACGATAGCCCAAGGCCTGGTCTGGTTCGACCGGTTGCGGCTGGCCCTCGCCATGCAGCCACAGCTGGGCTTCATGGAACGTGCAAAATTCCTGCAGGATCGTCATGTCCGCTTCGGACAAGGGCGCCATGTGTCGCAACAACACGGCAATCGACGAACCACTGAATAATTCCACATGCCCCAATGCCTGAGGCTTGCTCAAGCGCCGCAGCATGTTGGGCAAACGCTGCATGATCGGTTGCAAGGCCTGTACCAGCACCGGGCAATCGTCGATGGCGACGATGTCCTGGCTGGCCACGGCACGAAAGCCGACTTCAAGTTTCTTCGCCTTGGCATCCCAGCGCACGGCCACGCGGGCGCGGCGACGATAGCCGAATTCCGGCCCGCTCAAAGGCGCGGCCCACTCCTGGGGTTCGACACCGGCCACACGGGATAATTGCTCGGCGAGCATGCGCTGTTTCAGGGCGAGTTGTTCGTCATGGGGCAAGTGTTGCAGGCTGCAACCGCCACAGCGGCCGGCGTGCACACAGGGTGCCGGACGGCGCAGTTCGCTGGCGGTAAATACGCGCTCGGTGCGCGCCTCGACCACTTTGCCGTGGGCGCCCAACACCCGCGCTTCCACCTCTTCACCGGCCAGCGCACCCACGACAAACCAGGTGCGGCCTTCAAAGAACACAATGCCACGGCCGTCGTTGGCCAGGCGCTCGATGGTCAGGCGCTGCTTCTTGCCTACGGGAATCTGTGGGGCCCGGCTGCCGCCCGTCGGTTGGAAGCGCAGGCCTCTCTCGTGCTTGGCCATCAGTTGGGCGCGTCGAAAATGCCGGTCGACAGGTAACGGTCGCCACGGTCACAGATGATCGCGACGATCACCGCGTTTTCCAACTCCTGGGACAAGCGCAACATCCCGGCCACGGCGCCACCGGACGACACGCCGCAGAAGATGCCTTCTTCACGGGCCAGGCGGCGGGTGGTGTCTTCGGCCTCACGCTGGGCCATGTCGATGATGCGATCGACGCGAGCCGCGTTGTAGATCTTCGGCAAGTACTCTTCGGGCCAACGACGGATCCCCGGGATCGCTGCGCCTTCCATCGGTTGCAGGCCGACGATCTGGATCTCGGGATTCTGCTCCTTGAGGTAGCGCGAATTGCCCATGATGGTGCCGGTGGTGCCCATCGAACTCACGAAGTGAGTGATGGTGCCCTGGGTCTGGCGCCAGATTTCCGGGCCAGTGGTGGTGTAGTGCGCCTCGGGGTTGTCGCCGTTGGCGAACTGGTCCAGCACCAGGCCACGGCCTTCGGCAGCCATACGCTCGGCGAGGTCGCGGGCACCTTCCATGCCTTCTTCCTGGGTGACCAGGATCAACTCGGCGCCGTAGGCGGTCATCGCCGCCTTGCGCTCGGCGCTGCCGTTGTCGGGCATGATCAGGACCATCTTGTAGCCCTTGATCGCCGCGGCCATGGCCAGGGCAATCCCGGTGTTACCGGAGGTGGCTTCGATCAGGGTGTCGCCGGGCTTGATCTGCCCCCGCAACTCGGCGCGGGTGATCATCGACAACGCCGGGCGGTCCTTGACCGAGCCGGCCGGGTTGTTCCCTTCGAGCTTGAGCAACAAGGTATTGCTGGTGTTGCCCGGCAGGCGCTGCAAGCGGACCAGCGGGGTGTTGCCGACGCAATCGGCGATGGTGGGGTACTGCAAGGTCATGGCGTATTCGCAATCCAGACTGCGGGGGCGACTATCATACCGGGAAAGGCTGGCGGGCCATATCACGCAAAGTGTGGTGCTTATCGCTTAATGGAATAACTCAGGCGGGGCCGTGGTTTCTCTGGAACACTTCATCGCCCATCGCGGCAATCTGTCCTTCGATCAATGCCTCGAACGGTTTCAGCAGCGGCTCAAATGAGGTGGGCGCTTCAAGCACCTGCAACGCCTGCACGATGGCCTCCACCGTCGACAACGCCCCGGGCCCCGGTGCCTTGCGCAGCCGATAACGGGACACGGCGCCTTCCGCCAGCGTCACCCGAGGCAGCGCCGCCAATAAAGGATTGAGGTGCAGCAACTTGCGCGCCTTGCGCCAGGTACCGTCCGGCACCACCAACAGCAACGGTTCGTCGGATGGCGTGTAGGCCTGCAAGGGTTGGGCATTTTCGTCCGGAAACAACAGACGCGCCTGATAACCCGGCGGATTCAACAACGCCTGCAAATCCTCAAACACCTCCCCCACCACCAGCTGCGCATTCACCAAGCCCAGCGCCGCCAACCGCGCGGTATTCAAGGCGTGATTGACCTCACTTGGGTGCTGCAACAGCAACACCCGGGTTCGGCTATCCAGCCGGGGAATCAGCGCGCACAGGCAGTGAGTGGTGGGCCGCAGGCAGCGGGAGCATTGGGGTCTGGACATGGGTTTTCAGGCCTGGTTGAGCTGGGCTTTGAGTAAATCGCGGAAGGTCTGGATCAGGGGTTCGCGGCTGCGGCCCCGGCGCATGATCATCGAGAACGGCGCCTGGTAACCAAAGGTTGCCGGCAGCAGTACCCGCAAATCCCCTTTGTCGGCCCAGGCCTGGGCGTAGTGCTCCGGGAGGTAGCCGATGTAGGCGCCGGACAGCACCAGGATCAATTGCGCCTCCATACTTTCCACCGTGGCGGCGCTGTGCTTGAAGCCGTGACGCGCCAGTTCGGCCTGGCTCCAGTAACCACGACCGACCATGCGTTGCTGGGTGATGACTTGTTCGGGAATGCGCCGCTCGTTGAACAATGGGTGACGGGTGCTGCAATACAGCCAGTGCTGTTCGCGGTACAGCGGCATATAGATCAGCCCGCTCATCCGGTTGGAAAACGCACCGATGGCCAGGTCCAGGCGATTGTCCTGGACGCCGAGTTGCAACTCGTAAGGACTCATCACCGACAGGTGCAAATGCACCGCCGGGTGTTCCTGACTGTAGGCGCCGATCACTTCGGCAAACGGCAAGGCCTTGTCGCTGACGGTGGAGTCGAGTACGCCGAGTTTCAGGGTGCCGCGCAGTTCGCCTTTGAGCGCGGCGGCGTATTGCTCGAAGCCTTCCAGCTCGCCCAGCAGGCGCAGGGTTTCCTGATGGAACAACTCGCCCTTGCTGGTGAGGCTGAACCCGCCCCGCCCGCGATGGCACAGCACCAGGCCCAACGCGGCTTCCAGCTGGCTCATGTAAGTGCTGATGGCCGAGGTCGACAGGTTGAGTTCGTGCTGGGCATTGGCGAAACCCTGGTGCCGCACGACGCTGACGAAGATGCGCAGGAGTTTCAGGTCGGGCAAGGCGTTGGCCATGGGCTCTCCAGAGGCAAACATAAAACCTGTGGGAGCGGGCTTGCTCGCGAATGCGGTGGATCAATCGAACCCTCCGTGACTGACACACCGTATTCGCGAGCAAGCCCGCTCCCACATTTGAGCCGAGTTTACCTCAGGCATTAGTTTAGAAAAATCTGAACTAAGTATTTGCCCCTGCCGATTCTTCCCTTCCCATGCATTTCGCAGAATCGGCTTCTAATAAACAAAACGATGAGGCAATCCCGTGGACAAGATTTTCCACCAACCACTGGGCGGCAACGAAATGCCGCGCTTCGCCGGCATCGCCACCATGATGCGTCTTCCCCATCTGCAATCGGCCAAGGGCCTGGATGCCGCCTTCGTCGGCGTGCCCCTGGACATCGGCACCTCCCTGCGTGCCGGCACCCGTTTCGGGCCGCGGGAAATTCGCGCCGAATCGGTGATGATCCGCCCTTACAACATGGCCACCGGCGCCGCGCCGTTTGACTCGCTGTCGGTTGCCGACATCGGCGACGTGGCGATCAACACCTTCAACCTGCTGGACGCTGTGCGCATCATCGAAGAAGCCTACGACGAGATCCTCGAACACAATGTGATCCCGATGACCCTGGGCGGTGACCACACCATCACCCTGCCGATCCTGCGGGCGATCCACAAGAAACACGGCAAGGTCGGGCTGGTGCACATCGATGCCCACGCCGACGTCAACGACCACATGTTCGGCGAGAAAATCGCCCACGGCACCACCTTCCGCCGCGCGGTGGAAGAAGGCTTGCTGGATTGCGACCGCGTGGTGCAAATCGGCCTGCGCGCCCAGGGCTACACCGCCGAAGACTTCAACTGGAGCCGCAAACAGGGCTTCCGCGTGGTCCAGGCCGAAGAATGCTGGCATCACTCGCTGGCGCCCCTGATGGCTGAAGTGCGCGAGAAAGTCGGCGGTGGCCCGGTGTACCTGAGCTTCGATATCGACGGCATCGACCCAGCCTGGGCGCCCGGCACCGGCACCCCGGAAATCGGTGGCTTGACCACGATCCAGGCGATTGAAATCATCCGCGGCTGCCAAGGCCTGGATCTGATTGGTTGCGACCTGGTAGAAGTTTCGCCGCCGTACGACACCACCGGCAACACCTCGCTGCTGGGCGCCAACCTGCTGTACGAAATGCTCTGCGTATTGCCGGGCGTGGCGCACCGCTGATGAGCGCCCAGGCCGAGGTATTAAAAGCCGCGGCCGACCTGGTGTCGGCCTTCGCCCGCAATGATCGCGACGCCTACTTCGGTGCGTTCAGTGCCGATGCCAGCTTCGTGTTCTACACCCTCCCCCAGCCGCTGCTGAGTCGCGATGCCTACCAGGTGTTGTGGGACAGCTGGCGCCGGGACGAGGGATTTGAGGTGCTTTCCTGCACCTCAAGCAACGCTTTCGTCAGCCTGCACGGTGACGTCGCGGTATTTGTGCATGACGTGGCCACCGAGCTGCGCATGAACGGGGAGCAATTCTTTAGCCAGGAACGCGAGACCATTGTCTTCAAGCGGCAAGGGGATCGCACACAACAAAAAGAAGGCCTGTGGCTGGCCTGTCACGAACATTTGTCCGCTATGCCGGAAGGGCTGCCGCCCCATTAGCCAATGTGATCGGAGCAGATCATGAATAATAAAAACAACGAAAACAGTATTCGCAACATAGAAACCAACGGCGTCGAACAGATCCCGGACCACGAACGTACCGCCGGGCCGAAGGATTTGTTTCGCCTGATTTTCGGCGGTGCCAACACCTTCGCCACCGCCGTGCTGGGGAGCTTTCCGGTGCTGTTTGGCTTGTCGTTCCAGGCCGGCGTCTGGGCGATTGTGCTGGGCGTGCTGGTGGGTGCGGTGATCCTCGCCCCCATGGGTCTGTTCGGTCCGATCAATGGCACCAACAACGCCGTGTCTTCCGGTGCGCATTTTGGTGTGCACGGGCGGATTGTCGGCTCGTTCCTGTCGCTGCTGACCGCTATTGCGTTCTTCTCACTGTCGGTGTGGAGTTCAGGCGATGCGCTGGTGGGCGGTGCGAAACGTCTGGTGGGCTTGCCGGAAACCGACCTGACCCTGGGCCTGGCCTACGGCGTGTTCGCCATTCTGGTACTGACGGTGTGCATCTACGGCTTTCGCTTCATGCTGTGGGTCAACCGCATCGCAGTGTGGGCGGCGAGCCTGCTGTTCCTGCTGGGGATCTTCGCCTTCGCGCCGGCCTTCGACAGCCACTTCGCCGGCACCGTTGCCCTCGGCCAGACCGGCTTCTGGGCGGCGTTTATCGGTGCAGCACTGGTGGCCATGAGCAACCCGATTTCCTTCGGGGCGTTCCTCGGTGACTGGTCGCGCTACATCCCACGGGAAACCTCGAAGATGCGGATCATGCTGGCGGTGGTGTTCGCGCAGATCGCGACGTTGATCCCGTTCCTGTTCGGCCTGGCCACCGCGACCATCGTGGCAATCAAGGCACCGGACTACATCGCATCCAACAACTATGTCGGCGGCCTGTTGGCGGTGGCACCGAGCTGGTTCTTCCTGCCGGTGTGCCTGATCGCGGTGATCGGCGGCATGTCCACCGGCACCACCTCGCTGTATGGCACCGGCCTGGACATGTCCAGCGTATTCCCACGGCTGCTGTCCCGGGTCAAGGCGACGCTGCTGATCGGGGTGATGTCGATTGCCTTCATCTTTATCGGACGTTTCGCCGCCAACCTGGTGCAGAGCGTGTCGACCTTCGCCGTGCTGATCATCACCTGCACCACGCCGTGGATGGTGATGATGATCATCGGCCTGATCGTGCGCCGGGGTTACTACTGCCCGGATGACCTGCAAGTGTTCACTCGCGGCGAAACCGGCGGGCGCTACTGGTTCAGCCATGGCTGGAACTGGCGCGGCCTGGGGGCCTGGATCCCGAGTGCGCTGGTGGGCCTGTGCTTCGTCAACCTGCCGGGGCAGTTTGTCGGGCCGCTGGGCAACCTCGCCGACGGCATCGACATCAGCTTGCCGGTGACCCTGGGCCTGGCCTCGCTGGTGTACCTGACACTGCTTCGCGTGTTCCCTGAACCGGCTGCCGTCTACGGACCGACTGTGGCGAGGGAGCCTGCTCCCGTTCGACTGCGCAGCAGTCGCGAGGCTGCCTGATGAATTGCGTGGAATGGATTGGGGCTGCAATGCAGCCCAGCGGGAGCACGCTCCCTCGCCACACAGCCCCCTTTAGCCCCACATAAAAAAGATAATCGGAGACTCGCCGTCATGGCCTTAGATCTATTCGTCGTCCTCATCTACGCCGCCGGCATGCTGGTGCTCGGCTACTACGGCATGCGCCGCGCCAAGACCCATGAAGACTACCTGGTGGCCGGCCGCAACCTCGGCCCGACGCTGTACATGGGCACCATGGCTGCCACGGTGCTGGGCGGTGCGTCCACCGTCGGCACCGTGCGCCTGGGCTATGTACATGGTATTTCCGGTTTCTGGCTGTGCGCCGCGCTGGGCGCGGGGATCATTGCGCTGAACCTGTTCCTGGCCAAGCCGCTGCTGAAGCTGAAAATCTTCACCGTGACCCAGGTCCTGGAGAAACGCTACAACCCCATGGCCCGCCAGGCCAGTGCGGTGATCATGCTGGCCTACGCGCTGATGATCGGCGTGACCTCGATCCTGGCCATCGGCACCGTGCTGCAAGTGTTGTTCGACCTGCCCTTCTGGATGTCGGTATTGGTAGGCGGTGGCGTGGTGGTGGTGTACTCGACCATTGGCGGCATGTGGTCGCTGACCCTGACCGACATCGTGCAGTTCGTGATCAAGACGGTCGGCCTGATGTTTATCCTGCTACCAATCTGCCTGTACCGCGTCGGCGGTTGGGATGAATTGGTGGCCAAGCTGCCCGCGTCGAATTTCAGCTTCACTGAAATCGGCTGGGACACCATCATCACCTATTTCATGATCTACTTCTTCGGCATCCTGATCGGCCAGGACATCTGGCAACGGGTGTTCACCGCCCGTGACGAAAAGGTCGCCCAGTACGCAGGCACCTTCGCCGGTTTCTACTGCATCCTCTACGGCCTGGCCTGTGCGCTGATCGGCATGGCCGCCCACGTACTGATCCCGGACCTGGACAACGTCAACAATGCGTTCGCCGCCATCGTCAAAGTCTCGCTGCCCGACGGTATCCGCGGCCTGGTGATCGCCGCTGCACTGGCTGCGATGATGTCCACCGCCAGCGCCGGCTTGCTCGCCGCTTCCACCGTATTGACCGAAGACCTGCTGCCGCGCCTGCGTGGTGGCAAGCAGTCAAGCTTGAAGATCAACCGTCTGTTTACCTTGCTGACCGGTATCGCTGTGTTGGGTATCGCGCTGGTGGTGAGTGATGTGATCAGCGCACTGACCCTGGCGTACAACCTGTTGGTGGGCGGCATGTTGATCCCGCTGATCGGGGCGATTTTCTGGAAACGTGCGACGACTTCCGGGGCGATCACCTCCATGACCCTGGGTTTTGTGACCGCGTTGGTGTTCATGATCAAGGATGGTTTGGACGCCAATACACCGATCTACTACAGCCTGGGCGTGGGCCTGGTGAGTTTTGTGCTGGTGAGTTTGCTGTCCCGTCGTCCGGAGGCTGTTGCGGCTCGGGCGATCTGAACGAATAGTTGAAAGTAGCTTTCTTCAGCGGGTGCGACGTCGGATGTCGCACCCGTTTTTTTTATTCCCATACTGCCGAAACCCCCGGCGCTCTGGCCTGGATGACTTCCTGGACCAAAGAGGCCCATACCAATCCCTGCGTGGTGCCCCCGGCATAAGTTGCCCCCGCGACAATGCGGTTGTAGGCGGACCAATGCACGATTGAAAGTCCATCTGCGGTGCCGGGCCTGGCACATTCGATTTGTTGCAAGTCGCCACGTTCGATTGCGCGGCTGCAGGACTTTGGAAAGTGTCGAGAAACGGCAGCCAGGCACGCCGCCCGTATCTGCTCCTTGTACTGCGGCGTCGAATCGGGCGGCACCTGCCCGGCGGAGACAAGGATGCAGTTCCCGTCCAGGCGGCAATTCATGACGCCGATTGGCAGGTCGTACTGCAGCTTGAGTCCGCGCATGTCGACACCTTCATCATCAACGGCGCGCAGCTTGAAAAACCAGCCAATGATCGGGATGACCTCTGGCTCGTCCACCCCCATGGCCGTGACGACAAAGTGCTCTCTACTCAGATCGGCAATTTGGACCGGACTCAGGTGCCGTGGCAGGAACTCAACCCCTGAGCGCTGCAAAAGCGTCACCATCTCATCCATTAAATGGATAAATTCCAGATCGTAGCCCGACACCTCAATCGCCCGCCCGACCTCGGGAACTCCATACATTGCCTGGAATTGCAGCTGACTGATCTCTGCAAGCTCTCGCCCCGGCTTGCCACTCGGCCAAGGCCTGTTTTCAATATCCCATTGCTCGCGGATCGCGGCCTCCGTGCCACTGGAGTCGTCCACATAGGCTCGTACAATTCGCGATCGTGCAAATCGTGCCAGCGATGGGTTGTCGGCCAGGAATTTTTCAAACAGCTCGATGCCTGCGCGATTGCACTCAATGGCCAGGTACTGATTTGCGGGAGTCAGGTAATCGTTAGGCAGCGGTTTTGCAGTCGTCTCCGTTGCTGACAGATGACGCATGTTCACCTGCTTGTGACTGGCACCATCGCGCTGCTGATTTCCTCCGTAAACCGTGACCTGATAATTTGCCAGGCGGAACATCACGGCTTGGAGCAGCCCGTTGATACCTCTGCCGATGATCGACACACGCGGCGCACCGGCATCGGCTTGCCGAGAGGGGATCGCCAATGAGTGTGCAAGCTTGCGCCGGACAAGGCCGCGCAAGGCCATCAAGCTCAGTTGCACCGAGACCGCATAGTCGAGGTCGCAATGGCAGGCTTCGGTGGTGGCCGCCTGTGTGGTCAGCGTCGCCGGCTTGTACCATGTGGAGACACTGCAGCCGAGCGCTTGTGTGCGCACCCGAAACGCATCCAGTGTCCTGGGGCCGTAGTCCAATATGAGCTGGATATCTTCGGAGACTGCCAGGGTCTGCAACGCATCGTCGCTAAAGACATCCGGCTTGGCGACACAGACAAGGCGAGCCTTTCTGTGCAGGCACTGAATGAGGGTCCGATCAATGCGATAAATGGATTCATCATTCAGGGATAAGCATAGGGCGACTGCATTGGCCCCCTCGAGCGCCTCAAGCCAGTCGTCAACCAATGAAACCCTGCAATCGGAAGAGGCTTTCCCGAAACTGTCCGACACTCGATCGCGTCGACCCAACACCTTAATCCGAACATCCGGATCTCGAGCAAGCAACAACTTAACAAGCTCTTTCCCTACATTGCCGTATCCCAGTACACAGATGTCATGGGGCAAGGAGCCATCGGCCAGCGTCAGCCAGTGCGCAATATAGGCAGCAACATGCGGCGCATTGACCCCTGGCGTGTTAATCACTCGAACATTGTTGCGCTCGCACAGATCCAATCGGATCTTATCCAGACTTGTACCTCTGCGGACCAAACAGAGTTCGCCAAATGGGTGGGATATACGCCATTGGTTGATGACGTCGGCATCAATAACCTGGTCTGCGACAATGATCGTTGATGGGCGCAGCAGTGCAATCTGTATAAGCAGAGCCTGCTTGGTTAACGTCGACGGGAAAAACACCACGTTGCTGGGTGCATCAGCTTTCCAGCCACGCGATGCAGGGGCGATATGCAAGATGTTTTCGGTGGTGGCAATAAGTGACGCGGCGACTGGCGGAACGGAAGAGAACATCATGGTTTTGTCTCCAACAGTTCTGACTGGCTCATACTCCGGAGAGCGCAACTCAATGAAGTTGGGGGCTTGTAAGAACTGCAAACGATACAAATCTTTTCGTGATGAAACTCAACCTACGCCTATCCTAATAATCAAATAAGCCCGTCGACTCTGACAAACAGGTAGTCCAATTCCGATACTTAATGGCAAAACTCGACTGACGCGCACACGTCCGGACTACCAATCGGTATTACCGTGGCATTGTTAAATTAAATATTTGAAGGATTATTCCGAAAGCAGGTGTCTTGAGAAAATCACCAAACCCCGGAAATGAAAACGTCCGGCCAAAGCCAGACGAAGAATTGAAGTACACAGCAACGGGTCATGATCAATCATGACTCCAATACATAGGCAAACCTCCTGGCCGCGCCCAAACAAACATGCTTGAGCGCTTTCCAGGACTTACCTGCGACGCGGGCGACGCTGCTCGTCATCGGTGCGGATTGGCACCGGTTGCAGCGGTGGCTCGATCAAGCCGAGTGCGACGCCGAGGTCGTGCAGCCAGTTTTGCAGTTTCTCTTTCATGGTGCCCCCTTGGGGTAATGCCGAGCGGCTGGAATTCTGTGGCCGCTTCCTACAGATAGTAGTCTTAAGTCTTACGTATTGCTTGAACGAAACCACAACGAACTATTACTGAATTGATCAAAATCCTGACGGATCGTTCAAGCAATCGCTCGGGTTTCGGTTTCCGGTAGCACCTTGCCCTCCTGCTGCAGGTCAATCCACGCATTGAGGTTAGCGCCGAGCATGCCCTTGCGCCACATCAACCAGGTGGTGGCGCTGGCAAAAGGCTCGGCCAGCGGATGAATGGACACGCTGTCCTTGCCCGGCAGGCTGTCGAGCATCGATTCCGACATCAACGCCACGCCGGAACCGGCGATTACACAGGCCAGCATGCCCTGGTAGGACTCGATCTCGATGGCCCGGCCCATGGCCACGCGATCGTGGGAAAACCAGGCTTCCAGGCGCGCCCGATAAGAACAACTGCGTCGGAAAGTGAACACCGAACGGCCGGCAACATCCTGCGGCCCACGCACCGGCGGATGATCCGCCTCGCAGATCAGCAGCAGGCGCTCTTCGCACAGCGGCACGCCGTCGAGGGTGGCCAGGGTCAACGGCCCATCCACCAATGCGGCGTCCAGGCGCCCGGTGATCAAGCCTTCCAGCAGTTCACCGCTGGGAGCTGACTGCACCTGCAGGTTCACCATCGGATACGCCTTGTGGTAACGCGCCAGCAGCTTGGGCAAATGAATCGCCGCCGTGCTGTACATGCTGCCGAGCACAAAGTCTCCAGCCGGTTGCCCGCCCTGCACCGCGCCATGGGCTTCGTCATGCAGGGCCAGCAGGCGCGCACTGTAGTCCAGCAGCACTTTGCCTGCAGGAGAAAGCTGCAAGCGCTGGCGCTCGCGCACGAACAGTTCGACGCCCAGTTGTTCTTCCATCTGTTTAAGCCGGGTCGACAGGTTGGACGGCACCCGGTGCAAGCGCTCAGCGGCACGGGTGATGGAGCCTTCCTCGGCCACGGCCTGGAAAATCCGCAATTGACTGAATTCCATCACCATTCTCCAAAACTGAACAAGTTACTCACTATTATTCATTTTTAAAGAAAGTCAATCCGCTTTAGCCTGATGGTCACTCGCTGCTCCCAGGAAAAACCACCATGTCACCGCTGATCCGCTTACTCGCCAGCTTTATCGCCCTGATGATGGCCATGGGCATAGGTCGATTCGCGCTCACCCCGCAAATGCCGCATTTGCTCAGTGAAGGGCAGATCGACCTGACCGGCGCCGGCCTGATTGCGGCGGCCAACTACCTGGGTTATTTCGTCGGTGCGGTGGATTCGATCTTTGCCCGCAGCCATCATCATGTACGCGGGCGTTTGTACGGTGGGCTGTGGCTGTGTGTGCTGCTGACCCTGGCGTCGTACTGGGCCCACGTGTTCTGGCCGCATCTGTTGTTGCGCTTTGGTACCGGTGTAGCCAGTGCCTGGGCGCTGGTGATGATTACCAGCCTGAGCCAGCCGCTGGCCATTGCGGCCGGGCGCCCACGCCTGGGTGCGCTGGTATTTGCGGGGCCGGGGCTGGGGATTCTGTTGACCGGGTTGCTGGCGCTGGGCTCCAACCTGTTGGGGCAAGACTCTGCAACCTTGTGGCTGGTGTATGGGGTAGTCGCCCTGGTCATGCTGCTGGCAATCCTGCCGTTCCTGCCCAAGCCTTCCGCTGCCGACTCGCCCGTTGCCAGCCACACCGACGTGGCCAGCAACGGCAGCATCACACATCTGTGCTGGATCTACGTGTTGTATGGCCTTGGCTACATCATCCCGGCGACATTCCTGTCACAGATGGCCAGCGCGCAATTCAAGGGCGCATGGCAAGCAGACCTGTTCTGGCCCTGCTTTGGCCTGGCTGCCGCGATTGGCGTGGTGGCGGCAAGTTTGCGCCGCAAGGACCCGGACACCACCCGTCGCTGGCTGATGACAACCCTTTGGCTGCAAGCGGCAGGCGTGTTTGCCTGCCTGCTGGGCAACGGTTGGGGGCTGGCGCTGGGGGTGTTGCTGTGCGGTGGGCCATTCCTGGCGTGCATGCAACTGGTGATGGCGCGCTTGCGTGAGGTCGCCCCCCACGGCTACCAGCGCAGCACCGGGTTGCTGACCGCCAGCTTTGCGATCGGCCAATTGAGCGGTCCGTTGCTGGCGTCGGTGAGCAGCCACCTCAGCGGTGGCCTGCAACCGGCGCTGGTGGTAGCAGGCGCCGGTTTGTTGGTGGCCGGATCGGTGCTGGTCAGCCGGCAACCATCGACACAGGCGCGCGAACCTGTTCACGCCGCGCCAACACCAGGAAAAACAGCCCACCCAGGAAGCAGCCGGTAAACCAGGCGAAATTGGCCATGCCCTGCAGCGCCGGGGTGAAGGTGATCGCGACGCCTACCAGCGTCGCGGGCACCAGTGCCTTGACCGCCGTCCAGTTCACGCCGCCGTCAAAGTAGTAGCGCCCGCTCGGGCTGTCATCGAACAGCGCATCCACGTCGATCTTCTGTTTTTTGATCAGGTAGAAATCCACCAGCAGAATCCCGAACAACGGCCCGATAAACGCGGCGAGGATATCGAGGGTGTAGTGGATCATCAGCGGGTTGTTGAACAGGTTCCATGGGGTGATGAAGATTGAGGCCACCGCCGCAATCATTCCACCGGCACGCCAGCTGATTTTGCTCGGTGCCACGTTGGCGAAATCAAAGGCGGGCGAGACGAAGTTGGCCACGATGTTGATGCCGATAGTCGCAGTGACAAAGGCGAACGCCCCCAGCAACACAGCCATGTCATTGTCGATGCGCGAAACGGTGGCAATCGGGTCGTGGAGCATTTCGCCGAACACCGGCAAGGTGCCCGAGACGATCACCACGGTGACCAGGGAGAACGCCAGGAAATTTACCGGCAAGCCCCAGAAATTTCCTCGACGCACGTCTTTCATCGTGCGGCAGTAGCGGCTGAAATCACCGAAGTTCAAGGTCGGCCCGGAAAAGTACGACACCACCAACGCGGTTGCCACGATGATTTGGCCAAACGCCTGCCAGCCTGAGAGGGATTTTTCCGCCAGGGTGAAGCTGATATTGGCCCAGCCAGCCTTCCAGACGATCCAGCCTGCCAGGGCAAACATCACCGCATAGACCACAGGCCCCGCCCAGTCGATGAAACGACGGATGGACTCCATGCCCGCCCAGAACACCAGCGCCTGGAGCGTCCACAGGCTGAGGAAACCGAACCAGCCCAGGTACGACAGGCCGGCAAAGTGCGGCTCTGCGTATACCGCCATCTGTGGGAAAAAGCGCAGCACCACAATGATCAGTGCGCTGGATGCCAGGTACGTCTGGATCCCATACCAGGCCACCGCGATCAAGCCGCGAATCACTGCCGGGATGTTCGCCCCAAAAACCCCAAAGGCCAACCGGCAGATCACCGGGTACGGCACAGCCGCCTGCTGGCTCGGCTTGGCCACCAGGTTGGCGATCAATTGCACAATGCAGATCCCGGCGAGCAAGGCAATCAACACCTGCCAACTCGCCAGCCCCAGGGCAAACAGGCTGGCGGCGAATACGTAACCGCCGACGCTGTGCACGTCGCTCATCCAGAAGGCGAAGATGTTGTACCAGTTCCATTTTTGCGGCAGCGGTCCCAAGTCCTGGTTGTACAGGCGCGGGCTATAGCCTTTGGGCAATTGTTCGGTCATCGCAGGGCTCCTCGTAAATACCGGCCTGCCACCCGCGACGGGAGTGCGTACGGGAGGCGGCATGGTTTGTATACGAGTTGATGAGCAGAATGCGTGCCAATCGAATGAAATTCGGCACAATCCCTCTGGTACGCGGGACTATCCGGAGATAGACAGTGCAGCTTCGCTCAGGGATGGTGCAGATGATTCCTGTACACAATCAATTGTGCACCCTGCGTGCACATTGATAGCCCACGGTGCAGCAAACCGCACTCAGAAAGGTGCCCCAAGCGATGTCCATAACGGCCAGCCCGGCAGACCAGCCTTGCAAGGTCGCCCAATTGCTCAAGTCATAGGTGCCGTAAGCCACCAGCCCCAGCAACGCGCCAAGCCGCGCGGCACGTTGCCAGCCGCCGCTCGCCGAAGCCGGAAGGACGACAAACACCAGACAACCAAATACATAGAGGAGATAGAACGCCACAGCCGGGAACAGGCGCGGCTGATCGAGCATCAGCGGGCCGAGCAGCGCTTTGTAGGTCGGCCCCATGAGGACGCTGAGCCAAAGGCCGTCAAGAATCAGAAAGGCGAGCAAGGTGCCGAGGTAGGCGAAGAGTGTTTTCCTGCACATCGTCGTGACCTTTGTAGGAGCGAGCTTGCTCGCGATGGTCGTCAACGATAACGCGCCCAGTCTGAATGAACACGTTGCCTTGACGTTCTTCGCGAGCAAGAACCAGGCGTCCCCCTCGCTCCTACAAAAGAGCAAACCGCGATCAGCTTAGTTCAATGCGATCCGCGTGAATCACGATGTGACCCTGCTTGTAGAGGGCACCGATGGCCTTCTTGAAGTTGCCCTTGCTGACACCGAACAAACTGCTGATCACTGCTGGATCGCTTTTATCGCTGACCGGCAAGGTGCCGTTGTTGTCACGCAACTTGGCGAGGATCTTCGAGTTCAGGCTGGAGGCCGCTTCTTCACCCACAGGCTGCAGGCTCAGGCTGATATTGCCGTCGGCGCGGATTTCCTTGATGAAGCCTTTCTCTTCCTTGCCCGGGCGCAGGAACTTGAACACTTCGTTCTTGTGGATCAGGCCCCAGTGCTTGTTGTTGATGATGGCCTTGAAGCCCATGTCGGTGGCTTCGGCCACCAGCAAGTCAACTTCCTGGCCGACCTTGTAGGTGGCCGGAGTCTTGTCCAGGTAGCGGTCAAGGCGCGCGGTGGCGGTGATGCGCTTGGTGTGTTTGTCGAGGTAGACGTGTACCACGCAATACTCACCGGCGGTCAGCTGGCGCTTTTCTTCGGAGTAAGGCAGCAGCAGATCCTTGGGCAGGCCCCAATCGAGGAATACACCGATACTGTTGACTTCAACCACTTTCAGACTGGCAAATTCACCCACCTGTACTTTTGGTTTTTCGGTGGTCGCGATAAGTTTGTCATCGCTGTCCAGATAAATGAAAACGTTGAGCCAGTCTTCATCTTCACTGGGAATATCTTTGGGGATATATCGGTTGGGCAAGAGGATTTCGCCCTCTTGATCACCATCCAGGTACAAACCAAAGTTGGTGTGTTTAACCACTTGCAAGCTGTTGTAGCGCCCGACTAAAGCCATCTCAAATACCCTCATTGCGTGGGCGGCATTCTACCCGAGTTGACGACGGCGGTCCCGCGTACCGGCGTACAGGCCTGAAAAATCATGGGTTTGCCGAGAAGCGCCCCGCTCGTCAGGTCATCGGGCTGAATCCGGCCAGTACCCACGGCCGGATTTCCTCGAGGGATTCGAGTTAAAACAGCAAGTTAGGTGAGTATTTCACTTAATAATCCAGGCGAATCATAAACCCTGCGTATATTTCAGGGGGATATTTGCCAAGCAATTGTCAAGCATTTCATGTACGATGCATGGCCAAGTTAATTCTCTACAGGTTAGTGGCCGCCATGCGCGTAAAAGCATCCAACAGCAAAGCAAAGCCAGCTCCCGCCGTTGAAACCAGCGAATCGATCAACAGCCAAATTGCTGCATTCCTCAAGCAGGGCGGCGAAATCCAGCAGATTGCCAAAGGCGTAAGCGGCCAGACTTTCGGCCCGTCCAAGCAGATCACCCTGGGTAAAAAGTAAGACTCGCGCATTACACCTGGTCCCTATGCGCTTTGCCTTTCAAGGCGCTAGGACTAGAGCCCGCACTACCCCCTGATACACCCCTTTATTACGCCAATCGACGAACGGGCCTCATCTGCGAACCATCGCCGGTATGCTTGCACACGTCTAGATCGGGCATTTGCCTGATATTTCCCGTTACTGCTCCTCGCTTTTCATGGAGTGAAGCATGCTCAAATCCTGCATATTCCTGGCCGGTGCCCTGTTGGCCAGCCCCCTCGCCGAAGCGCAGGTTTTCCAGCGTGAATTGGGTGATTTCGACCTGAAATTGGGCACGACACCCAGCCGAAGCATGGCTCAAGGCCTGGTAAAGCCCACGGCGCCCGGGAGCGACTCGTTCCATGGCGGCCTGGACCTGAGCCACGGCAGCGGCCTGTACCTCGGCCAATTCTCACCGAGCATGGGCATTTCCCCGACCAGCAACCTGGAAGTCGACTCCTACCTGGGTTTCAAACGCCCCTTCGACCAGACCCTGGGTTATGAACTGGGGATGATTCACTACAGCTATCCCAAGCTGAGCCCCCTCGACAGCCAGGAGTTCTACGGCGGCCTGACCTTGCTGGGCAATCGCTTCGGCGCCTCCTTCAGCAACGACCCGGACCGGCAGGACAGCACCCTGTTCGCCGACCTCGGCGGCACCAAGCCGTTCGGCATCGGCGTCAGCATGAAATACACCACCCACCAGCTCGGCACCCCGGTCTCGGTGGCCGATGGCAGCTCGATCCGCAGCTTCAGCGACTGGTCGGTACAATTTTCCAGGCCATGGATGGGCGTCGACCTGAACCTGATCTACAGCGACTCCAGCCTCAGCGGCGGCGATTGCTCGGCCTACTCCGGACACAACTCGCAATGCGACGGGCTGTTGACCCTGAAGGCCGAGCGGGCGTTTTATTGATGGGCTGAACTGTCGCTGCCCTGACGGGTTCAGATGCAATACTCTCGTCTGCGCAAGGACTCGCTCATGCTGCGTCGGTTAAAATTTCTGGTGATGTTGCTGACCCTCAGCCTGGTGCTTGCCGGCTGCAATCGGGTGGGCCTGGCCTATCGCAATCTGGATGTGATCATCCCCTGGACCCTCAGCGACTACCTGGAAATGAACGCCGGGCAGAAGAGCTGGTTCAACGACACACTCAAGGAACACCTGGCCTGGCATTGCACCACACAATTGCCGGGCTACCTGGACTGGCTCGATCGCCTGCAACAGATGGTCGACACCAACCAGGTGACTGACGCCGCCCTGCAAACCCGTACCGCCGAAGCCAAACAAGCTATTGCCGAGAGCGCCCGGGCGATCACGCCGTCCGCCGTCGAGCTACTGCAGGGGCTGGACGACCAGCAAGTACAGGATATGGAGCAAGCGTTCGCCAAGGACCTGCGCAAGCGTCAGGACGAATACCTGAAACCGCCCCTCGAGCAGCAGATCAAGGAACGCGCCGAGCGCATGAATAAGCGCCTCGATGCGTGGCTCGGGCCGTTAAGTGCCAGCCAGCAGAATCGCGTCACCGCCTGGTCGATCGCCTTGGGTGAGCAGAACCAACAATGGATTGGCAACCGCGCCCACTGGCAAACGCTCTTTATCGCAGCGGTCAAAGATCGCCACAGCAGCGATTTCCCTCAGAAGATCGAGCAACTGCTGGTGAACCGCGAAAGCCTGTGGACTCCTGAATATCGCCAGGCCTACGCCCAGACCGAAACCGCAGCCCGCAGCCTGATCGTCGACCTGATGGCGGAAAGCACAGTGCCGCAACGCCAGAAGCTCACGCAGAAGATCGACAAGGTGCGCAGCGATTTCAAGGCCCTTAAATGCCTGAAGGCTGGCACCCCGTAGACATCAGGCAATCTGTGCTTTCGAAGCCACTTCATCAAACGTCGCCGGATCCAGCGCATCCGCCTGTTCGTCCAGCACCTGCCGGGGGTGATTATTGCCGGGGATGCTGCTGTCGATCAGGCTCAGCAGCTGTGAGCCGCGCGGGGTCAATTTGAAATTCTCCCCATTGCCGCACTCTTCCTCTGACCTCGACTCAATAAAGCCGTGCTTGAACAACAACGCCTCGTAATCCGCTGCGGTCTTTTTGAACTTATCAAGGTTACCGATGGGCTCTCTAGCATTAGCCCTTTCAGCGGCTTCCTCCTCGGCATATTTGCGCGGGGCGAAGTTGGCGCCACCGTTCTGTACCTCATGCAGCAATCGTTCGATCAAATCCCAATCGTAAGTCGTCATCCTGATTCCTCCTGAAGGCACACGAAATAGGCCCTTCAAAGGTGTGACATGCCGGGCCATCGTCCGTTCAGCCTAGTGGACAGGCGCAATTTCGCTGAACTTTTAAGCGCTCGCGGCCCTCAACCGAACATCATCGCCATGGAGGTCCGAATTATGAAAACCCTGCTGAATATGACCGTGGCGGCCACGCTGCTTGCCGCCCTGCCCGCCTGGGCCTGCACGCCGGAAGAGGCCACCGCCAAACGTGAGCAACTGGCCAAGAAGGTGACCGAGCTCACCCAGCAGAATCCAGAGAAGGCCAAGGAGATCAACGAAGAACTGCAGAACATGAAGCTGGAAACCGCCAGCGCAGACCTGCCCGACAAGTGCCAACTGATCGACCAGCGCCTCACGGAACTCAATGAGGCGACCGACAAAACTAAAAACTGAGGCGAAAAAAAACCGGACATTGTCCGGTTTTTTTATGGCTCAAGCCTTACTCGGCAGCCGGTGCTTCCGGCTTGCGGCGCTTCAGAGGCGCCATGCCGTCCTTGCTGACCAACGACAGGTTGTCGGTCTTTGGACGGTTGGCAATCTTGCGCTTGGTCGGCGACTTGGCACCGGCCTTCTTCTTGTCGCCCTTGGCGTCGACCTTTTTCTTCTTCACGCCAACGGCCTTGCCCGATGCCTTGACCTTCTTCGGCCCGCCGTAGGTGCCTTTGACTTCCTTGATGGTGCGGCGCTCGAACGACTGCTTCAAGTAGCGCTCGATGCTCGACATCAGGTTCCAGTCGCCATGGCAGATCAGCGAGATCGCCAGGCCATCGTTGCCGGCACGCCCGGTACGACCGATACGGTGTACGTATTCGTCGCCGCTGCGGGGCATATCAAAGTTGATCACCATGTCCAGGCCATCCACGTCCAGGCCGCGGGCGGCAACGTCGGTGGCGACCAGGATCTTCACGCCGCCTTGCTTGAGGCGGTCGATGGCCAGCTTGCGGTCCTTCTGGTCTTTCTCACCGTGCAGGACGAACGCCTTGTACTCCTGAGCCACCAGGCGACCGTAGATGCGGTCGGCCATGGCCCGGGTGTTGGTGAACACGATAGCCTTCTGATAGGTCTCGTTGGCCAGCAACCAGTTGAGGATCTGCTCTTTGTGCACGTTGTGGTCAGCAGTGATGATCTGCTGACGGGTGGTCGAGTTCAGGTCGCTGACGTTGTTGACCTGCAGGTGCTCAGGGTTGTTCAGGACCTTGGCGACCATCTCGCGCAGGGTCGAACCACCGGTGGTGGCCGAGAACAGCATGGTCTGCTGGCGGTTGACGCACTCTTGCACCAGGCGCTGCACGTCGTCGGCAAAGCCCATGTCGAGCATGCGGTCGGCTTCGTCGAGCACCAGGACTTCAACTTCCTTGAGGTCCAGGTTGCCGGCGTTCAGTTGTTCGATCATCCGGCCCGGGGTGCCGATCAGGATGTCCGGCACCTTGCGCAGCATGGCGGCCTGGACCTTGAAGTCTTCGCCGCCGGTGATCAGGCCGGACTTGATGAAAGTGAACTGCGAGAAGCGCTCCACTTCCTTCAAGGTCTGCTGGGCCAGTTCGCGGGTCGGCAGCAGGATCAGGGTCTTGATGCTGACACGGACTTTCGCCGGGCCGATCAGACGGTTAAGAATCGGCAGGACGAAAGCGGCGGTCTTGCCACTCCCGGTTTGAGCCGTCACCCGCAGGTCACGCCCTTCGAGCGCGAGCGGGATGGCCGCTGCTTGCACAGGCGTTGGCTCGACAAATTTAAGCTCGGCCACGGCTTTGAGCAGGCGTTCGTGCAGGGCGAATTGGGAAAACACGGGTGCTACCTCGAAGAAATACAAAAAAACAGCTGCATAGGGTAACGGTTTCGGGCGCTCAGGCCGAGTTTCTTTACGCGAACTGGGTTAATCAGGCGCTTTTTTGTCAGGGGATTTGTCCACAACCACAACTTTGACGTACTTAAATGCTCTAATCGGCCCGTCACGTCTTACAGAAGAATCGCGTTTACCCATGGATATCAAACAGCTCTGGCTCAACGTCAAAGACCTTTGGGGCACCCTCGACGAACACCCGCTGCTGCATTCCAGCCTTGCGCTGGTGGTGTTGCTGGTAGTGGCATTGCTGCTCGGACGAGTGGCCCGCTACCTCATCCTGCACGCCGTCAAGCTGCTGGGCCGGCAACCCGCGCTGCACTGGCTCAACGACCTGCGGCACAACAAAGTCTTCCACCGCCTGGCGCAGATGACGCCGTCGCTGGTGATCCAGTTCGGCCTGTACCTGGTGCCGGACCTGAGCAAGACCGCCACCCTGTTCATCGGCAATGTCGCCCTGGCGTTCACCATTCTGTTCATGGTGCTGGCGATCAGTGCACTGCTCAACGCCCTGCTGGACATCTATGCCCGCACCGAACACGCCCGCACCCGCTCGATCAAGGGCTACGTGCAGTTGGCGAAAATGGTGCTGTTCGTGTTTGGCGCCATCATCATCGTCGCCACGTTGATCGACCGCTCGCCACTGCTGCTGCTTTCCGGTCTGGGTGCAATGTCGGCGGTGATTCTGTTGGTCTACAAGGACACCCTGCTGTCGTTCGTCGCCAGCGTGCAATTGACCAGCAACGACATGCTGCGGGTCGGCGACTGGATCGAAATGCCCCAGGTCGGCGCCGACGGTGACGTGGTAGACATCACCCTGCACACCGTCAAAGTGCAGAACTTCGACAAGACTATCGTCTCGATTCCCACCTGGCGCCTGATGTCCGAGTCGTTCAAGAACTGGCGCGGCATGCAGGCCTCCGGTGGCCGGCGGATCAAGCGCAGCCTGTATATCGACGCCAGCGGCGTGCGTTTCATCCGCGACGACGAAGAGCTGAAGCTCACCAAGGTACACCTGCTGACCGACTACATGAGCCGCAAGAAGGCCGAGCTCAAGGCCTGGAACGAAGCCCAGGGCAATGTCGCGGCGATGTCCGCCAACCGCCGACGCATGACCAATATCGGCACCTTCCGCGCGTATGCCTTGGCCTATCTGAAAAGCCATCCGGAGATCCAGCCGAACATGACCTGCATGGTGCGGCAGATGCAGACCACCGCCCAAGGCATCCCGCTGGAGATCTACTGCTTCACCCGCACCACCGCATGGGCCGACTACGAGCGGATCCAGGGCGATATCTTCGACTACCTGCTGGCGGTGCTGCCGGAATTTGGTTTGAGCCTGTACCAGCAGCCGAGCGGCGGTGACTTGCGGGCGGGGATGTTGCCGGCGGTGCTGGGGGCCAGTCACCTGCCCCCGGCGGAAAAGGCAGTGATGTAACAACAAAAAACGGCACAACCCGAGTTGTGCCGTTTTTTTTGCGTTGGACCTTACTTGACCTGACGCTGCGGCGCGCCGTGAACCATGGTGTAAGCGTAATCCACGCCCATGCCGTAAGCGCCGCTGTGCTCCTGTACCAGGCCCATCACCGCGTCGTAGGTTTCCTTGTGAGCCCAGTCACGCTGGTATTCCAACAGCACTTGCTGCCAGGTGACCGGTACCGCGCCCGCCTGAATCATCCGTTGCACCGACATGTCATGCGCTTCTTTGCTGGTGCCGCCGGAGGCGTCGGTGACGATGTACACCTCGTAGCCTTCGGCCAGGGCTTCCAGGGCCGGGAAGTTCAGGCACACCTCGGTCCACAGGGCCGCCATGATCAGCTTCTTGCGCCAGGTGGCCTTCACCGCGGCCACCAGCGCCTTGTCTTCCCAGGAGTTCATCGAGGTGCGCTCGATCGGCTGCTGGTCCGGGAACACATTCAGCAGCTCCGGCCAGATATAGCCGCTGAAGCTCTTGGTCTCAACCGAGGTCAGGATGGTCGGTACGTTGAAGATCTTGGCGGCCTTGGCCAGCGCCACCGTGTTGTTCTTCAGGGTCTGGCGATCGATCGACTGCACGCCAAAGGCCATCTGCGGCTGGTGGTCGATCAGGATCAGGGTGGAGTTGGTTGGGTTGAGCAATTCGCGAATAGACATGGTGACTTCCTTTTAATGGTTTCGATTCGGTAAGAGGTGCGTTCAGCGCCGCTGTGAAGCTTGGCTGGCGGCTTGGAAGTAACTTTATGGGATGGATAAAATCGAGACAATTACCTAAAATAGAGAATCATTGATTCTAAAAAAGGTACAATCATGGACCGTATCGAATGCATGCGGGCGTTTGTCGTCACGGTCGGCGAGAACGGCTTCGCGGCCGCCGCGCGAGCCATGGACGTACCGCGCTCAAAAGTCAGCAAACAGATTCAGGCGCTGGAAGAAGCCATAGGCGTGCAACTGCTTCAGCGCACCACCCGCAGCCTGCATTTGACGGAGGCCGGGGCCGAGTATTTTGAAGCTGCGCGTGAAGTACTGGCCGCCCTGGACGAAGCCGAACAGCGGGCCCGGGATGGTATCGGTGAGCTACGGGGCGTGTTGCGGGTCAATGCGCCGATGTCGTTCGGGCTGCATCGCCTGGGGCGGTTGATTCCGCTGTTCCATGAACAGCATCCGCATATCGAGCTGCAACTGGTGCTCAGCGACCAACAGGTCGACCCGGTACGCGGTGGTTTCGACGTGACCATCCGCATCGCCAGCATGCCCGACTCAACGATGATCGCCCGCCAGTTGGCACCTGCGCCACGGATCATGGTGGCTGCGCCAGCCTACCTGGCACGCGCGGGCATACCGCAGACCCCGCAAGACCTGCGCCAGCACCAGTGCCTCAATTATGGGTATCTGCAAAGCGGCGTCAGCCTGCAATTGAGCAAGGGCCAGGAAACCCAGCGGGTCAACGTTACCGGCCCTCTGCACGCCAACAACGGCGACCTGCTGGCCCAGGCGGCAGAGGCCGGGATGGGCATCGCGCTGTTGCCGGACTTTATCGTCGAAGACGCCCTGAGCGCCGGGCGCCTGGTGCCGGTGCTCTGCGAATGGCAGGCGCCGGCAATCACCATCAATGCGGTTTATTCGTCAGCGCGACGCGTGCCGCAAAAGACCCGCGCATTCATTGATTTTTTGCTGACGCAATTGGCGCCGACGACCGCAGGCCCAGCCGGCTGATCCACACCGCCCCGAGAATCACCAAACCGCCCAGCAGCAACCTGCCCAACGGTTCATGCTGATTCCAGATCAGCAAGTTCAGCAACAACCCCACCGGCACATGCAGGTTGTTCATCACCGCCAACGTGCCACCGTTGACCATGCACGCGCCCTTGTTCCACCAGTACATACCCAGTGCCGTGCTGACCAGACCGAGGAACACCAAAACGCCCCACTGCAACGGCGCTTCCGGCAGGTAGTTGGCCTTGCCGAACATCAGGAACGCCGGCAACGCCACCGCCAACGCGCCGAGGTAGAAGTAGCCAAAGCGCCGGTAATGCGGCAGATCACTCGGATGACGGGCCACCAGATGCTTATAAAGCACCTGCCCGGCGGCGTAGGTGAAGTTGGCCAGTTGCAGCAGCAGGAAGCCCATGAAGAAGTTCGGGGTGATCTGGTCGAAGCGAATCACCGCTGCCCCCGCCACCGCCACCAGTGCGGCCACCAGCGCCCACGGGTTGAAGCGGCGGTTCAGGGCGTCTTCGATCAAGGTCACGTGCAACGGTGTCAGGATGGTGAACAGCAACACCTCCGGCACCGTCAGTACGCGAAAGCTCAGGTACAGGCACACGTAGGTCACGCCGAACTGCAGTGCGCCGATCAACAGCATGCCGCGCATGAACGCCGGCTCCACCGAGCGCCAGCGGGTCAGCGGGATAAACACCAGCCCGGCCAACAGTACACGCACCAGCACCGCGAAATAACTGTCGACGTGACCGGCCAGGTATTCGCCGATCAAGCTGAAGGAAAACGCCTGGATCAGCGTCACAACAAGTAGATAGCCCATGCTCGCCTCATTTTGAATGGGCGCGACATTAGCGGTTTTCCGCGCGTTACGAAACTCAAGGCAAAAAAAACCCGACCTCGCTAAAAGCGTCAGTCGGGCGGGAGCACTCAGGAGCAAAAAGTGCAAAGGGAGGTTCGATACGCGTACTTGAAGGGTTGCGTGGAGCTATCTAAACAGCGGGCGATTATCTGACGATTAACATCTCACGCCACTTGGGCCAACAACGCCTTGGCCTGGTTCAAACCCTTCTCCTGGAAATCACCGCCCAGGTTCACCCCTTCGGCATGAATGAACGTGACGTCATGGATGCCGATAAAGCCCATGACCTGACGCAGGTACGGTTCCTGGTGGTCGGTGCTGCCACCGGCGTGGATGCCGCCGCGGGCGGTCAGCACAAAGGCACGCTTGTCGGTCAACAGGCCCTGGGGGCCGGTGGCGGTGTACTTGAAGGTCACACCGGCACGCAGCACATGGTCGAGCCAGGCTTTGAGGGTGCTGGGAATCGCGAAGTTGTACATCGGCGCGGCCATCACCAACACATCGGCGGCCAGCAATTCATCGGTCAGTTCGTTGGAGCGGTCCAGGGAGGCCTGCTCAACCGTGCTGCGCTGCTCGGCAGGTTTCATCCAGCCGCCCAACAGATTGGCATCCAGGTGCGGAACCGGGTTGATGGCGAGGTCTCGTACGGTGATCTGATCAGCCGGATGGGCGACTTTCCATTGGCTGATGAATTGTTGGGTCAGCTGCCGGGAGATTGAGTCCTGCTGACGGGCGCTGCTTTCGATGATCAGAACACGGGCCATGATTATGTAAGCTCCATCGGTGAATGCTGTAAGGCGATGGAGTGAAGGTTAGACAGGGTCCGTTCGATTAAAAAGCGTAAAAAACTGCTATAACCCATCTAGAAATTTGTTTATAAGCGGAGTATTGCTGTACGCAAGCTCCGCTTTTGCCTTATTTCGGTGCGCAGGTGAGCTGGATACGCATCTTGATAACGGCACGGTTGAATTTGACCGTGGTATTGGTGGTTTTCCCTGCTGCAACCGTGACCTTGCGCGTACGCGGGGCTTCCGGACCATTGGTAAAGCGTACCTTGCACTCCGCGTCATTGGGGCCGTAGTTGGTGAGTTGGATCGAACTGATATTGCTGTCGACGTCTGACGCGCTGTAATCGATCTTCACGCCCTGAATGTCTTTCGTCACATCGGTACTGAATGCAAACGCACTCAACGGCAGCAACGCCAGCAGCACACAACAGAATTTTCTCATTCGGCAGTCTCCAATAAGGACCGCCAGCTTAGGACAAGAGGAGCTCATCTTGAAAGCGCCCCGCGTTACCCTTGATCAATGGCGCACCTTGCAAGCCGTGGTCGACCATGGCGGCTTCGCCCAGGCGGCCGAAGCGCTGCACCGCTCGCAATCCTCGGTGAGCTACACCGTGGCCCGCATGCAGGATCAGCTCGGCGTGCCGCTGCTGCGCATTGACGGGCGCAAGGCCGTGCTCACCGAAGCCGGTGAAGTGCTGCTGCGCCGCTCCCGGCAACTGGTGAAAAACGCCAGCCAACTGGAAGACCTGGCCCACCATATGGAACAAGGCTGGGAAGCCGAGGTGCGGCTGGTGGTCGATGCCGCTTACCCCAACGCCCGCCTGGTGCGCGCCCTCACTGCCTTTATGCCGCAAAGCCGTGGCTGCCGGGTGCGTTTGCGCGAAGAGGTGTTGTCCGGCGTCGAAGAGCTGTTGATGGACGGCATGGCCGACCTCGCCATCAGCGGGTTCATCATTCCCGGTTACCTCGGTACGGAAATGAGCGACGTCGAATTTGTCGCCGTGGCCCACCCCGAACATCCGCTGCATCAATTGCACCGCGAACTGAGCTTCCAGGATCTGGAAAGCCACATGCAGGTGGTGATCCGCGACTCCGGCCGCCAGCAGCCACGGGACGTCGGCTGGCTCGGCGCCGAGCAGCGCTGGACCGTCGGCAGCCTGCCCACCGCCGCCACCTTCGTCAGCAGCGGCCTGGGCTTCGCCTGGCTGCCGCGACACCTGATCGAACGCGAACTCAAGGAAGGCCTGCTCAAGCTACTGCCCCTGGAACGGGGTGGCAGCCGCAACCCGACCTTCTATCTTTACTCGAACAAGGACAAACCCCTGGGCCCGGCCACGCAGATTCTCGTCGAGTTGCTGCGCACCTTCGACACTGCACCACTGGACGCGCCATTCGCCGCACCGCAGCAAGCCTGAACAAGGAGTTCACGTGGCCTATTTCGAACATGAAGGTTGCACCCTGCATTACGAGGAATATGGCCACGGCGCGCCGCTGATCCTGATCCACGGCCTGGGCTCCAGTTGCCTGGACTGGGAACTGCAAGTGCCCATGCTGTCCCAACACTATCGCCTGGTGGTGGTGGATGTGCGCGGTCACGGCCGCTCCGACAAACCCCGTGAGCGCTACAGCATCGCCGGCTTCACCGCCGACCTGGTGGCCTTGATCGAACACCTGCATTTGCCGCCGGCCCACGTGGTCGGCCTGTCCATGGGCGGCATGATCGCCTTTCAACTGGCAGTGGATGAGCCGCAAATGCTCAAGAGCCTGTGCATCGTCAACAGTGCGCCCCAGGTCAAGGTTCGCAGCGCCAGCGACTATTGGCAGTGGGCCAAGCGCTGGAGCCTGGCGCGCGTCCTCAGCCTGAACACCATCGGCAAAGCCCTGGGCAGCCTGCTGTTTCCCAAGCCCGAACAAGCCGAACTGCGGCGCAAGATGGCCGAACGCTGGGCAAAAAACGACAAACGTGCTTACCTCGCCAGCTTCGATGCGATTGTTGGCTGGGGCGTACAGGAACAACTTTCGAAAATATCCTGTCCAACCCTGGTCATCAGCGCCGACCACGACTACACCCCCGTGGCGCAGAAAGAAATCTATGTAAAACTGCTGCCCGATGCGCGGCTGGTGGTGATCGAGGATTCCCGCCATGCCACGCCGCTGGACCAACCCGAACGCTTCAACAACACCCTGCTCGATTTTCTCAAGACAGTCGAAACCACAACCCAGGATCACTGACCCATGCTGAAAAAAATCGCCTTCTTTGCCGGTTCCGTACTGTTCGCTGCCAACCTGATGGCGGCCGAACCCGCCAAGGCACCCCACGTCTTGATCACCACCACCAATGGCGACATCGAGATCGAACTGGACCCGGTCAAGGCCCCGATCAGTACCAAGAACTTCCTGGCCTATGTCGACAAGGGCTTCTACACCAACACCATTTTTCACCGGGTAATCCCGGGCTTCATGGTGCAGGGCGGTGGTTTTACCCAGCAAATGTCGCAAAAGCCGACCGAAGCACCGATCAAGAACGAAGCCAGCAACGGCCTGCATAACGTGCGCGGCACCCTGTCGATGGCGCGTACCAACGACCCGAACTCCGCCACCAGCCAATTCTTCATCAACGTTGCGGACAATGCCTTCCTCGACCCGGGCCGTGATGCCGGTTACGCGGTGTTCGCCAAAGTGGTCAAGGGCATGGACGTGGTCGACATCATCGTCAACTCGCAGACCACCACCAAACAGGGCATGCAGAACGTGCCAATCGATCCTGTCCTGATCAAGTCGGCCAAGCGCATCGACTGAAGGCTACAGGGAGTTTCGCGCGAGGCCCGCAAGGCGTCGCGCGCATTTGAACAGGAGAGCCCGCCGCGCGGGCGTCAGACCTAATGCTCTATCGTCGTTTTGAACAACTGATCGACATCTTCCGCGAACCTCCCAGCGCGGCCCCTCCAGACAAAGTCCTACCCTTCTACGTCTATTACCTGCGCCAGGTATGGCCAAGCTTTACCGCCTTGCTGGTGGTGGGCCTGATCGGCGCGCTGATCGAAGTGGCGCTGTTCAGCTACCTGAGCCGCATCATCGACCTGGCCCAGGGCACGCCGCCCGCCAACTTCTTCCAGATCCACGCCACCGAGCTGATCTGGATGGCCGTGGTCGCCCTGCTGTTGCGCCCGATCTTCGGCGCCCTGCATGACCTGCTGGTGCACCAGACCATCAGCCCCGGCATGACCAGCCTGATCCGCTGGCAAAACCACAGCTATGTGCTCAAACAGAGCCTGAACTTCTTCCAGAACGATTTCGCCGGGCGCATTGCCCAGCGCATCATGCAAACCGGCAACTCCCTGCGCGACTCCGCAGTGGCCGCCGTGGACGCGATCTGGCACGTGGCGATCTACGCCATCAGCGCCCTGGTGCTGTTCGCCGAAGCCGACTGGCGCCTGATGATCCCGCTGATCACCTGGATCGTCGCCTACAGCCTGGCCCTGCGGTACTTCGTGCCACGGGTCAAGGAGCGCTCGGTCATCTCCTCCGAGGCACGCTCAAAACTGATGGGGCGGATCGTCGACGGCTACACCAACATCACCACCTTGAAGCTGTTCGCTCATACCAATTTCGAGCAGAACTACGCCAGGGAAGCGATCGTCGAGCAGACCGAGAAAACCCAGTTGGCCAGCCGCGTCGTGACCAGCATGGACATCGTGATTACCACCATGAACGGCCTGCTGATTGTCACCACCACCGGCCTTGCCCTGTGGCTGTGGACCCAATCCCTGATTTCGGTGGGCGCCATCGCCCTGGCCACCGGCCTGGTGATTCGTATCGTCAACATGTCCGGCTGGATCATGTGGGTGGTCAACGGCATTTTCGAAAACATCGGCATGGTCCAGGACGGCCTGAAAACCATCGCCCAGCCGCTGGCAGTGACCGACCGGGAAAATGCCCCGCGCCTGGAAGTGCCCCATGGCGAGGTGCGGTTCGATCAGGTGGATTTCCACTACGGCAAGAAGAGCGGGATCATCAGCGGCTTGAACCTGGCGATTGAACCGGGTGAAAAAATCGGCCTGATCGGTCCGTCCGGCGCGGGCAAATCCACCTTGGTCAACCTGCTGTTGCGCCTGTACGACCTGCAAGGCGGCCGTATCCTGATCGACGGCCAGAACATCGCCGACGTCGCCCAGGAAACCTTGCGCGAACAGATCGGCATGATCACCCAGGACACCTCGCTGCTGCACCGCTCGATCCGCGACAACTTGCTGTATGGCAAGCCGGACGCCACCGACGAAGAGCTTTGGGCCGCCGTGCACAAGGCCCGCGCCGACGAGTTCATCCCATTGCTGTCGGACGCCGAGGGCCGCACCGGCCTCGACGCCCACGTCGGCGAACGCGGGGTGAAACTCTCCGGCGGGCAACGTCAGCGCATTGCCATCGCCCGGGTACTGCTCAAGGATGCGCCGATCCTGATCATGGACGAAGCCACCTCCGCGCTGGATTCGGAAGTCGAAGCGGCGATCCAGGAAAGCCTGGAAACCCTGATGCAGGGCAAGACAGTGATCGCCATCGCCCACCGGCTGTCCACCATTGCCAGAATGGACAGGCTGGTGGTGCTGGAAAAAGGCCAGATCGCCGAGACCGGCAGCCATGCCGAATTGCTCGCACACGGCGGTTTGTATGCGCGATTGTGGCAACACCAGACCGGTGGCTTCGTCGGAATAGACTGATTCCGTTGGTTAACTGCAACCTCAATTCCGAACAATTCTGACAGTTTTCTCTATCCCGCTGGTCTTGCTACACAATCCTGCTGTACTCCAATCAGGCCCCAGGAGGGCCCTGATTTAAGGCAGCAGGGATGCATCACAGACCCGTTAATCAGATAGAGCAATCTATTAAGGATGTGTTCATGTCACTGTTCAAACGTTCCGTTACGGAAGGACTGGGTACGTTTTGGCTGGTGTTGGGTGGCTGCGGCAGTGCGGTACTGGCCGCATCGTCCCCGGTCGGGATCGGTGTGCTCGGTGTGGCCCTGGCGTTCGGGCTCACGGTGCTGACCATGGCATTTGCCATCGGGCACATCAGCGGTTGTCACCTGAACCCTGCAGTGTCGGTGGGGCTGGTAGTGGGCGGAAGATTTCCGGCCAGGGAGTTACCGGCGTACATCGTGTCCCAGGTAATCGGCGGCGTCGTTGCCGCTGCACTGTTGTACTTCATAGCCAGCGGCAAGCCGGGGTTCGAACTGGCTTCGGGCCTGGCCAGCAACGGCTACGGCGAGCATTCGCCTGGTGGTTATTCGATGGCAGCGGGGTTTGTGTGCGAGTTGGTGATGACGGCCATGTTCGTGCTGATCATCCTCGGCGCCACCGACCGTCGTGTGCCGACGGGCTTCGCGCCCATTGCCATTGGCCTGGCGCTGACGCTGATCCACCTGATCTCGATCCCGGTCACCAACACCTCGGTCAACCCGGCCCGCAGTACCGGCCCGGCGCTGATCGTCGGCGGTTGGGCGCTGCAGCAGTTGTGGATGTTCTGGCTGGCGCCGATCCTCGGTGCAGTGGTCGGCGGCATTACCTATCGATGGCTGGGCGCGGAAAAAACCGCCTGAGCCAGACAGGTTCAGCCCTGCCGATAAGGCAGGGCTGCCCTCGCCTCCTCGGCATATGCCAGGATCCCCACGCTTTCGCGCTCCAGGAAATCCGCCACGGCGGTCTTCAATCCCGGGTGTCGCAGGTAATGCCAGGAGTGCGTGATCACCGGCTCAAACCCGCGAATCAACTTGTGCTCGCCCTGGGCGCCGGCGTCGAAACGCTGCAGGCCATGGGCAATCGCGTAATCCATGCCTTGGTAGAAGCAAGTCTCGAAATGCAGCCGGTCGAACTCGGCCAGGCAGCCCCAGTAACGCCCATAAAAACTGTTGCCGCCGATCAGGCTGAAGGCCATGGCCACCGGCCGTGAGCCTTGCTTGGCCAGCACCACGCGAATCGCCTCGGGCATGCGCTCGGCCAGCAGGCTGAAAAAATTCCGGGACAGGTAGGGCGATTGTCGGCGTATGGCGTAGGTATTGGCGTAACAGGCGTAGACAAAATCCCACTGTGCCTCGCTCAACTCATGGCCTTGCAGCCACTCGAACTCGATGCCCTGCCCCGCCACTTGCTCGCGCTCCTTGCGCATCTGTTTGCGCTTGCGCGAACTCAGCGCGTCGAGAAAGTCCTGGAAGTCGCGGTAGCCGCGGTTTTGCCAATGAAACTGGCAGCCCAGGCGTTGCAGCCAACCCGGCTGCCGGGCCAGTGCGGTGTCTGCGAGGGCGTCGGTAAAGTTGATATGGGCGCTGGAAAGGCCTTCGATTTCCAGGTAACCGGGCAGGCTTTTAAGCAATTCGAAACCGTCCTCGGCGCTGGCGGCCAACAGGCGCGGGCCGCTGACCGGGCTGAAGGGCACGGCCGTCAGCAATTTCGGGTAGTAGTCGATGCCCGCCCGCTCGCAGGCATCGGCCCAACCGTGGTCGAACACGTACTCGCCATAGGAATGCCATTTGCGATAGCTGGGCAACGCGGCAATCAGCCGTCCACCTTCATAATGCAGCAAATGCTCGGGCTGCCAGCCGGAGTGCGGGCCGATGCTGGCGCTGTCTTCCAGGGCACTGAGGAACGCATGGCGCAGAAACGGCTGATCGACGGGGACCAACGCGTTCCATTCATCGGGCGCAATCTCGGACAGGTTATTCAAACGTTGTAACGGCATCCCATTCCCCGACGGTCACGGCTTTGTGTAGGAGCGAGCGTGCTCGCGATGATCGTTAACGACAACGCGACCATTCTGACAGAACGCGGTGATCTCGGGTTCTTCGCGAGCAAGCTCGCGCCTACAGGACACGGCGCAAAAAAAAGCCCCGCCAAACGGCGGGGCAAACCAAATGAGGAGCGCTTTGACGGATGAAGAAAGAGCGCTTTGGAGCGGTATTACAGGTGCCTAGAACACGTATTGCACGCGGGCCACGATGGCGTCGCCGCTGTCGTCGCCATTGGCGTTCTGGATCTTGTCAGTGCTGACCTTGAGGTAGTTGGCAGACACCTTCACCGCTTCGTTGGCGTACCAGTTGACACCGATGGTGTTCAGGCTTGCCTTGGCGTCACCCACTTCACGGGTCGCGCTGTTACGCACCACGTTTTTGTCGTCAACGCTGATGTTGTCGTAGCGGTAGAACACTTCCCACGCACCGAACTGCTTGTTCTGCGGCTTGATGGTGTCGAACTTGGCGCCGTCGAGTTTGTAGACCCGGGACTCGCCGGTCAGCGTGTAGGCCACCTGGCCGTAGAAACCCGTGGCCTTCACATCCTGATAAGCGCTGCTGTCGGCCTTCATCTTGCGGTTCAGGTATTCGGCCTGCAGGGACAGCGGACCGCGGGCGAAGGCAAATTCGCCGCCGAACACCGTGTCGGTGTCGTAGGCGTCGTTCGCGGTCAGGTTGCCGGAGTCCAGCCCTACACCGCCGCCGAAGGTCGCACGGTTGCCGTTGGCCCCGGCATCGTTACCGCCGTTGGTGGCAACGCCACGAGCGTCCAGGCGAGGACGGATCCGCGAGTCGAACGAGGTGTCCTTCAGGTCACGCACCGCCACGTCCACACCCAGGTGCAAAACGTTGCCGCTGTCGTGCATCGGCGCAAACACGGCACGGCCGTTGAACTGCTTCACGCCTTTGCCGTCCTTGTCGTTGATGTCCTTGGACGACACGCTGGAGGACAGGTAGGCCATGTCAGCCACCACGGCGCTGACCTGCAGGCCCATGCCGTTCTCGTGGGAGTTGATCCAGTCGGCGACTTCATAACCGAGGTTACGCTCGATGGCGGTCACCCATTTGGAACTGGTGGCTTTTTCCAGGCCGAAGTCCTGGTCGAAACGACCCGCGCGGATCACCACTGGCTTGAAGCCTACGTACGAGAAGGACGCTTCGTCGAAGTAGCCATCATCGGCATTGCCGGAGTTGTGGGAAAAGTCGTAGTTGATCTGGTATTTCCAGTCCTTGTACACCGTGCCGCCCAATTCGAGGTAGGCACGTCGGAAGTATGTGGCGTCAGCCGAGTTGCCATTCTTGGTGTAAAAGCCATCAAACGTGCCGTAATCGGCCTGCAAACGACCACCCAGCTTGAAGCTGAAATTCTGGTCGGTGGTTGCAACCTCAAGGCCGCCCTTGGTTTTGACAACGATATCGGCACCGTCAGTAGTGACAGTACCGGCGAAAGCCTGGGCGGTAACGGCCAGGGCCAAGGCGCTGGCCGCGAAACCGGCGAAGTGCTTGCGGATCATCGAAGAATTCCCCTAATTGATGGTCTTGTGCATTGGTAAAACACGCGGTTTAGAGCCGCTGGTGTTGGGGGGCGATCTTGGCGAGGGGATATTTCAGCCGGGTTGCCGGAACATAAAGATTTTGTTACTCGGGAACTTTTTAATAGCCATTCGAAATAAGCCAGAGCCTACGGAAATCAAGGCTCCAGCCCTGAAAACTGGTAAAAATGGCAGATGATACAAAATGTAAAAACACCCGAGAAAAATGAAATATTTTTCATCTTGGTTGTTTTTTGAGCAAAAAAAAGCCCGCATCTTTTGTCGATGCGGGCGTCGTTTCAGTGTGAAAAGTGATGGATATTATTGGTCGCGGGAGCGCTCGGCGGCCAGGCGTTCGGCCAACGCATCAACATCGGCGATAGGCGGCTCGGGCAGGATCTTCAGCGTCGCCTGCATCAAGCGCATCTGCCGGATAAAGCGCCGGCAGTTGGGGCAGAACATCAGGTGATGGCGCACCAGCAGGCGCTCGCGAAAGGTCAGTTGCCCATCGAGATAGTCACTGGAACGTGCCACTTGTTCCTTACAGGTCAACATTCGCCGGTTTCCTCAAAATGCTCCACCGTGGCGAAGACTTTAAGCCGTGCTCGATGCAACAGCACACGAACATTGGAGAGCGATAGCGTCAGAAGATTACAAATCTCCTCCAACTCCAGCCCCTGGCGCTCACGCAGCAGCAGTACGCTGCTTTGCAGCTCGGAAAGACTGGCCAGCGTGTGCTCCAGGCAATTACGCAGTTCGTCTTCGGTAAGCAGCGCTTCGGGAGTGTCCTGATGCCAGGCAAACGGCGCGACCGCCCAGTGGCCATCGTCGGGCACAAAGCGATCATCACCGATGGTGCCATGGGGCGCCGGCAAGTCATCGAGCAGTACTTCCCGGCGGTTTTGCTTGTAGCGGCCCTTTGCCGAGTTGGCAGTAATGGTCAGCAGCCAGGTCTTGAGGCTGGAACGCCCCTCGAACTTCGCCAGGTTGCGCACCACCGAGAGCCAGGCGTCCTGCACCACCTCATCGGCATGGCGCTGGCCAACGATGGCATAGGCCACGGCACGCATCGCGCTCTGGTAGGTGGTGACCAACTCCTTGTAGGCCCGCTGCTCACCCTTGAGCAATCGTTCAAGCAGGTGCGCGTCGTCCGCTGCTGCCATTCAAGACCTCGATTTCAAAACATGATCAGCGTTTGCGCAGGATCACGCTACCAATCGAATACCCTGCGCCAAACGAGCTAAGCACAGCCACAGCGCCCTTGGGCAAGTCGTCCTGGTAGGTGTGGAACGCAATCACCGAACCCGCCGAACTGGTGTTGGCGTAAGTATCGAGGATCACCGGCGCCTCTTCCACAGAAGCCTCGCGGCCCAGCAGTTTCTTCACGATCAGATGATTCATGCTGAGGTTGGCCTGGTGCAGCCAGAAACGCTTCACATCGCCAACATTCAGCTGGTTTTCCGACAGGTGCTTGCCGATCAACTCGGCGACCATCGGGCAGACATCACGGAAGACCTTGCGGCCTTCCTGCACGAACAGCTTGTCCGGGGCACCAATCCCCTCTTCCGCCGCGCGGTTGAGGAAGCCGAAGTTATTGCGGATGTTGTTGGAGAACTTGGTCAGCAACTTGGTGCTCACCACGTCGAACTGATGCTCGGAAGTGGCCAGGTCGGCCCGCTCCAGGATCACGGCGGTGGCCGCATCGCCAAAGATGAAATGGCTGTCGCGGTCGCGGAAATTCAGGTGGCCGGTGCAGATCTCCGGGTTGACCATCAGGATCGCCCGCGCCTGGCCCAGCTGGATGCTGTTGGCGGCGTTCTGGATACCGAAGGTCGCCGAGGAACACGCCACGTTCATGTCAAAGCCAAAACCCTGGATACCCAGCGCTTCCTGGACTTCGATGGCAATCGCCGGGTACGCCCGCTGCAGGTTGGAACAGGCGACGATCACACCGTCGATATCGGCGGCGGTCTTGCCGGCGCGCTGCAAGGCTTGCTCGGCAGCACTGACGGCCATCTGGCAGAGGATCGACCATTCGTCGTTGGAGCGCTCTGGCAGGCGTGGCGCCATGCGTTGCGGGTCGAGAATGCCGGCCTTGTCCATAACAAAGCGGCTCTTGATGCCCGAGGCCTTCTCGATAAAGGCGGCGCTGGATTCGGTCAGGGCCTCCACGTCACCGCGTTCAATGGCGGCGGCGTTATCCAGGTTGAACTGTTGCACGTAAGCATTGAAAGACTGCACCAGCTCTTCGTTGGAGATGCTGTTGGCCGGGGTGTACAGGCCTGTGCCGCTGATGACGACGTTATGCACGGTCGTTCCTCTAAATCTGTTCAGGCAGAAGGGTATTGGTACCGTCGTACCAAACCGTAAGTAGTTTTATGCCGCCCAGCGGCCTTCAAACTGGAAACGCTTTATTCCATCGCGCCACGGCTGCACCAGCCCAACTCGACGATCCCGGCATTTATAACCGCGAAGTTTGCCACAACATCGGACACTTGGCGCCTATCCCGCGCAAACACCTTCCCTGTGGCGAGCGAGCTTGCTCGCGCTGGATCGCGAAGCGGCCCCAATAAAGTGACCCGGGTGTTTCAGAGAGACCTTATGGGGCTGCTTCGCAGCCCAGCGCGAGCAAGCTCGCTCGCCACCGTTGCTTGCCGCACGTCGGTCACGCTTCGACCAGGCTCCATTGCTTGCTCAGGCGCTTGTCGGAAATCGGTACCTTGGTGCCCAACTGCTGGGCAAACAGCGAAACCCGGTATTCCTCCAGCCACCAGCGATACAGCTCCAGCTGAGGGTCGCGCTTGCCTTCCTGGGCGTGTTTGTTCAGGCGGTTCTGATACTGGCTCCACAAACCGCCCAACTCGGTACTCCAGACCCGGTCCTTCTGCACCTGGCTTGGCAATTTCTCCAGGCGCAGCTCGATGGCCTTGAGGAAGCGCGGCAGTTCCTTGAACCATTGCGCCGGGGTCTCCCGTACGAAGCCGGGGTACACCAGATTGCTCAGTTGCTGCTTGATATCATTCAGCGCCACCGCCTGGGCCAGGTCAATCTTGCCCTTGAAGCGTTTTTGCAGGCCATGCCACAGTTTCAAAATTTCGAGGGTCAGGCGCGCCTGGCGCTCGGCGTGCTCGGTCCAACTGCCACGCTTGCGCTCGGCCAGGGCGGCCAGGCCGGCGCCGTCCCGCGGCAGGCTGGCTTCGCCTTCCAGCACGCAACTGTCGAGGCTGGCCAACAGAATGTCTTCCACCAGGGCTTCGATACGCCCCAGCTCGCGGTACATCAACCCCAACTCGGTCAGGCCCGGCAATTTGCCCCGCAGGAACTTTGCCGGCTCGGCCAGTTGTTGCAGCAGCAGGCGCTGCAAGGCTCGACGGTGCTGGAACTCAGCCTCGGCAGCGGTAGAGAAACGCCCTTCCTTGACCGTGCCGTTTTCTTCGACCAAGGCCGGATACACCGTCATCGAAAGCCCGGCTATGTTTTGCTGGGTTTTCTCGGCCACCGCCGCGAACACCTTGGCCTCCACCGGCTGCTGGCTCTTCGCAGTCTGCGGCACCGCCAACGCAGCTTGGCTGGCCTCGGCGAAACGCGCGGTCAACTCGGCCAGGTCGCGGCCTTCACCGAGGAACTTGCCCTGGCCGTCGACCACTTCCAGGTTCATCTTCAGGTGGCTCTCCACCTGCTGCGCAGCCTCGGCCCAGGCTTCATCGCTGACCCGTGCCCCGGTCATGCGCAGCAGCTCGCGCCCCAAGGCCTGAGGCAACGAGCCTTGGCCGAACTCGATACGTTGCAACGCCGCCTTGACGAAATCCGGCACCGGCACGAAGTTCTTGCGCAGGGCCTTGGGCAAGTTGCGCACCAGGGCAATGCACTTGGCCTCGATCACACCCGGCACCAGCCATTCCAGGCGCTCGGGTGGCAAGGCCGGCAACAGCGGCGCCGGCACGCGCAGGGTCACACCGTCCCGTGGATGGTTGGGTTCGAAGTGATAACTCAAGGCCAGGGCCAGGTCGCCCAGGTGCAAGGTGTCGGGGTAATGGGCGGCGGTGACTTCACTGGCCTCGCGGGCCAGCACGTCTTCTTCGCGCATGATCAACAGCTGCGGGTCTTTCTGGCTGTTGACCTTGTACCAACTGTCGAAGGTCGCGGTCTGGTGAATCTCCGCCGGCAGGCGCGCGTCGTAGAAGGCGTACAGGGTTTCTTCGTCCGCCAGGATGTCGCGCCGGCGGGCCTTGGCTTCCAGTTCGTCGAGCTGCTCCAGCAATTGCTGGTTGGCCGTCAGGCAGCGGGCCCGGGACTGGATCTCGCCGCGCACCAGGCCTTCGCGGATAAACAGCTCGCGGGACGTCACCGGATCAATCGGCCCGTAATGCACCGGCCGGCGCCCGACGATGATCAACCCGAACAGGGTGATCTGCTCAAACGCCACCACCTGGCCGCGCTTCTTTTCCCAATGGGGTTCGAAGTGGTTTTTCTTGATCAGGTGCCCGGCCAACGGCTCGATCCAGTCGGCGTCGATCTTGGCCACCATCCGCGCGTACAGCTTGGTGGTTTCCACCAGCTCGGCGGTCATCAGCCATTGCGGACGCTTCTTGCCAATACCCGACGACGGGTGAATCCAGAAACGCCGCTGACGCGCGCCGAGGTAATCGCCCTCTTCGGTCTTCTGGCCAATCTGGCTGAGCAGGCCGGACAGCACCGCCTTGTGCAGTTTCGGGAAGTCCGCCGGTTCTTTGTTGACGGTCAACTGCATGTCGCGACAGATCAGGCTCAACTGGCGGTGGGAGTCACGCCACTCCCGCAGGCGCAGGTAGTTCAGGAAATTCTTGCGGCACCAATTGCGCAGCGGGCTGGCGGTCAATTCCTGGCGCTGCTCTTCAAAACCCCGCCACAGGTTCACCAACCCGGCGAAGTCCGAATCCGCGTCCTTCCATTGTGCGTGAGCCTGGTCGGCGGCTTGCTGGCGCTCCGGCGGACGCTCGCGCGGGTCCTGGATCGACATGGCGCTGGCGACGATCAGCACTTCCTGCAGGCTGCCAAGCTTGGCTGCCTCCAGCAACATGCGGCCCATGCGTGGGTCCACCGGCAGACGCGCCAACTGGCGGCCCATCGGTGTCAGCTGGCTGTTGCGGTCAACGGCGGACAACTCTTGCAGCAGGTTGAAACCGTCGCTGATGGCCTTGCCGTCCGGCGGCTCGATAAACGGGAAATCGGTGATCTCGCCCAGGCGCAGGTGCAGCATCTGCAGGATTACGGCCGCGAGGTTTGTGCGAAGAATCTCGGGGTCGGTAAATTCCGGGCGCCCGATAAAATCCTCTTCGCTGTACAAGCGCACGCAGATACCGGGTTCGACCCGCCCGCACCGGCCTTTACGCTGGTTGGCACTGGCCTGGGAAATCGCCTCGATCGGCAGTCGCTGCACCTTGGCCCGGTAGCTGTAGCGGCTGATGCGCGCGGTGCCGCTATCGATCACATAACGAATGCCTGGCACGGTCAGCGAGGTTTCCGCGACGTTGGTCGCCAGCACCACACGCCGGCCCGGGTGCGACTGGAAGATCCGCTGCTGCTCCGCCGGCGACAGGCGCGCATACAGCGGCAGGATTTCAGTGTGCTTGAGCTGGGCCTTGCGCAGCATGTCGGCAGCGTCGCGAATCTCGCGCTCGCCGGGCAGGAACACCAGCACATCGCCGGGGCTCTTGCGCTCGCTGCGCTCGAAGGCGGCGATCTCATCGAGAGTGGCGAGAATCGCCTGGTCGACGGTCAGGTCGTCCTCGACGCGGTTGCCCTCCTCGTCCTGCTCCAGGGTCAGCGGGCGGTACCAGGTCTCCACCGGGAAGGTGCGGCCCGACACCTCGACAATCGGCGCATCGTCGAAGTGCTTGGAAAAGCGCTCCAGGTCGATGGTGGCCGAGGTGATGATGACCTTGAGGTCCGGGCGACGCGGCAGCAGGGTTTTCAGATAACCCAGCAGGAAGTCGATGTTCAGGCTGCGTTCGTGGGCTTCGTCGACGATGATCGTGTCGTAGCGTTCGAGGTAGCGGTCGTTCTGGGTTTCGGCCAGCAGGATACCGTCGGTCATCAGCTTGATCAGGGTGTTGGAATCACTCTGGTCTTCAAACCGCACCTGATAACCCACCAGGGAACCCAGCGGCGTCGCCAACTCTTCCGCGACCCGGCTCGCCACGCTGCGCGCCGCAATCCGCCGCGGCTGGGTGTGGCCGATCAGGCCGTATTGGCCGCGGCCGATTTCCAGGCAGATTTTCGGCAACTGGGTGGTTTTACCCGAACCGGTCTCACCGGCAATGATCAGCACCTGATGCTTGAGCAACGCTTCCTTGATCTCGTCACGCTTGGCGGCGATCGGCAGGCTGTCGTCATAGCGAATCACCGGCAGGCTGGCGCGCCGCGCTGTCACCTGGGCGCAGGAGGCCTGCATCCGCGTCACCCACTGCGCAAGTTTTTCCTCATCGGGTTTCTTGCGCAGCTCAAGCAGCTGCCGCCGCAGGCGGTGGCGGTCGGCGAGCATGGCGTGATCGAGGTTTTTCAGCAGTTGGTCGATAGCGGGCGCTTGGTCAGTCATCAGGTACGCAAAGGTCGTCTATGTAGGCAGGGGGCGGATTGTCGCAGAAAAGCGCCGCCGCGCGCTCCCCTCATTCATTGTCCAGGCCCTTGCGCCGGTAAGGAAACACATCGATTACCTTGCCGGCGCGAATCGCCTCTTGCAGGCCTTTCCAGTAGTCGGCGTTGTACAACTCGCCGTGCAGTTCGTCGAACAGGCGGCGCTGGGCGGAATCAGCAAACAGGAATGGCGGGAACTCCTCGGGAAACACGTCCAGCGGACCGATGGAATACCAGGGCTCGGAGGCCATTTCATCTTCCGGGGTACGCGGCGCCGGGATGTGGCGGAAGTTGGCCTCGGTCAGGAAACAGATTTCGTCATAGTCGTAGAACACCACGCGACCGTGGCGGGTGACGCCAAAATTCTTCAGCAGCATGTCGCCCGGGAAAATATTCGCCGCCGCCAGTTGCTTGATCGCCAGGCCGTAGTCTTCCAGGGCTTCGCGCACCTGGGCTTCGTTGGCGTTTTCCAGGTAGAGGTTCAGCGGGGTCATGCGCCGCTCGGTCCAGCAGTGGCGGATCAGTACCGTATCGCCTTCGACCTCGACGGTACCGGCGGCGACTTCCAGCAGTTCGGCCAGGCATTCAGGCTCGAATTTGCTCAACGGAAAACGGAAGTCGGCGAACTCCTGGGTGTCGGCCATGCGCCCTACCCGGTCGACACTTTTCACCAACCGGTACTTCTCGATCACGGTGGCGCGGTTGACGTTTTTCGACGGTGAAAAGCGGTCCTTGATGATCTTGAACACGGTGTTGAAGCCCGGCAGGGTAAACACGCTCATGACCATGCCGCGCACGCCCGGCGCCATGATGAACTGGTCATCGGTGGTGGCAAGGTGGTTGATCAGCGCCCGGTAGAATTCGGATTTGCCGTGTTTGTAGAAGCCGATGGAGGTGTACAACTCGGCGATGTGCTTGCCCGGCAGGATGCGCTTGAGGAAGCCGATAAACTCCGCCGGCACCGGCACGTCCACCATGAAATAGGAGCGGGTGAACGAGAAGATGATCGACACATCGGCCTCGTCGGTGATCAGCGCGTCGATCTGGATGCCGCGCCCTTCCCGATGCAGCAGCGGGATCACCAGCGGCCACTGTTCGTCGCGGGTGTAGATGCGCCCTACGAGGTACGCGCCTTTGTTGCGGTACAGCACCGAGGAAAACAGTTCGACGTTGAGGTCCGGGTCCTTGCACACCCAGTCCGGCAGGTTTTCGCGCAATTGCGCCTCCAGGCGGCGCAGGTCGGCGGGCAAGTCGGCGTAGGGTTCGCTGAAGCTGTAGTCGGCGAAAATCTGCTCCAGCATGCCCGCCAGCTTGCCGCCCGGCTTGTAGGTGCGGGTTTGCGCCGCCCGGGCGCGGCGCAGGCTGGGCCGGGTGGTATGGATGAACATGCAGCCGTCGCTGATCAGGTCATGGCTGAACAGCCCGCAAAACGTCGAGTTGTACCAGGTCTCGGACAGCTCATCGTCAAACCGCAGGTCGATCAGGCTGATGTAGGCACTTTTCACCAGCGGCCAGTCGGCAATGTCGAGCAACACGGCTTCATCGAAAGCCGCCCGCAGCCGCGCCGTGACTTCGCTGACCTTCTCTTCGTAAAGATTGATGCGCGCAGCCGATGCCGCCTGCCCTTGCTGCCACTGCGCCTTTTCAAAGCGCTCCCGGGCGCCGTCGGTGATCTGGCGGAAGTGCTCGCGGTAGTCGTCGAAGCCGTCGAGGATCATCTGCGCAATGTCGAGGGCGGGCGTTGGCTGCGGCATTCGGGAAACCTCTGCGGGCATTTGGAGTGAGCTGAGCTTAGCCAGTGTGCGGGAACAGGAGAAGGATCATTTTTCATTCAGACTTGTACAAGATTGTTCATTTCGTACATTTATTTACTCTTTATTTAATTCGACTAACCGGTCAACAAAAAACCCGCGCGTCACCCTCCCCGCATTAAACGTTTCATCTACAGGCCTTGTGTGACGTGGCCTGCCTGTGCGAGCCGGGGTAAATAAGAGTCTTTGCTCTACTGCCCCGGTACTGGTGGCTTCTTGACCATTGGATCCAACGTAAGGGAAACCCTGACTACCCTAGCTAGTGGCACTTTGCTATATAGCGCGCCCTCTCCCACCTAACAAGGTCAGAAGACCGATCCGGGAACAGGTTCTAACCGCCAAAGGAGCATTGAGATGTCATTGAGGAATATGGGGATCGGCCTGCGCGCCAGTCTGAGCTTTGCGGTACTGGCCGGCTTGCTGGTAGTGGTGGGTCTGTTTGGCTTGGGGCAAATGGCCAAGCTGCGGGAAAGCGCCACCGTGATTGAGGATTCCTGGATGCCGAGCATCGAGACGGTCCACGACAGCGCGGCCTTTATCGCCAGCATCCGCCTGGAAGCACTGCGCCTGTTGACCACCGACGAATCCAGGGTGCGCGACAACAGCAAGAGCCTGATCAGCAAGGAACAGGCAGACCTGCAGGAAAGCTTCAAGCAATACGAAACACTGGTGGTCAACGAGCAGGACGCCGAGATGCTCAACCAGCTGAAAAGTACCGTATCGACGTACATGAGCATCATGGGCCAGATGATTCAGCTGGTGGACCAGGATCAACAGCAGCAGGCCATGGACCTGCTCAACAGCCGCCTCGCGCCCCAGGGCCTGGTGCTCAACAAGAGCCTGGAAGACCTGATCACCTTCAACCAGAAAGGCGTCCAGGAAGCCGCAGAGTCGGCGGCGCAGATGTACTACAGCGCCCAATGGATCGTAGGCCTGATCATCATCACCGCCCTGCTGGCCACCTTGTTGCTGGCCTGGCTGCTGACCCGCAGCATCACCGCGCCCATTGGCCAGGCACTGACAGTGGCCCGCACCATCGCCTCCGGCGATCTGAGCCGGCCGATCGTCGTGGAGGGCAAGGATGAGCCGGCGCAACTGCTCACCGCGCTGGCCACCATGCAGGCCAACCTGCAGGAAACCATCCGTGGCATCAGCGAATCGTCGCAGCAGTTGGCCTCGGCGGCGGAAGAGATGAGTTCGGTAATGGAGCAGAGCACCCGCGGCCTGCAAGCGCAGAACGACGAGATCGAACAGGCTGCCACAGCCGTGACGCAGATGAGCGCGGCAGTCGATGAAGTGGCGGGCAATGCGGTTTCCAGCGCCGAAGCCTCCAAGGCCTCCGACGAAGACAGCAAGCACGGTCACTACCAGATCAGCGAAACCATCAGCTCGATCCAGAACCTGGTGGACGAAGTCCTCGGTGCCTCGACCAAGGCCGAGGGCCTGGCGGCGCAGGCCCAAGACATCAGCAAGGTGCTTGAAGTGATTCGCGGGATTGCCGGGCAGACCAACCTGCTGGCACTCAACGCGGCGATTGAGGCGGCCCGCGCGGGCGAGGCCGGTCGTGGTTTTGCCGTGGTGGCTGACGAAGTGCGCTCCCTGGCACAACGCACCCAGGACTCCACCGAAGAAATCGAGCAGATGATCAACGGTATCCAGCAAGGCACCCAGGACACCGTCGGCGCCCTGAACAGCAGCGCCGAACACGCTGGCCAGACCTTGCAGCGGGCCAACAGCGCCGGCAGTGCACTGGAGAAAATCACGGCGGCGATCTCGCAGATCAGCCAGCGCAACCTGGTGATCGCCAGCGCCGCCGAGCAGCAAGCGTTGGTGGCTCGTGAGGTGGACCGCAGCCTGGTGAACATCCGGGACCTGTCGACGCAAACCGCCGCCGGTGCCACCCAGACCTCGGCGGCCAGCCAGGAACTGTCGCGGCTGGCGGTGGACCTCAATGGCTTGGTGACGCGTTTCGTGCTGTAAAACATGTATTAGCGATTGTGTCAGACAGGTCGGTGGGCAACACTTCCGCCCTTATCAAACTGGAGTTCCTCCGTGAGACCTGTCGACACCCTGCACCTGTTGGTGCTGGCCGCTATCTGGGGCGCGAGTTTTTTGTTCATGCGAATTATCGCGCCGGAAATCGGCACCCTTCCTACCGCGTTTTTCCGGGTGTCGATTGCTGCCACCGGCCTGCTGGTGATCCTCGCCATGATGCGGGTGAGTTGGGATTTCCAGGGCAAGTTCAAGACGGTCCTGTTGCTCGGGGTGATCAACTCGGGCATTCCCGCGACCATGTATTCAGTGGCGGCCCAAGTGCTGCCGGCCGGTTACTCGGCGATCTTCAATGCCACGACGCCACTGATGGGCGTGCTGATTGGCGGGTTGTTCTTCAGTGAGCGCCTCACGCCGTCGAAAATCGCCGGGGTATGCCTGGGCCTGTTCGGCGTTGGCATCCTGACCCGCGCCGGGCCGGTGGCCTTCGACATGGAACTGCTGATGGGTGCGCTGGCATGCCTGTTGGCGACCACCTGCTATGGCTTTGCCGGCTTTTTGGCACGCCGCTGGCTCGATCAACAGGGCGGGCTGGACAGTCGCCTGGCGGCCCTGGGCAGCATGCTCGGGGCCACGCTGTTCCTGCTGCCGCTGTTTGCCTGGAGTGCCATCAGCCATCCACCGGTCAGCTGGGGTGGCTGGCCTGTATGGTTGTCGCTGCTGGGGTTGGGGCTGGTATGCACAGCGTTTGCCTACATCCTGTACTTCCGCTTGCTGACGTCCATCGGCCCGGTGAAGTCGATGACCGTGACCTTCATGATTCCGCCATTCGGGGTGTTGTGGGGCGCGTTGCTGCTGGATGAGCCGTTGTCCATGGCGCATCTGTATGGCGGGTTGTTGATTGCGGGGGCGTTGTGGCTGGTGCTTCGGCCGGGGAAATTGGCCAGCAAGCTGTAGGAGCTTTTTGGCTCCTACAGCATTGGGTTTATCAGCCCTTACGGAACACGAAAGCCAATCCGACGATGATCAAGCCCATCCCCAGCAAGCTCAACATTGCCAGCTTGTTGCCGAAGATCAGGTAGTCCATCACCGCCGTCACCGCGGGCACCAGATAGAACAAGCTGGTGACATTCACCAGGTTGCCCCGGGCAATCAGCCGGTACAGCAACAGCGTCGCCAGCAACGACACCACCAGCCCCATCCACAGCACCGGCACGAAAAAGCCGGTGTTGTGTTCAAAGTGGAACGGCTGGAACGGCACAAACACCGAGCACAACAGCAAGCCGGCCAGGTATTGCACAGGCAACGTGCCCAACGGGTTATCGGTGATGCGCTTCTGCATGATCGAACCAAAGGTCATGCTGGCCAGGGCCAACAGGCCAAAAAGCATGCCTGCCAGGGACATGCCGGACATCCCGATGCCCTGGTACACCACCATGATCAACCCCGCCAATCCCAGCGCGAGGCCGAACATCCGGCTCCAGGAGCGCCGGCGCTCCATCAACACCACGGTCAGGATCGGCTGCACGCCCATGATGGTTGCCATCATGCCGGGCGTGACTTTGAGGTCCAGGGCCAGCAGATAGAAAATCTGGTAGGCCCCCAACAGCACCAGCCCGGTAGCCGCCGCGTAAAGCATCGGCTTGCCGGGACGCGGCAACTTCAGCTTGAGGATCGGTACCAGTATCACCAACCCCGCCAGGGCGATGGCGAAACGGATCAGCAGAAACGCAAAGGGTGAAGCGTGGGCCAGGCCCCATTTGGAGAAAATCGCCCCGCTGCTCCACAGCAAGACAAACAGGCTCGTCGAGGCCGCCGCGGCCACGGATTGTTTCGAAAGAACAGACATGGATACCACCTGTGATCAGGCAAAAAGCCAACTCAGCAACAGCTGAAATTCAGTAGGTTTTTTCAGGCGGGCACAGGGGAACAGCCATCAGCTGATCAGCCCGAAATGCCAACACCCGGCGGTGATACGACTGCGTACACCGGCGTGCTACTGACAGGTGGGGGGTAGTGACTGATCTGCGCAGGCTGCTGGCTCCCGCACGGCACGACCGCAGCGTTGACCGCTGAATCGACTACCGCTATGCGCAGGGAAGCTGGCATGTGCTGATCTTTTATGGAGGGATGAACAAGGTGTCTGGAAACACCTGCGGCCGACTATAACCAGCTGGGGACATGCTTTGCAATAACTTCGCCCGCACAAATCCAGCGCATAAAAAAACCGCTCATCGGAGCGGTTTTTTCGAGCCTGCAAACGCCTTAACCAAACAACCAATACCCCAGCGCCGTCAGCACCACCACCGCCAGCACTGGCCGCAGGATGCGATAAGCCTTCGGATGCTTGCGCTTCCACTGCTTGACCACGCCACTGAAGCTGTCGCTGAAGCGCTTGCTCCAGGCATACGCCTGGTTGATCCCGCCAACGCGTTCGTCATCCAGGTTCTGCGGTGCGGTGGCGCGCCCCAGTTGCGCGCTGACCCAACGGTTGATGCGGGTCATCAGGCGGTTGCTCAGCGGGCGTTCGATGTCGCAGAACAGGATCACCCGGGTGTGCTCGGTTTCGTTCTTCACCCAGTGCACGTAGGTCTCGTCGAACATTACATCTTCACCGTCGCGCCAGGCGTACACCTGGCCGTCGACGAAAATACGGCAGTCGTCGGAGTTCGGCGTGGACAGCCCCAGGTGATAACGCAGGGAACCGGCAAACGGGTCACGGTGCGGGTTGAGGTGGCTGCCACCTGGCAACAGGGCGAACATCGCGCCCTTGACGTTGGGAATGCTGCTGACCAGGGCCACGGTTTTCGGGCACAGCAGTTCAGCCGACGGCAACGGTTTGTCGTACCACTTGAGGTAGAAACGCTTCCAGCCCTTCTTGAAGAACGAGCCGAAACCGGCGTCGTTGTTCTTCTCCGCGGCGCGGATGTAGCCCTCGTCGAACAGGTGCATGGCCTCTTCGCGAATCACTTCCCAGTTGTCCTTGAGCACGTCCAGCTCCGGGAACTTGCTGCGGTCCAGGTACGGCTTGGACGGCACGGCGGAGAAGATGTACATCAAGGCGTTGTACGGGGCGAACAGCGCTGAATGGTTGACGAACTGACGCAACATCGGCAAACGGGCCTTGCCACGCAAATGTACATACAGCGTGCTGCCGATAAACAGCAGCAACACCGACAGTTTGGCGGCCAAAGAAAAGGTCATGCAGCAACTCCTGGAAATAGGCGTCTGGCCATTAGCCTCCCGTTAAGGGGAAACCAGACGTAGCAGCCGGCCATGATAAACACTCCGGGCCTCGGGAAAAACCCGCGCACTCCAACAATCAGCATCTAGCGGTGCGCGATAACGGGCCAATTATGCATAAGGGCCACGCCATCGCGCTGATTTGAATCAAGCCTGGTTTTCCTGATCGGTGAACAAATCGGCGAACAGCATGCTCGACAGATAGCGTTCACCGGAGTCCGGCAGCACCACGACGATGGTCTTGCCCTGCATTTCCGGCTTCTCTGCCAGTCGCACCGCCACGGCCATCGCCGCGCCGCAGGAGATACCACACAGAATCCCCTCCTCCTGCATCAGGCGCAACGCCATGGCCTTGGATTCTTCGTCGCTGACCAGTTCGACCCGGTCGACCATCGACAGGTCGAGGTTCTTCGGCACAAAACCGGCGCCGATACCCTGGATCTTGTGGGGGCTGGGCTTGATCTCTTCACCGGCCAGTGCCTGGGTAATCACCGGCGAACTGATCGGCTCCACCGCCACCGACAGGATCGGCTTGCCCTGGATGTTCTTGATATAGCGCGACACCCCGGTGATGGTGCCGCCAGTGCCCACGCCCGCTACCAGCACGTCCACCGCGCCATCAGTGTCATTCCAGATTTCCGGACCGGTGGTTTTCTCGTGGATCGCCGGGTTGGCCGGGTTTTCGAACTGGGCCGGCATAAAGTACTTGGCCGGGTCGCTGGCAAGGATTTCGCCGGCTTTTTCAATCGCGCCCTTCATGCCCTTGGCCGGCTCGGTCAACACCAGTTCGGCGCCGAGGGCCTTGAGCACCTTGCGGCGCTCGATGCTCATGGAGGCGGGCATGGTCAGCAACAGCTTGTAACCACGGGCGGCGGCAACAAATGCCAGGCCGATCCCGGTGTTGCCGGAAGTCGGCTCGACAATGGTCATGCCCGGCTTGAGTTTGCCGCTGCCTTCGGCATCCCAGATCATGTTTGCGCCAATCCGGCACTTCACCGAATACCCCGGGTTACGCCCTTCGATCTTGGCCAGGATAGTCACGCCACGCGGCGCGATACGGTTGATCTGAACCAGGGGCGTGTTACCGATGGAGTGCGCGTTGTCTGCAAAAATGCGGCTCATGACGGGTCCTTAAGGCAATTTCAGGAAGGCCCCAAGGGTATGCCTCGTGCTGCAAGGCGTCCAGTCAAGCGAACGTCCGGCGGCGCCAGCAGTCAATCGCCTACACGGATGGAGAATTTTCCTATGAAACGTCGCTACAGTTGGCCGCTCTGGACCCTCGTCGGGGTCGTGGTACTGCTGGTCGTCCTGGATATCGCCCTGCCCTATCTGGTGCGCAATTACCTGAATGACAAACTCGCCGACATGGGCGATTACCGCGGCCAGGTCACCGATGTCGACCTCGCACTGTGGCGCGGCGCCTATCGGATCAACGGCCTGCAGATCGTCAAGGTCGACGGCAAGGTGCCGGTACCGTTCGTCAAGGCGCCGGTGATCGACCTGTCAGTGAGCTGGCATTCGCTGTGGTACGACCACGCAGTGGTGGCCGAGGCACAGTTCATCAAGCCGGAGCTGAACTTCGTCGACGGCGGCACCAACAAACAGGCGTCCCAGACCGGTCAGGGCACCGACTGGCGGGCACAACTGAGCAAACTGTTGCCGATCACCCTCAATGAGGTGCGCATCAACGACGGCAAGATCGCGTTCCATAACTTCAGTTCGAAACCGCCGGTCAATATGTACGCGACCCAGGTCAACGCCAGCTTCTACAACCTGACCAACGTGGTGGATGTCAAAGGCCAGCGAGACGCGCGCTTCGACGGCAAGGCGCTGTTTCTGGGCCAGGCACCGCTGGAAGCCACCGCCACGTTCGACCCCTTGAGCAATTTCGAAAACTTCGAATTCCGCTTCCGGGCCCGGGATATCGAACTCAAGCGCATGAATGACTTCGCCTCGGCCTACGGCAAGTTCGATTTCAATGCCGGCACCGGCGACCTGGTGGTGGAAGCCCAGGCCGAAAAAGGCCAGTTGACCGGCTACATCAAGCCTTTGCTGCGCAATGTCGAAGTGTTCAACTGGCAGCAGGATGTCGAGAACAAGGACAAGGGCATCTTCCGGTCGATCTGGGAAGCGGTGGTTGGCGTCAGCGAAACCGTGCTGAAGAACCAGCAGAAAAACCAGTTCGCCACCCGCGTGGAGCTGAGCGGCAACGTGCACCAGCAAGATATCAGCGCGTTCCAGGCGTTTTTGCAGATTTTGCGCAATGGTTTTGTCCAGGCCTTCAACGCCCGCTATGAACAACCCAAGCCCTCGACAGATTGATCTTCAACGTGACTGCCCATTCAGAGACTGAATAGCCCGTCTGCGTTCACAGTCGCCGGGGCTGCGCGGTATAGTCGGGCCAAGCTGATTACTCGCCCGCTTCGGTCCTGCACCGTTCGGCGTCACGTTCGAGGATTGATAGATGAAGTTCGAAGGCACCCAGGCCTACGTTGCCACCGATGACCTGAAACTGGCCGTCAACGCCGCCATCACCTTGGAGCGGCCACTGCTGGTCAAGGGCGAACCGGGCACCGGCAAGACCATGCTCGCCGAGCAACTGGCCGAATCCTTTGGCGCCAAGCTGATCACCTGGCACATCAAGTCCACCACCAAGGCGCACCAGGGCCTGTACGAGTACGACGCGGTGAGCCGCCTGCGGGACTCGCAGCTGGGCGTGGACAAGGTGCACGACGTACGCAACTACCTGAAAAAGGGCAAGCTCTGGGAAGCCTTCGAGTCCGAGGAGCGGGTCATCCTGCTGATCGACGAAATCGACAAGGCCGACATCGAGTTCCCCAACGACCTGCTGCAAGAACTCGACAAGATGGAGTTCTACGTCTACGAAATCGACGAGACCATCAAGGCCAAGAAGCGCCCGATCATCATCATTACCTCCAACAACGAAAAAGAGCTGCCGGACGCGTTCCTGCGCCGCTGCTTCTTCCACTACATCGCCTTCCCGGACCGCACCACCCTGCAAAAGATCGTCGACGTGCACTACCCGGACATCAAGAAAGACCTGGTCAGCGAAGCCCTCGACGTATTCTTTGACGTGCGCAAAGTACCGGGCCTGAAGAAAAAACCGTCCACCTCCGAACTGGTGGACTGGCTGAAACTGCTGATGGCCGACAACATCGGCGAAGCGGTGCTGCGCGAGCGCGACCCCACCAAGGCCATCCCGCCCCTGGCCGGTGCCCTGGTGAAGAACGAGCAGGACGTGCAGTTGCTGGAACGCCTGGCGTTCATGAGCCGTCGCGGTAACCGATAAGGGCGATTGCCATGCTGCTCAACCTGTTCAATGAAATGCGTGCAGCCAAGGTGCCGGTGTCGGTGCGTGAGCTGCTGGACCTGATCAACGCGCTGAAACAGCGCGTGACCTTCGCCGACATGGACGAGTTCTACTACCTGGCCCGGGCGATCCTGGTGAAGGACGAACGGCATTTCGACAAGTTCGACCGGGCCTTCGGCGCCTACTTCAACGGCCTGGAAAAACTCGACGATCACCTGCAGGCGCTGATCCCCGAAGACTGGCTGCGCAAGGAATTCGAACGCTCGCTGACCGACGAAGAGCGCGCACAGATCCAGTCCCTCGGCGGGCTCGACAAGCTCATCGAAGAATTCAAGAAACGTCTGGAAGAACAGAAGGAACGCCACGCCGGCGGCAACAAGTGGATCGGCACCGGCGGTACCAGCCCCTTCGGCTCCGGCGGCTTCAACCCCGAAGGCATTCGCGTGGGGGATGCCGGCAAGCGCCAGGGCAAGGCGGTCAAGGTCTGGGACCAGCGCGAGTACAAGAACCTCGATGATTCGGTGGAACTGGGCACGCGCAACATCAAGATCGCCCTGCGCCGCCTACGCAAGTTCGCACGCCAGGGTGCGGCGGAAGAGCTCGACATTGACGGCACCATCGACCATACGGCCCGCGATGCCGGGCTGCTGAATATCCAGATGCGCCCGGAGCGGCGCAACACCATCAAGCTGTTGCTGCTGTTCGACATCGGCGGCTCGATGGATGCCCATGTGAAGACTTGCGAAGAGTTGTTCTCGGCGTGCAAGACCGAGTTCAAGCACCTGGAGTATTTCTACTTCCACAACTTCATTTATGAATCGGTGTGGAAGAACAACATGCGCCGGGGCTCGGAACGCACCTCGACCCAGGATTTGCTGCACAAGTACGGCGCCGACTACAAAGTGATCTTTATTGGTGATGCGGCCATGGCGCCGTATGAAATCACCCAGGCCGGCGGCAGCGTCGAGCACTGGAACGAAGAGCCCGGGTATGTGTGGATGCAGCGGTTCATGGAGAAGTACAAGAAGCTGATCTGGATTAATCCGTACCCGAAAGATACCTGGGGCTATACGGCGTCCACCGGGATTGTCCGGGATTTGATCGAGGACCAGATGTTTCCGTTGACGTTGCGCGGGCTTGAGGAAGGGATGCGCTTTTTGTCGAAGTAACCTGTTCCCCAGACAACCACCATCAAATGTGGGAGCGGGCTTGCTCGCGAAAGCGCAGTGTCAGTCACCGAATATATTGGCTGATACACCGCCTTCGCGAGCAAGCCCGCTCCCACATTTTGTCCTGCGGCGATCTTTAGTTTCTGGCAAGGTACTGCAAATACTCCACTTGCTGGCGATGCGCCGTTTCCTGCACCACCGGCGCCAACCTCACCTTCTCCCCCGGCAAGCACTGCGCCAGCCGCGCCAACGCCAATGGCGTCAACGCGCCCAATCGTGGGTAGCCGCCAATGGTCTGCCGGTCATTGAGCAACACAATCGGCTGCCCGTCCGGCGGCACCTGGATCGCCCCCAGCGGGATGCCTTCCGAGATCAGCGACGGCCCCTGATACTCCAGCGGCGTGCCAAGCAAGCGCATGCCCATGCGGTCGGCACGGCTGTCGAGGGTCCACTCGCTGTTGAACACATCAAACAGACTCTGCCCGCCAAACTGGCCGATCTGCGCCCCGAGGATCACCTCCAGTGGCGCCTTGGAATCCAGCTTCGACAATTGCCCGGCGGACAACACCTGCATCGCACCGCCCACGCCCGAATAGGTCAATTGCGCACCTTCGGCCAGTGACCGGCCAAAGCCATCCAGCCCGCCCAGTTCTTCACGTCCCACCGTGGCGCAGCTGCCCAGCACCTGCGGCGCATCAAACCCGCCCGGCGCTGCCAGGTAAGCCCGCGCACCGCTGAAAGGCTGGGTAAAACGCAAGCGCTGGCCCTTTTGCAGAATAAAGCTGCGCCCCGGGCTGATCGCGCGCTCGTCGACATACGCGCCCAAGTCCGCCCCGGCCAGCGCCAGCAGGCAATAGGCCTCGGCCTGCACGGTGAAGCCACCCAAGGTGATTTCCACCACCGGCGCATCCAGGGCATTGCCCAGCAACCAATTGGCCCACGACATCGACACCCAATCCAGCGCGCCGCCCTGGGTCACGCCCAAATGCCTGACGCCAAAACGTCCGGCGTCCTGCAACAGGCACAGCGGCGTGCTGGCCTCGATCAACAAGCGGCTCATGCCTGGGCCTCCAACGGTGTGTCATCGCCACCCAGGTTGATGAATTCGCGATGGCTGACCGCTTCGTAACGCACGGTATCCCCCGGCTGCATCAGGCTGTAGCCCTCGCGTTCACGGTCAAACAGCTTGGCCGGCGTGCGGCCAATCAGGTTCCAGCCACCTGGCGAGACCACCGGATAAGCCGCCGTCTGCCGCTCGGCGATGCCCACGCTGCCCGCCGCCACCCGCTTGCGCGGGGTGTTGAGCCGCGGTGTCGCGAGCTGTTCATCCACCAGCCCCATAAAGGCAAACCCCGGGGCGAAGCCCAAGGCGAATACCTGGTACTCATGCTGGCTGTGACGGCGAATCACCTCCTCCACTGCCAGGCCACTGCGCTGCGCCAGCAACGCCAACTCCGGGCCGACACTCAGGTCATACCAGACCGGCAACACATGGCATCGCCCGCTGCCCTTGGGTTCGGGCTGCAATTCCTTGAGCGCCTGGTCGATCAACGCCCGTGCCTGGCCAGGGTCCAGCGCCAGCAGGTCGTAGTGCACCATCAGGGTCGTGTAGGACGGCACCAGGTCCACCAGCGCCGGGCCAAAACCTTCGCGCAAACGGCGGGTGGCGGCGAGCATCCAGGGCATGTTGTCTTCGGCGATCACCTCAAACAGGCGCACCATCAGGCAGTCGATGGCCACCACTTCAATCCGTGGCTTCATGCTGGGGTCAACGCCTCGCGGATGCGCTGCACGGCAGCCACTGAGCTGGTGTTATCGCCATGCACGCACAAGGTATTGGCTTGCAGGTGCAACGGACTGCCATCACTGGCGACCAACTGGTCTCCCCGGGCGATGATCAAGGCCTGCTGGATGATCTTTTCCGGGTCATGATGCACCGCGCCCGGCAACTGGCGGGAAACCAGATGGCCGGCGCTGTCGTAGGCACGGTCGGCAAAGGCTTCGAACCACAGGGTCACGCCATATTCGTCACCCAGGGCCTGGGCGGCGCTGTTGTCGCGGGTGGCCATCAGCATCAATGGCAGGCTGGCGTCGTAGGCCGCCACGGCCTGGATCACCGCACGCAATTGCGCAGGCTTGGCCATCATGTCGTTGTACATCGCGCCATGGGGTTTGACGTAGCTGACCCGCCCGCCCTGGGCCCGGCAAATACCGTCGAGGGCGCCGACCTGGTAGTGCAACAGGTCCTGGATTTCCTGCGGGGTGTAGGCCATGGAGCGGCGACCGAAACCCTGCAGGTCCTGGTACGCCGGGTGCGCGCCCACCTGCACGCCATGCTCGAAGGCCAGGCTGACGGTCTTGCGCATGATGCTCGGGTCGCCGGCGTGGAAACCGCAGGCTACGTTGGCGCAATCAATGAACGGCATGACTTCGGCGTCCAGACCCAAGGTCCAGTTGCCAAAGCTTTCGCCGATGTCGCAGTTCAATAGCAGGCGGCTCACGGTAGGGCTCCTGTAGGCTTTATTTTTTTGTAGTGTGGGATCTTTTACCAAGATCTCGCAACGATGTTGTCCCGAGCCCCAACGACGCTTATCGTGAGACAGCTCGATTTTTGGCGGTTGCGGCACGCTGCGTCCAACTAATAAAAAACAATCCATGCATAAGAAAAGTTGATCCCATGAATTTGAAGTTCCTCGAAACCTTCGTCTGGGTGGCCAAGCTCAAGAGCTTTCGCCTCACGGCAGAGAAGCTGTTCACCACCCAGGCCTCGATCTCCAGCCGCATCGCCGTGCTGGAAAGCGAGTTGGGGGTGAAGCTGTTCCTGCGCGACTCCCGAGGTGTGAGCCTGACGCCGGAAGGCTTGAAGGTGCTCGATTATGCCGAGCAGATGATGGCGACCATGCAAGGGCTCAAGCAGTCCCTGGAAACCACCAGCAGCAAGGTCGGGCGTATCCGCATCGGAGTGATGGACACGGTGATCCACACCTGGCTGAGCGCGCTGGTGGCAGAACTGACGGACAACTTTCCGCGGGTAGAAATCGAGTTGGTCGCCGATACCGCGCTGAACCTCAGCGATCAGTTGCAAAAAGGCTTTCTCGACCTGATCCTGCAAACCGACCTGCTGCGCCAGGAAACCTTGCGCAGCCTGGAACTGGCCAGCCACCCCATGGGCTGGATCGTCGCCAGCCACTCGATCTACAACCGCGACTACGCGTCCCTCGCCGAACTGGCCCAGGAGCGCATCATCACCTACTCGAAAAACTCCTGTCCGCACCAGGACGTGCTCAGCCTGATGCAGGCTAACGGCGTATCCGCCCCACGGATGAACTGTGTGAACTCGGTGTCAGCGATCACCCGCCTGCTGCGGGACGGGTTCGGGATTGGTGCGTTCCCGCCCGTATTGGTCAGTGAAGAGCTGGCACGAGGTGAATTGACCATGCTGCCCATGGAACAACGGCCGCCGAACCTGCAGGTGGTGGTGTCGTGGCGAGTGGGCGTGGAGTTGGTGGAGGAGATTGTGGCGCTGTGCCAGAGCGTGGTGCAGCAGTATGCGCAGAAGGTGGGCGAGGACTTGATGGTGTTGAGCAAACCCATGCCACTGAAGGAACCGATTTAAAACTGTGGGAGCGGGCTTGCGCGCGAATGCGGTGTGCCAGCCACCCCATATGTCACTGACGCACCGCATTCGCGAGCAAGCCCGCTCCCACAATTTGACCGCGTCAGCCTTTAAAGCCCCTTGAGGTCCCGCTCTTCAATCGGTCGGCTCTGGCGCAGGCGCTTGCCGCCCAACACCACCCAGTCGATCAGGCGGAACAGGCACTCGATGCCGAACGACAACAGCATCGCCCCGCCCAGGCCCCAGCCCATGGCTTCCGGGGTCAGCAACAGCATGTAGCTGTAGCCGTTCCAGGTTTCCTGGCGAATCGCCGGGTCGGCGGCCACCGCCACTTGCAGCGCGCGGATGTACCACGGGCCCTGCATCGCCTGGAACTGCTTATCCAGCGCTGCCTGGCGGTCGAGCAAGGTGCCCAGGCTGTTGGCATCGCTGCGAAACACCGGGTCGTCACTGGCACGGTAATGGGCCACCAGCGCCTGCAAGTCACCGTTGAAGAACTGTTGCGCCGTGGCATCGAAGCCGCGCAAGCCGGTCTGGGCTTCGATCAAGTGGGCTTCGACGCGCTTGGCGTAGTCGCTGATAAACCCCGGCACCTGCACACCGACCAACAGACCCACGGCAAACAACACCAGTCGCAAATAGCTGAGCAACATATTCGACGTCCTTATTCCGTTTTACCTTGGCTGACACATTCGCCGCGTCGCCACAGGCTCCACTGGCCCGGTTCGTAGCGGGTCCAGGTCTCGTTTTCGGTCAGGGGTTCGGTGGCAATTACCGTCACCACGTCATTGGGGGTGGTTTCGGCCTGAAAATCGACGATCACGTCGACATCTTTCAACCGTGCGGGGCCAAATGGCGCACGCCGGGTGATCTGTGCCAGCTTGGTCGAGCAATAGCAGAACAGCCAGTCACCGTCGCTGAGCAGGCAGTTGAACACGCCCTTGCTGCGGTATTCGCTGCAGGCGGCGATCAGGTCCGGCAGCACCTGTTCGATGTCCACCGGTTCCGGGAACGCTTCACGGACTCGGTTGAGCAAATCGCAGAACGCCGCTTCGCTGTCGGTATCGCCCACCGGGCGGTAGAACGTGGCGCGGGGGTTGAAGTCCGCCAGTTGACCGTTATGGGCAAAGCACCAGTTACGGCCCCACAGTTCACGGACGAACGGATGGGTATTGGACAGGCACACCTTGCCCACATTGGCCTGGCGGATATGGCCAATCACCACTTCACTCTTGATGGGATAACGCTGCACCAGCAGCGCGACTTCCGATTCGCTGCTGGCCGCCGGGTCCTGGAACAACCGCAGGCCACGGCCCTCGTAGAAGGCGATGCCCCAACCGTCGCGGTGGGGCCCGGTACGTCCGCCGCGCTGCATCAGCCCGGTGAAGCTGAAGACGATATCGGTCGGTACGTTGGCACTCATGCCCAATAATTCACACATGCCAGGCTTCTCGATACAGGGCGTACAACGTTAAAGGCGCGGTTCGACCCGCATACCGCTGACAGGTGCCGGGCGACCGTAACGCTCATCGGCGAAGGGTTCGTCGTCATCCTCCGGCTCGGCGGCAGCGGCTGCCGCAGCGGCGGCCTTCTGCTCACGACGAACCCTGGCGGCACGCTCGATGGGCCAGCGGATCAGCACGAACACCAGGTACACGCCGAACGCGATCATGCAATACATGAACAGATCGGAGATCGCCCGCCAGGCGTTGTTGCCGACCTTGAGCACCAGGTCCAGGGCGGTGATGGCCACGGCCGGGGCGAACTGGGTCTTCACCGGGTCGACGATGGTCGGGCTGAACAGCAGCACCGCCACCAGCAACCGCAGCGGCTCGCGCAGCCAGCGCCACATCCAGCGGGTCATGGCAAACCACACCAACAGGCAACCCAGGGCTGCGAAGGCGTAGAGGCCCCAAGCGATCAGATAGTCGTTCTCGGTCATGGTGTCCATGGCAAGGTAGGCAAACAGGCCGCTATGATAACGGCTTTTCAGTGCCGAGGCTGCAATGCCGTCGGCCAACCGCCAGACAGAGAGTGATCCATGCCCCCATCGACCCACATCACTGCCGCCCCGATCGCCCGCAAGGCCCCAGGCACCGACCCGTATGCCTGGCTGCAAGCGCGTGACAGCGCCGAGGTGCTCGATTACCTCAAGGCGGAAAATGCCTGGCAAGAAGCACAATTGTCCGACCAGCAGGCGCTGCGCGAGACCCTGTTCGAGGAGATCAAGGGCCGCATTCTCGAAACCGACCTGTCCCTGCCCTCGCCCTGGGGCCCGTACCTGTATTACACCCGCACCACCGCCGGCGACGAATACGCCCGCCACTACCGCTGCCCGCGCCCGGCGGACGACAGCCAACAGGTCGACGAAAGCGCGGAAGAGCTGCTGCTGGACCCGAACGTACTGGCCAATGGCGGCTTTTTCTCCCTCGGCGCCTTCAGCATCAGCCCGGACCACCAGCGCCTGGCCTACAGCCTGGATACCAGCGGCGAAGAGATCTACACCCTCTACGTGAAGGAATTGGCCACCGGCAAGGTCAGCGAACTGGAGTTTGAAGACTGCGATGGCAGCATGACCTGGGCCAACGACAGCCTGACCCTGTTCTTCACCGAACTGGACGACACCCATCGCCCGCACAAGCTGTATCGCTATCGCCTGGACGGCACTGCCGCCGAAGAAGTGTTCCACGAGCCTGACGGACGTTTCTTCCTGCACTGCTACCGCTCCAGCTCCGAGCGTCAGTTGCTGCTGGCCCTGGGCAGCAAGACCACCAGCGAGATCTGGGCCCTGGACGCCGAAAAGCCGCAGCAGGCGTTTACCTGCATGGCGCCACGGGTCGAGGGCCATGAATATGACGTCGACCACGGCAAGCTGGACGACCAGTGGACCTGGTTTATCCGCAGCAACCGTGACGGCATCAACTTTGCGCTGTTCCAGGCGGCCGACACCGGCAGTGTGCCGACCCAGGACGACTGGCTGAACCTGATCCCCCACGACGACGCGGTAATGCTCGATGGCGTAAGCCTCAATGCCCGGGCCATGACCCTGAGCCTGCGGATCGGCGGCCTGCCGATCATCGAAGTGCACCCACAGGGGCAAGCCGCTTATCGCGTGGAGTTACCGGACGCGGCCTACAGCCTCTATGTGCAAAACAGCCTGGAATTTGCCAGCGACAAGATCCGCCTGCGCTATGAGGCGCTGAACCGCCCGGCCCAGGTTCGTCAGCTGGAACTGGCCGGCGGCGCACAACAAGTGCTCAAGGAAACCCCGGTGCTGGGCGTGTTCAACGCCGACGACTACGTCAGCCAACGCCTGTGGGCAACGTCGGCCGATGGCACTCAGGTGCCGATCAGTCTTGTCGTCCGACGCGATCAGTCGGGTAAGCCGACGCCCCTGTATCTGTACGGCTACGGCGCCTACGGCCACAGCCTCGACCCGTGGTTCTCCCACGCCCGCCTGAGCCTGCTGGACCGTGGCGTGGCCTTCGCCATTGCCCATGTACGCGGCGGTGGCGAACTGGGTGAGGCCTGGTATCGCGGCGGCAAGCAGGAGCACAAGCAAAACACCTTCAGCGACTTTATCGCGTGCGCCGAACACTTGATCGCCCAGGGCCTGACCACCTCCAAGCAACTGGCCATCAGCGGCGGCAGCGCCGGTGGCCTGTTGATCGGCGCGGTGCTCAATCAACGCCCGGAGCTGTTCCAGGCGGCGATTGCCGAAGTGCCGTTCGTCGATGTGCTCAACACCATGCTCGACCCCGAGTTGCCGCTGACCATCACCGAATACGACGAATGGGGTAACCCTGAAGAGCCGGAGGTGTATGAGCGGATCAAGGCTTACGCGCCGTACGAAAACGTCAGCGCCCAGGCCTACCCGGCCATGCTGGTGATCGCCGGCTACAACGACAGTCGCGTGCAATATTGGGAAGCGGCCAAGTGGGTGGCCAAGCTGCGGGACACCAAGACCGACGACAACCTGTTGCTGCTCAAGACCGAACTGGGCGCAGGCCATGGCGGCATGAGTGGGCGTTATCAGGGATTACGTGACGTAGCACTCGAATATGCATTTGTTTTCAAGGCGCTGGGGCTGATTTAAGGAACTCCGCCTGGCGGGCGGGTCTGAACACCTGACCGCCGGGCGCGCCCTGCACGATTTATGGACAAAGACTGTAAGCCTCATGCCAGAACCGACCTTACTCAATAACGAAATCCGCGACATGCTGATGGATTGCGGCCTGTTCGACCCGTTGCTGCCGGAAGACTTCCACATAGCGGCGGGCTATTTCAACATCAGCAGCATCGCCCGCGATGAGGTGATTTTTCTCGAGGGCGACGCGGGCACCTTCATGTGCATCATTCACTCAGGCCAGGTGGCGGTGCAGAAGACCAACCATGCAGGCCAGCGCCTGACTATCGCCACCTTGCGCAGCGGGCGGACCTTTGGCGAGATGGCTGTGCTGGACGGCGAGCGCCGCTCCGCCAGCTGTGTGGCAGCCAGCGATTGCGTGCTGTTGAACCTGGGCAAGGATTCCCTGGAAAAAATGCTCAATGAGGCACCGAAAATCGCGGCCAAGATCATTCGTGCAATTGCTATCGCCCTGTCCAGGCGCCTGCGCATGGCGGACGGGCAATTGCTGTCCCAGCAGTTTTAGCCGCCTGGGGTCTTGGGCTTGATGTCGTTTTGCTGCAAGCCGGGGATCGTCTGGTCCTTCGGCGGCGCGGGCAGCACGATCGGCGCCAACAATGGCTCACCGCTGCCGGCCGCCTTTGGCGTTGCCGGTGGCGTGACTTGCGGGTAAGGCGTGGGCGTTGCAGTACCCGGTGAACCCGCCGTGGGCGCGGGGGTAATCGGCACGGTTTGCGACTCCTGAGCCTGGGCCACACCGCCAAGGGCGAGCGCGCTCCACACAATGACCGTTAGAATGCTGCACTTCATCGATGGCTCCATGGCCTGACCGTAAAGTCGTAAGGCTACTCCCAACCGCGCAAGAATGCCCTTCCCAATGAGATTTCCATGAAACGTTTCGTTCTGCTGGACACCACTCCGATCCCCGACAACGGCGGTGCCTTGTGCCTGTTCGAATACGGTGAGGATTTTGTCATCAAGATTCAGGGCGGTGACGGTGGCCAGTTGATGAACACGCGCATGCACGGTTCCGAGGATGCGCTGGCGGAGATTCCGTGCCGCAAAGTCGCCGGTCGGCCCGGCTCCAGGGTGTTGATTGGCGGCCTGGGCATGGGTTTTACCCTGGCGGCAGCGCTCAAGCATTTGGGCAAGACTGCCGAAGTGGTGGTTGCCGAGCTGGTGCCCGGCGTGGTCGAGTGGAATCGCGGGCCCCTGGGGGAAAAGTCCGGCCGCCCGCTGCTGGACCCGCGCACCGTGATCCGTCTGGAAGACGTGGCCAAGGTGCTGCAGGCCGAGCCCCAGGGGTTTGACGCGATCATGCTGGACGTCGACAACGGCCCCGAAGGCCTGACGCAAAAAGCCAACAGCTGGCTGTATTCCGCCGGTGGCCTAAGCGCCTGCGCCAAGGCGCTACGGCCCAAGGGCGTGCTGGCGGTATGGTCGGCCAGCGCCGACAAGCAGTTCAGCGACAAACTGCGCAAGGCCGGCTTCAAGGCCGAGGAAGTGCAAGTGTTTGCCCATGGCAACAAGGGCACGCGGCATACCATCTGGATTGCTGAAAAGCTCAAGGGCTAAGCATTAACTGCGTGGGTTGAAGTCAGATCGACCGGCGCAGTCGATTCAAATGCCTCAAGCCTTCCAGCACCAACACCACCACCGCCAGCCAGATCGGCAGGTAGGTCATCCATTGGCCCGGCTTGAGGGCGTCTCCCAGCATCAGCGACACGGCCACCAGCAGCACCGGTTCCGCGTAACTGAGCAAACCGAACAGGCTGAACGGCAACAGCCGGCTGGCCAGGATGTAGGAATAACCCGCCGCCGCGCTGACCAACCCCATGAGTGGCACCAGCCAATAGAGCGCCGGGCGCTGCGCCAGGGTCTCGTTGATGGGCTCACTACCGAGGACGAACCACAGCGCGACCGGAATCATCAGCATCATGTCCAGCCACAGCCCGCCGAGGTTGTCGGTGCCACAACGCCTGCGCACTACGAAATACAGCGGATAACCGACGCACACCACCAGGGTGGTCCAGGAGAACCCGCCCGTGCGATACAGCTCGTTGGCCACGCCCACCGCCGCCAGCGCTGCGGCAATTTTTTGCAGATGGGAAAGGCGTTCGCCGTAAACGATGCGCCCGGTGATGACCATGGTCAGCGGTAACAGGAAATAGCCCAGCGACACATCCAGGCCGTGGCCATTGAGGGGCGCCCACATGAAGATCCACAACTGCACACCCACCAGGGCACTGGTGAGCACGACACAGGGCAGCAACGCGGGTTTCTCCCGCAGACGCTTGTAGATCAACGGCACCCACTTCCAATCCCCGGACAGGCACAGCAGCAACGTCATGAAGGGCAAGGAGATGAGCATTCGCCAGCCAAATATCTGCTGGCCATTCAAGGGTTCAAGAAGGGAGGTAAAGAAATACAGCACACCAAACAGGAAGGAAGCGGAAACCGCCAGAACAACGCCTTTAGACACAACAGCCTCTACAAAAAATTGCATGTATTCAATTGAAGCAGGCCGTTGCATTCACGCAGTGTGAATGTCAGTGAGATGAACATCAGAAGTTTATTAACGGGCACCATAAACTTACAACTTGCACAGGACACCTATCCCGAATCTTCAAGTTATAACAACAGGGTAACGCGTTGATTTTTTATTATTTGCACGACGATCATCAGACACTTCAACCACCCGACTTCGGTTATTGGAAGCAGTACGCTCTGGATGAGCGCTTCTGATTTGAAACGCCACAACGTCAACCACGGCGGTTGATATCGTGAAAGGAAAGCCCGGCTTGCGGGAAACTGACAGTCGCCAGGAAAGACCTGACGTATTGACTACCTGACGCCACCACAGAACACACTAACGGCAGTAGGCCAAGAGGCGCCACATTAAACAAACTGGCAAAGTTAGTCCAACACTTTATCACCCTGAAGCCAATTAAATGCCCCACGGCATTTAAATCGATATTTTCCGGATCTTTACTGTATATTAAGCCGTTATACGCCCGACAGAAACAGCACAAGGCCGCCCCTGCCGGTTCGTCACTTAGTTACTTCTACTGTCGATAACGTAGGGCACTTTCTTCTTGAACGTATCGTTCAGTTCTTTGCGGTCAAGTGACGTGAAGCCGCCCAACTGCCGGGCGCTGAAGCCGCTGTCCCCTACCGGTGCCTCGGGCGCCAGGCTGACCATGCGCTTGGCTACCGCCTCGATTGCCTTTTCATACCCGCCTTGCTTGTTCAGGTTGAACGCGCCGAGGTCAATCTGCGTGCGCAACCATCCTCCCCAGTAAAACTCCAGGAATTCCGGCACCACCTCACCAGAGGTCGGCTTGCCGTAGGACGCCTTGCGGGAGAAGTAAACCAGGCTGCGGAACATATCGTCGCCGAGGTCCTTGAAGCCCAGGTGTGCCGGAATTTGCTCAGGCGTGATGGTCTTGCCCTGGCCGTCCTTGAGCCAGACCTTGCGGCCCTGCTCCATGCGTTTCCAGAAAGTCGCCAGGTCGGGACTGTCGCTGAAGTTATCGGTGACCCGCACCCACATCTTCAGTTTGGCGCCGGCACCTGGCTGCTCCCACAAGGTACTGAACGAGTGGTGGCCGTCAGTGAGGTACAACTGGCCAGCGGGGCCGACCACCACGGTTTTCATGTCCGCCACGTGAGCGCCTACCGGGTCTTTGCAGGTGAAGCTGCCCGGCTTATGCAGATCGGCATCTTCAGGCACCTTGTCGACACCGCCCTGGCCGTTGGTTTCACAATATTCGTCGAACACTTTTTTGGGCGACTCGGCAAATACCCCCAGCTTGTAATGAATCTGATCAAAACCGATGACGGCCTGGGTCGGATGGAGCTGCTCCAGCGCCACATTGATCACCTGGCCTGGCTGGGGCGTGGAAAACGCCTGGACCTGAACACTGACGGCGCACAACAGCAGCGCCCACAACCATGAATGCATCCGCATGAGTACCGCTCCTTATGAATTCAGTTCGTCGATACTACAAACAATCCCCCTCACCGGCATGACCGCGCCTGAAAAAGCCGGAGGTTTATTAGCCCGCAAGCAGCTAGAATCAACGCTATCCGTGATCCACTAAAAGACAGGAGCCATGATGAGCTCGACCAACCCGCCCTCCCACACCGCCAAGCTGGACCGCATCCTCGCCGATGCCCAGCGCGACCGGGAAATGGGCTACCGCGACAAAGCCCTGAAGATGTACCCCCACGTGTGTGGCCGCTGCGCCCGTGAATTCGCCGGCAAGCGCCTGAGCGAACTGACCGTGCACCACCGCAACCACAACCATGACGACAACCCCCAGGACGGCTCCAACTGGGAGTTGCTGTGCCTGTATTGCCACGACAACGAACACTCGCGTTATACCGACCAGCAGTATTTCGGCGAAGGCTCCACCAGCAGCCCGACGATCGCCAAGGCGACGCACAACCCGTTTGCGGCGTTGGCCGGGTTGATGAAGAAAGACGACTGAGTATCTTCGCTGAATGTGACGGCCTCATCGCGGGCAAGCCCGGCTCCCACAAGGGATTGCATTCCAAATGTGGGAGCCGGGCTTGCCCGCGATAGCGATCGCCCAAGCAATGCATTAGCCCGAGGCCGTATAATCGCGGTTTTTCTCGAAGGCACCCTTTCCCGTGGGCAATAAACGCTACAGCTGCATCGGTCTGTACAACCCCAAATCCCCCGAAAACGTCGGCTCGGTGATGCGCGCCGCCGGCTGCTACGGCGTGGCCTCGGTGTTCTACACCGGCAAGCGCTATGAGCGGGCCCGGGACTTTATTACCGACACCAAGAAGGTCCACCACGACATTCCGCTGATCGGTATCGACGACCTGAAAAAGATCCTGCCCCTGGGCTGCATCCCCGTCGCCGTCGAGCTGGTGGAAGGCGCCCGCCCTCTCCCCGAATACACCCATCCGGACCGTGCGCTGTATATCTTCGGTCCGGAAGACGGCTCCCTCGACAAAGAGATTCGCGACTGGTGTGAAGACGTGATCTACATCCCGACCACCGGTTGCATGAACCTCGCCGCCACCGTCAACGTGGTGCTTTACGACCGTCTGGCCAAGGGCAACAACACCCGTTCGGGCCCCAAATACTGATTTTTTGGGAACATCCGCGGCCTGTGTGCAGTCAGCTGCATATCAATCAGCCCTTGTTGGAGACAGATCATGAGCGACAGCAAAACCCTGCGACCCGTTATCCGGTCCACCCCGTTCGAGCCCCAACCCACGCAAAACGTCCAGGGCTGGGAACGCATCGGCTCCCTGGCTGGCGGTGTGGTGATGATGGGCAAAGGCCTGCGCCGTGGCGGCTTTTTCGGTTTGATCCAGGTGGCGATTGGCGGCGTAGCGCTGGCACGCGGGATCAGCGGGCATAGCTCGGCGAAAGAGTTGCTGGAGCGCAGCCGCCAGGAAATGAACAGCGTGCGAACCAAGATCGAACGCGCCGGTGAGGAACTGAAAAACCTCAAGACCAAGGCTGAAGTGGCGGCTGAAAACGCCAGCAAAACTGTGGGTTAACCCCGATCAAAAGTGGGAGCGGGCTTGCTCGCGAAAGCGGAGTGTCAGTCACTGACTGTGTTTCTGATACACCGCTTTCGCGAGCAAGCCCGCTCCCACCTTGGTTTCAATGCAGCAGTTTGGTATCGAGTACTACCGACGACTCGCCAATAATGCTCTCCCCCAGCTGCACGAATTCCTTGGTGCTGATGCTGTTCAGGCGCATCACCGCCTGGGTCAAATCATCCAGCGAACGCTTGTTGTGGGTTTTCACACGAATCTCGCGGTCCAGCTCCTGCAACAACACCACCGCTCGTGAGACGGTCGCGCTACTGGCGTGCTCGACCCGCAGAGTGGTCACGTCCTTGCCTTCGCTGGCCAGCCGGGCCTGCAGGGCGGCATAACGATCGTCGCTGATCCCCCCTGCGCGGCGCATCAGCTCAATGGCGTAGTACTGCGCCAAGCCCTCGCTGATCCAATCGCTGCCCTGGTGGTCGTTGAAGCGGCCGATAGCCTGCACCACTTCACGGATCAACGGGCTGCTACCGTTCTCGCTGACCAACGGCGTTCGGCTGTTGAGGTAAATCGAGTCCCGCGCCGAATACGCACCGCGCCTCATCGGGTCACTGGCGCCCACCACCAGCAATTTCGCCGGGTGCCGTGGGAATGCCGCTTGCACTTGCGGCCAGACAAACGTCAGCAAGGTCAGCACATCCATGCGATGCATGCCTTGCCCTTTGGGCGACGCCACGGTGATTTCGGTTTCCCCCAGGCGCATCCTGCGACTGCCCAGCGTACCCGCGAGCATCCAGCCGGTGGGCCGGTCAAACAGGCGGGAAACGTTATCGATGCGGAATTTGTTCTTGCCGATGCGCGGCCAGGACGTCTCGACGCTTTTCCAGCCGGCAGGCAGTTCAAACACCAGGCGCGACACCAGTTCAATGCCGTCCTGTTGATCCAGACGTGCAGTGGGCACCAGGTCCTCGCCGCGAAACAGCGCCCAACTCGGGGTCATCCGCGCTTCATAGACGCCTTTCTTGCGCGCGTGGGTGAGGCGTACACGGTAGGTCAGGCTGGCCTTGTCGGCACTCGGTTGCCACAGGCCGCGGCTGTCACCCGGGGTATTGCCCGGCAACACTTGCCACTGGCCATCGGCCTTGAAGTCGCTGTAGTCGCCGTCGCGGCCCAGGTCGAAGTTGAGGCTGCGCACCGCCGAGCCTTGGGACAGGCTCAGGCGCACTTCTGCCTGATCACTTTGGGGCAACAGCTTGACGTGATAGTCCAGGTCAACTTTCTTCGCCGCCCACGCCGGCGCACTCAATACCAACAACAGCAGGCTCGCCGCCAGCCTGGCTCCAACCGTCATACACACTCCTTCTCAGCCTGCACGAAAAATCAGGTAATCCTCCCAGTCATCCTCGGGCACGCTGCCTTCGCTGAGCATGCGCCCGGACTGGGAAATGCGTTCCTGGTGCACAGCGTCGCGATCGCCGCAGACCAGGTGGTGCCACAGCGGCAAATCCTTGCGCTCGCTGACCAGCCGGTAACCGCAGGTGGGCGGCAGCCATTTGAACTGGTCGGCCTGGCCCGGAGTGAGCTGGATGCAATCGGGCACCGAGGCGCGACGGTTGGGGTAATCGGTGCACTGGCAGGTTTTCAGGTCCAGCAGTTTGCAGGCGATGCGCGTGTAGTAGACGCTGTTGTCGTCTTCATCCTCGAGCTTTTGCAGGCAGCACAGGCCGCAGCCGTCGCACAACGACTCCCACTCGTCCTGGTCGAGTTGTTCGAGGGTTTTGCGGATCCAGAAAGGTTCGACTTTGGCGGCCATGGCTCTACATCAATATCGGTATGTTAAAAGGCCGCCAGTCTAGTGCCCATGGCCCCCGGGGCCAAGCGCTTACGACTGTCGGTAGAACAAGACTTGTCAGCCACCCGGCGGCGAAGTAGTTTTGAACCCCGGTTTTTCATCAGGATCAGCCCAATGAGCAGCAACCCACGCGTCGCCGACTATCCGATCCACCCACAATTCACCGACCGCTGGTCGCCGCGCGCCTTCACCGGCGAAAGCATCCCGGTGGACACCCTGTTGAGCTTCTTCGAAGCCGCGCGCTGGTCACCTTCGGCCTACAACTCGCAGCCATGGCGTTTTCTCTATGCGCGCCGCGACACGCCGAACTGGGAACGTTTCCTGGGCCTGCTGAACGAATTCAACCGTGGCTGGGCGCAGCATGCCTCGGCCCTGGTGATCGTCGCGTCGAAGACGACCTTTGCCGTGCCTGGTGCCACCGAAGAAACCCCGGCCCTGTGGCACACCTTTGACACCGGCTCGGCCTGGGGCCACCTGGCGCTGCAAGCCAGCCTCAGCGGCTGGCACACCCACGGCATGGCCGGTTTCGACCAGGAACTGACCCGCAAGGAACTGAAGATTCCTGAAGGTTACGCCCTGCACGCTGCGGTGGCGATTGGCAAGCTCGGCGACAAATCGACCCTGGCCGACTACCTGCAAGCCCGGGAAACCCCGAGCCCGCGTCGTCCATTGAACGAGCTGGTGTCCGAAGGCGACTTCAACCACCAGGACTGAACACGCTCTGGCAGTCGTTGACGGTCACGTCAAAACCCTGCTGCTGCGATCACAGCAGGGTACACCCGCCACAAGTGCAGCTACGCCTTGGCGATCAGCGCGTAATAGGCCCTGCGCAGCTCGTCTCGATCACGCTTGTACATACTGGCGAGAAACGGTGTCATGTCTTCAAGACCGTTTGCGTTCAAGTCCACTGGATAGATTTTATTATCCCTCGCTGAATACAGGAAATTACTTAACTGCAGATCGTTGTGGTAAAGATTTTTCTGTTCCATGCGCCGAAATGCGTCATCCAGTAAAAGCCTGGCCTCTGGGGGCAAACTTCCCCTTGCCAGGGTATTTACATCCACCCCGTCCAGCTTGCCCATTTTCAAATAACGGCGACCATTTTCAAATATCGTGGTTGCAAAGCCGTCACCGTAATAGCTGTTCAGGCACAGGGTCTCGTTATCGACAAAGTCGTCGGCAGAAGTCATGGATGAAGGGCCATAGTCCTTATAGACACTTTTCCCGTCGAGACTGTCGTAGATCGTCCCCTCACCGCCCCCGCCAATTTCCGGCCCCAGGTCTGATGCCACAGAAGGCGGGTTACCGCCGCGTGCCCCCAGGCGCTGCCATTGGTCCCCCTGAAGGTGCTGCACCAGCAGCGGCGTTTGCCGGTTGTTGTGATAAATCTGCGCCTGTACGGCACCGTCGGCGGTGCGAGTCACTTGCCGCACTTCGTAGACCGCAGTGTTGCCGGCAGTATCGGTATGGCGGATGTGGGACAAGTGACCGTCCGCCGCCACATAGATCCCCTGACTGTTGCGCGCAAGCCCGGCTATTTTCGATTCGGCCACGCTGTAGTCGCCAAGCAACCGGTTGTTCAGGGCGCTGCCCGGCTCGGCAGGCGTGGTGATGATCGCCCCATCCATCGCACTCGTTTTTGCGGTGAAGCCTTCAAGAGGGCTGCCGTAAGGCCGCATCCTGTCCACATCAAACGCATACCATCGACCGTTCTGGAGTACCGCGCCTCCATCAACGCTTTGCCCGGCGACCTTGAAGGTACCCGTCGCTGCTGCGTCATAGTGTTTACTGGCAGCCTTCAACAGGTCATAGCTGCCGCTCGCGCCCCTAAGCTTGTTGACCACCTCTGCACCCGTGGCGCATACAAAGTTGGCGCCTTTGCCCAGCAACCGGGCACCGCCCGCGACCAGTTCGCCGAAGCCATCCAATGGGTTGAATGCTTGAATGGCAGCCACACCGATGACTTTTGCCACTTGAATGGCCTTGGCGGCGGCGCTCGCGACCTTGGCCCCCGCCTTCGTGACTTTCGCCGCCACACCCGCGCCCGCCGTGACAAAACCAAAGACATCCAGCGCCAGGTCACTGGCCCCTTCCAGGTGGTTACCCCTGGAAAAATTCACGATGGCTGACCTGAGCGGAATCAGGTCAAGAAAAAAGTGGGTGACGTTCCACTCGGTTGCCATTTGTTTATCGAATGAGGTGACACCCCGGGCATAGGTTTTTATGTCATCACTGTCGAGATCAAGATGCTCAACAAAGGCATCGGCAATGTGCTGGGTTCGCGCACTGGAAAAACTGAGGGGCGGCGTTGACAAGCCGTCCTGGCTCTTTTGGCCAAGGGCAGCCTCGCTCACGGTCTTGGGCTTGAAGGGCTCCGTCTTGAACTCCTTGTTGGCCTGCCGCTCGCGTTTTGTTGTTAACTCCGAGGCCGGCACCGACTTGATTGCACCTGCGTTCAAATCAATTTCATAAACAGTGTTGCCATTCCTTCCGGTGGCCTTGACCCACAGTTTGTTTTCCGCGCCCTGCCGTTTTTTAGAGGTGAAGTCGAGGCCCAGTTCATAAGTGTTTTTCTGAAAAAACTCGAGCTTTGCAAACTCCAGGTTTTCCCGGTCAACCAAGGGCAGTGTTGCGACAAGGTGCTTGATGACGCTGCGAACCCCTTGCTGGCGAGAAGTGATTGCTTGTTCAAATTCTTCGTTGAAGATTTTGTTCACGCTGAAATCCAGGCTCTTGCCTTTGATTGCCTCGGCAATGCTCGGGTCCCTGGTTTCCCATGGGTATTGGCCAAGTCCGCTCATGGCGATGTCCAACAACGAGAAAAGCCCGCCGGGCGCCCGGTTCGGATCATAAAGTGGTTGGGCTGACGGTTGTTTCGAGTCAACGACCTTCAGTCGATTCTCTTCAAAAGGTACGTGTTCGCCAAACCGCTCCTTCAAATGGGCCAACGCAATGTCTTTACGGCTTGGAATCTCGGCTTCCAACAAACCGGTAGCCGCAAGCGGCGACTTCAGTTGTGCGTTGAATGCCGTCCTTGCACGGTCTATCTCATCGTCGCTGTAACAATCACCTGGCTGGCATGTGACGATCCCGTTGACCACGGCCCAGTCCACCAATGCCGCCTTTTGTGCATGTTCGGCGGCGGCTCGATTCGTCAGGATCGCGTTTTCCGCGCTGGACATGACTTGGGCAAAGGTCATGTGCGCCACCTTTCCGGGGAACTGCGCCTCTATGGCCGCCGCTGCGACCGCGAGGCTTACCCAGGCCGGGCTGCCGTAGGTCACGCGGTCGGGGATGTCCTTGATCAAAAACTCGGGCGCCTTTCGTGCCAGTAACAAATAGGCGCCGGCCTTGGCCATCTCGGGACTGGTCTTGTGATTTTCGTGCAGGTAAGTGCTCAGGCGCTCGAGCACTGTCGAAGCCGGCTTGCCCCAACGGGCTTGTTGGGCGAGGTCGAAACCCGCCACGCGGTTACGGTGCGGCGCCGTGATGGACTCCGGGTCAAGCAGCAGATGGATCGCACTCAGTGCGTACTCGTTCACGCTGGTCTCGGAGGCGGCGCCCCCAAGCTGGTCCTGTATGGCTTGCCCCAGTGCCTGCCCGCGGGTGGAGCTGACGAGGGTTTCGAGTGCCTTGGCAGGATCAGCCAATGCCTCGCCCGACAACGGCTGGTTCGCGTTCAGATATTCCAGTACACCCACGCTTGCGCCGATGTGCGGTGCATTGGGGTTCTGGCTGCCATGGTCGGTAGCCGCCGCCAGTACTCTGCGCTGTTCAGCGGCGCTCATGGGAACAGGCCAGGACAACCCGCCGCCAAAATTGCCGAGCGGATGCTCCAGTGCCCTGTCACTCACCGCATGGGCATGACCGGTCAGCTGAAAATGATTGGTGGGCAACCCCAAGCCGATACTTCCGAGAAAGGTCTCTACCGTCGCCGCTTTACCCGCCTGGGTCGGGTAGGACGAGTCGGGGTGTATTTGCATCGGTGTCGTTTGCAGCGCGGCCAGCACCGCTTGAGGGCTGGCATTCACGCCAAGACGGCTGGCGATTTCGTTGAGCTTCTGGCCCAGTGTCCGCAGATTCTCGCGGTCGCCCAACGCCGCGGTGAGACCGGATTGCCGGGGGACTGGGGCGAGGGCCTGCGTATCGCGATCGGCCGTAGCACCCAGAGCAGAGGGCAATAGAGGGAGCTCCGCCGGCTCGGTAGAAAGCAGGGAAAGTTGCGGAGTTACCCGTGGAGGGAGAGACACAGTGCCAGCATTCAACATGAGAATGTACCCATCTGGAGAGGGGTACGAGCCTCACATACGGCCTGCGAAACGAACATCTGATTAGTGTTTGCAGAAATTTGTAAGCGCCCGGCAACACGCGTTGCCGGGCCTTCGCGCTGTCAGTAACCGCGCTCGAAACTCACTTCGCCGCGCAACGTTTCCTGCGCCTGGTACGCGCGCAAATTCTCGACAAATAATTGCACCATCATCCCCGGCGAAGTCGGCGCCGAGCTGTGCCCGGTCAACAGCAACCCCCAGGCGGTCCAGAACGGATGGCGCTGGGGCAATGGTTCCTGACGGCAAACGTCAATCACCGCGCCGGCCAGATGGCCTTCCTTCAACGCTTCCACCAGGTCTGCATCGACCACCGCCACGCCGCGCCCGACGTTGATGAACAACCCGGTCGGCTTGAATTGCTTGAACAGCGCCGCATTGTACAAATCGTGGGTGTTCGGTGTGTTAGGCAGCAGGTTGACCACGTAGTCCACCTCACCCACCAGGCGCGGCAACGCGTCGAGCCCGGCAACTTCGACAAACGGCGCCTGCTCACGGGCCTCACTGGCAATGCCGTACAGCTCAACGCCAAACGGCTGCAGGAATTGCGCAACGCTGCGGCCGATATCACCGGTACCGACGATCAGCACTTTGCGCCCCGCCAGGCTCTGGCCCATGCGGTTATCCCACTTGCGCTCGACCTGGCTGACCAGCCGCGCCAGCACTTCACGCTCATGGCCAAGCATGTAAGTCAGCACGTATTCGGCCATCACCTGGCCAAAAATGCCCACGGCGCGGGTCAGGCGGTAATCCCGCGGCAGGCCGTCGGCCAGCAGCGGCGTAATGCCGGCCCAGGTGGATTGCAGCCATTGTGGCTGGTGCCCCTGGCGCAGCAAGGTGGCCAGAAGATCCGGCTGGCCCAGCCACACCGGGCAATCGGCCGCCAGGCGCGACAATTCGGCGGAGTCGCCGCTGGTCATGACCTCAAGGTCCGGCGCCGCTTCGCGCAGCAGCCGGGCGTACAGCGGGTGATCGTGTTCAGCAATCAGAACGCGCATGGTTCAAACCTTTCAAAAACACTGCAGGCGGCCGCCGGTCCAGTTCACTGTACCGTGCGGCCGCCGCCAAAAATTGAATTCCATAGATGATGTGCCCCGGACGGGGCACTGACCGATCACATCGGGTCATTGCGTCGCAGCAGCTCTTCGGGCAAGTGTTCGATGTACTCGTCCTCGGCCGGCGGCATTTGCAGGTGGTAACCCTGCTTTTCGAGGTTCTCCAGAACCACGGTGATGTCCTCGCGGGACAGCTTGCGCTCCGGGCTCAGCACCAGGTCGAAGGCGTGGTGCGGCTTGCCGAAGGCGGCCAGCAGACTTTCCGGCACACGCTCCAGTGCATCGCTTTTCAGCACGTAGAGGTACATCTCGTTTCGTTTGAGGCTGCGATAGATGGAGCAGATACGTTTCAAGGCTGTTCTCCGGCAGTGGCCAGGCTGTCCAGCAGCGCCTGGCCCATCAGTTCGCGGCGCCAGCCACGCAGCGAATCTGGCAATTGGTAAGGCCCCTCGGGATAGCCGCTCTTGACCAGGGCTTCAAGGGTTTTCTTGCGCAGCATCAGTTCCGGCGCCATGTCCAGGCGTTCGGCCTCGGCCTGGCCCAGGGCGCGCAGTTGCTTGATCAGCGTGGCGGCGTCCACCGGCAATGGCTCGGCAACCGCCGGTGGCCACTGGTCCATGGGCACGCTGCCGGCGCGCTTGATCAGGCCCAGCAGGAACTCGCCGTCCTGGCGCACGGTGCGCGGGTGCATGTCTTCGATCTTGCCCAGCGCGGCGAGGTTATCCGGCTGGGATTTGGCCAGGGGCCATAACGAGTGCTCACGGATGATCCGGTTGCGCGGCAGGTCACGGGCACGGGCTTGCTGTTCGCGCCAGGCGCACAGTTCGCGCAATACGGCGAGCTGGGCGCGGGAGAGTTTCCAGGCGAGCTTGGCGTCGCGGTAAACCTCGTACGGGTCGACTTCGCGGCGCAGGTTGGCCACCAGTTCGGCACCGTCTTCCAGGACCCAGGCGTATTTGTCGTCGGAAAGCTTCGGGCGCAGGCGTGTGTAGACTTCTGCCAGGTGCACCGCGTCTTCGGCGGCGTAGCTGATTTGCGTCTCGGACAATGGCCGCTGCAACCAGTCGGAGCGGGTCTCGCCCTTGGGCAACTCGATATCGAGGACGGCTTGCACCAACCGCGAATAGCCCATGGAGAAACCGAGGTTCAGGTAGGCCGCCGCCAGTTGCGTGTCGAACAACGGCACCGGCAGGCTGCCGGTCAGGCGCAGCAACACTTCCAGGTCTTCGCTGCACGCGTGTACCACCTTGATCACCGCCGGGTTCTCCAGCAAGGCGGCCAGGGGTTGCCAGTTGTCGATGGTCAGGGGGTCGATCAGGTAAGCGCGCACGCCATCACCGATCTGGATCAGCCCGGCAATGGGATAAAAAGTGTCGACCCGCATGAATTCGGTGTCGAGGGCGACGAATGGCAACTGCTGCCATTCGGCGCAGTGCTGGCCGAGGCTATCGTTGTCGCAGATCCAGTGAATATCGATGGCCACACGGCTCTCCCTTGAAGAATGGCGCGCAGTATATATCGCGAAAGGGAGTTGCGAGCATTCGCAGTACAGCATCCGCCATGAAAACTCTTATAGGAGCTGAAGAATAGTCCGACAGTCGGTACTTATCCTCTCTTACGCAGGACATACACCCGCCACATGGCTGAGCCGGGCATGAACTCCTGTTGACCGAGGACCTTGAAACCCGCCAGGCGAAACTCCGCCTCCACTTGCGCCCGGTGGCTGGCAACTGCCGCCGGGCCAGGCTGCAACGCCCGGTAGCCGCTGTCGCTGTTGACCGAAACAATTACCGTGTCGCGGCTTACCCGATGAAACTCACCGAGCAGGGCCAGGCGCCCTTCTGCCGTTGGCACATGGCGAAACAACTCCAGGCAAAAAATGCAGTCCACCGCGTTGGCCGAAAGGCCGATGGAAAATGCCGAGCCCTGGAAGGTCTTGATCCGCTTGAGCAAGCCCGGCGCGTGGTGGGTACGTGCGTGGTCGAGCATGTCCTGGGAATTGTCCGACGCCAGGATCACCCGGTTGCTGTGCTCGGCCAGCACCGGCCAAAAGCGCCCGGAGCCGCACGCCAGGTCGAGAATCAGCCCTGGCTCGCCGGCGATCTTCAGTGCACGGCGCACCAATTGCTCATCGCGCCACAACCCCAGGCGCCGCAACAGCCCCGGCGGACGCGTGTCGGCGCAGACCAGGGCATGCTGCTGGCCAGCGCGTTCGGCAAATTCAATCTCGATGGAAGACGGCGGTTGCGACGGCATCACACGACTCTGTTAATGGATCAGACATTCGCAGCTTAACCACCGTCTCGTGAAAAAAAGGTCGAAGGATTGTTCGCCGTTAATGCAGAACCAGTATCCAGCCCGCTGCCTGTCTGTTAACTGTCTGTGATCAGCGCCTTCATCTTCAGGCCTGGTGCAGATACCAGCGCCAATCCTGCTCGCCCACCTCGCCCATGAACTGACGGTATTCGGCCCGCTTGACCGCCAGGTACACGCCGAGGAATTCGCCGCCGAACGCCTCACGCGCCCAAACCGAGCCTTCAAGCGCACGCAAGGTGGTCAGCCAATCGGTGGGCAGCAACTCCTTGGCCTGGGCATAACCGTTGCCTTCCACCGGCGCGCCGGGGTCGCGCTGTTCGCGGATGCCCCGGTGGATACCGGCCAGAATCGCGGCCGCCGCGAGGTACGGGTTGGCGTCGGCGCCGCAGATACGGTGTTCGATATGCCGGGAAAACGCCGGTCCGCCGGGCACCCGCAGTGTGACGGTGCGGTTGTCCACGCCCCAGGTCGCGGCCAGCGGCGCGTAGCTGTTGGTCTGGAAGCGTCGATAGGAGTTGGCGTTGGGGCAGAACATCAGCAACGAGTCGAGCAAGGTGCTGAGCATGCCGCCCACCGCGTGGCGCAACAGCGGCGTGCCGTCGGGCGCTTCGCTGGCAAACAGGTTATTGCCGTCGCGGTCGGCCAGGCTGACGTGCATGTGCATGCCGGTGCCGGCCAGATCGTCAAACGGCTTGGCCATGAAACACGCGGTCATCCCGTGCTTGTGGGCTACGCCCTTGACCAGGCGCTTGTAACGCACCGCCTCGTCCATGGCTTGCAGGGCATCGCTGCGATGTTCCAGGGTGATTTCCACCTGGCCCGGGGCGTATTCGGAAATCGCCGTGCGCGCCGGGATGCCCTGGAGTTTGCAGGCGCTGTAGAGGTCGGCGAGGAACGGTTCGATCTGCTCCAGCTCCCGCAGGCCGTAGACCTGGGTCGAGCGCGGGCGCCCGCCGTCGACATCCCGCGCCGGTTGCGGGCGGCCGTTGCTGTCGGGTTTCTGGTCGAGCAAATAGAACTCCAGCTCCGCCGCCATCACCGGGTAATAGCCGTCGGCCTTGAGGTCGTCAATCACCCTGGCCAGCAGGTGCCGGGGATCGGCCACGGTAGCAGGCATGCCTTCGGTGGGGTGCATGCTGACTTGCACTGCTGCCGTCGGGATCAGGCGCCACGGCATGCGCTGCAAACTGCCGCTGACCGGGTAGGCGCGGCAGTCGATATCACCGACTTCCCAGACCAGCCCGGAGTTCTCCACGTCGTCGCCATTGATGGTCAGGCCGAGGATGGTACTCGGCAGCGGCCGGCCACTTTCATAGACCGCCAGCAGTTCATCGCGGTGCAGCAGTTTGCCGCGAGGCACACCGTTGTTGTCGAGGATGAACAGCTCGAACATCTCGATATCCGGGTTCTGCTCAAGAAAGGACTGGGCTTCGTGCAGGGTGGCAAAGGGCGTGCTCATGGGCATTCTCATACGTTCGCGTCAGGCAGGCGCGCGGGCGCTGCCGGGCAGATGCGCGGGGCATCCATTCGGGCAAATCAACGTAGGAGAAAGGTGTCCGGTGGGCGCGCGTGGCGGCAGTGCCAGAGCGCCCAGAAGGCGAGTTCGGAAGGGAGGGCATCAGCGGTGACTCGACGACCATCCGGACGGCTGGACGCGGTGGCGCCTGGCGATGTCTCAGGGTGTGTGTCGGGGGAACCGTCCATGCGGGATTCACAGTAAAGAGATGCCGGGCAGCCTCACACGCGAGGTTAAGCCGTTAAATCCAGTCTTGATGGAGTTTGGTTGTGCCGTGGCTAAACATTTGCAAATAATGGCGGCCCTGCCCATGCCCAAGGACCCGACCGCATGAAAGCATTGCTGACCCTTTCCCTGCTGGCCGGCCTGTCTGCCCAGGCCCTGGCCGACAGCCCTGCGTCGCGCCTGGATGAAGTGCTCCAGCGCGGCGAAATGAGCGTCTGTACCACCGGCGACTACAAGCCCTACAGCTATTTACGTCCGGACGGCAGCTACGAAGGCATCGACATTTCGATGGCCCAGTCCCTGGCCAAGAGCCTTGGGGTGCAGGTGAAGTGGGTGCCGACCACCTGGAAAACCCTGATGCCGGACTTCCTGGCCCAGCGCTGTGATATTGCGGTGGGTGGTATTTCAGTGTCCCTGGAGCGGCAGAAAAAGGCGTTTTTCAGCCAACCATTGGGCGTCGACGGCAAGATCCCGCTGGTGCGTTGCGCCGATGTGCAGCGCTATCAGACGGTGGAGCAGATCAATCAGCCGCAGGTACGCGTGATCGAGCCTGCGGGCGGCACCAATGAAGTATTTGCGCGGGCGCATTTGGGCAAGGCACAACTGACGCTGTTCCCGGATAACGTGACGATTTTCGAGGAACTGCTGGCGAACAAGGCGGACGTGATGATCACCGACGCCAGCGAGGCGCGGTATCAGCAGAAGCTCAAGCCGGGACTGTGCGCGGTGAATCCCGAGCGGTACATGCAGTACAGCGAAAAAGCGTTCCTGCTGCCCCGCGATGATGTCGCATGGAAGAGTTATGTGGACCAGTGGCTGCACTTGAGCACGGTGACCGGCGTGTACGACGGCATCATCAATCAGTGGCTGGCTGCGCCCTGACCAGCTCGACAAACGCCCTGCACGCCGCACTGCGATAGCCTCCCTTGCGGCTGAGCAACGCCGCCGTGCGTTGCGGCAACGGCGGGCTCAGCGGCACCGCCTGCAACCCCGGCTGCACCTGGGCAATCGCGCTGGGCAGGATGGTCGCCAACTGCGTATTTCGTACGATTTCGATAATCGCGCTGATGGAATTGGCCTCCATGGTGATCAGCGGTTTCACCGCCTGGCTGCGAAAATACTCATCGATATAGCGACGCGTGGCGAAGCCGGCATTCAGCAGCACCAACGGCTGCTGGAGCCACGACTGTCGATCAATGCCGGGATGAGCGGCGCTCACCACTACGCTCAACGCCTCGACAAACACCCCTTCACACTCGATATCCGGCAAATGCTCGCCGGTAAAACCGATGCCGATATCCAGCAAATCCTCCGTCAGTGCCGCCTCCATGCGGTCCTGGGTCAGCTCCTCGACACTCACTGTAATCCCCGGATACAGCCCGTTAAATCGTGCCAGCAGCGGCCCGATCAGGTAGGCGGTAAATGTCGGCGTCATCGCCAGGCGCAAGCTGCCACGGCTCAGGTCCTGCACGTCATGCATGGCGCGGGTGCCGGCCTGCAGATCCTGCAAGGCCAGGCGCGCAAACCGCACATAGGCCTCGCCTGCATCGGTCAGGCTGACGCTTCTGCCGGAACGGTCCAGCAGTGGCGCACCGAGAGTGTCTTCCAGTTGCCGGATCTGCTGCGACAAGGTCGGCTGCGACACATGCAGCGCCTCCGCCGCCCGGGTGAAATTACGGTGCTCGGCAACGGCCAGCAGGTAGCGGATATGACGCAGCAACATGGAAGGCGCTCCAACTATAGGCATGACTTATAGAAACCATAATAAGCCGGTCTTGGACGCTATAGCTGAAAACTTCCATCCTTGCCCCATCAGCGACGCAAGGAGAACCACCATGCAAGATCTCATCGACGGCTTCCGCAAGTTCCAGGGTGAAGCCTTCACTCAACGCAGCGACCTGTTCAAACACCTGGCTACCACGCAAAACCCCGGCACGTTGTTCGTGTCCTGTTCCGACAGCCGCGTAGTCCCGGAACTGCTGACCCAGCAGGAACCCGGTGACCTGTTTGTGATCCGTAACGCCGGCAACATCGTCCCGTCCTACGGGCCGGAGCCTGGCGGCGTGTCGGCCACCGTCGAATACGCAGTAGCCGTTCTCGGCGTCAGCGACATCGTGATCTGCGGCCACTCCGACTGCGGTGCCATGACCGCGATCTCCACCTGCAAATGCCTCGACCACTTGCCCGCCGTGGCCAACTGGCTGCGCCACGCCGAGTCGGCCAAGGTGATCAACGCCGCCCGCACTCACGCATCGGATGCCGACCGGCTGAACTCGCTGGTACGGGAAAACGTGGTCGCCCAACTGGCCAACCTCAAGACCCACCCTTCCGTGGCCCTGGCCCTGGAACAAGGCCGGCTGAGCCTGCACGGCTGGGTCTACGACATCGAAAGCGGCGCCATCGACGCCCTGGATGGCCGCAGCGGGCGCTTCGTGTCGCTGCTCGACCACCCGGCCACCCGTGCCTACGCCGCCTGAACCTTATTCAAACCCAAGAGGACATCACCATGTTGCAATCCCAGTTCGCCCAATCCCCACGCCTGGCCCTGGCCGACACCGTCATCGACATCAAGGCGCGCAAGAACCTGTCATGGCAGGACCTCACCGACGGCACCGGCCTGAGCCTGGCGTTCGTTACCGCCGCCCTGCTCGGCCAGCATCCGCTGCCCAAGGACGCTGCCGATGTGGTCTGCGACAAGCTTGGCCTCGACCAGCACGCCAGCCGCCTGCTGCAAACCGTGCCCCTGCGCGGCAGCTTTCCGGGCGGCGTGCCGACGGACCCGACCATGTACCGTTTCTATGAAATGCTGCAGGTCTACGGTTCGACCCTCAAGGCCCTGGTGCACGAACAATTTGGCGACGGCATCATCAGCGCGATCAACTTCAAGCTGGACATCAAGAAGGTCGAAGACCCGGACGGCGGCTCCCGCGCGGTGATCACCCTGGATGGCAAATACCTGCCGACCAAACCGTTCTGATTTGCCGGCAAACCGTCTACGCTCTTGGCACACCAACAAGAACGAGGGACGGGTAATGAAGGCAATGCTCCGAGCCACCTGGCTGCTGCTGTTATGTGTTGGCCAGGTGCACGCCGCCACCGCTGAGGAGGCGGATGCCCAAGCCGCCAAGGCCTTGCTGGAAAAGGCCTTGGCGTATTACCAGACGAATGGTGACAAGGCTTTTGCGGCGTTCAGCCGCCAGGGTGAATTCGTCGACCAGGACCGTTACGTGTTCGTGGTCAACACCAAGGGCGTGCTGCTGGCGAGTGGCGGGCCCTCTTCTGCGTTGATCGGGCGCAATGTTTCCGAGGTACTGGGGCCGGATCTGAACAAGTCGTTCAAGGAGGCGTTGGCGGTGCCGGAAGGCAGTGGCATCCAGCAGGCCGATTACCGGTGGCAGAACTGGAATGACGGCAAGGTGGAACGCAAACATGTGTATTACCAGCGCGTCGGGCAGCGGATTTTGGCCGTTGGCTACTACCTGCCGCGGGCGACGCCGGAACATGCCAGAGCGCTGCGAAACAAAGCCGTCAAGGCGCTGGAGAAAGACCCGGCCGGGACGCTCAAGGCGATCAACGCCATGCAGGGTGGTTTTCTACAGGACGATTTGTATGTGTTTGTGGTTGACCTCGACACCCAGCGCTACGTGGCCCATGGCACGACTCCGCGGTTGGTGAATACGGATTTCAGCAAGATCAAGGATCCCGACGGGAAGCCGGTGGGTGAGCCGATCCTGGCGGTCATGGCCGAGCAGGATCAGGGGGAATACAAGTACCGCTGGAAAAATCCGGTGACCGGAAAGGTTGAGAACAAGCATGCGTATTTGCGCAAAACCGGACATTTCATGGTGGCTGTGGGGTATTACAGCCCGTGAAGGTCAGCTATTTAAATGCTGGAACGCAATCGAATGTGGGAGCGGGCTTGCTCGCGAATGCGGTGTATCAGCCAACCTATTTATCAACTGACAGACCGCATTCGCGAGCAAGCCCGCTCCCACATTTAATCTTCATTTTTTCGACTATTTGGCCTTGTCTTCCCGCCCCCGCAACACCCGATCAGGCATGGCAATCGCCGCCGCCAACCCCAACAACGACACCCCGGCACTGACCATCAGCAAATGCCTGAAGGTAATCAACAACTCCCCCCGCAAGGCATCCTGCGCCGGCCCAGGCGCCGCATTCAAGCCATCCAGCAGCACATTCCCCGAACTCCCTTCCGCGACCAGCGCCCCACTGGCCAGGTGCGCAAAACTGGAGTCCTGCAACAACGCCAGCAACAGCGCCGACATGCATGCCACCCCAACCGCACCGCCCAGGGAACGGAACAGGTTGGTGGTGCTGGTCGCCACCCCGATATCCCGCTGCTCCACCGAGTTCTGCGTACCCACCAGGGAAGTCGGAAACTGCATCCCGGCGGCAATCCCGCACAGCAACATAAACAGACTGGTGACCGCCACCGCCTGAGGCGCACTCAACGCCATGCCGAAAATCGCGATCGGGCTCAGGAAGGCGCCAATCAGGATCATCGGTTTATAACGCCCGGTCACCGAGGTCATGCGCCCGGCAAAATACGCCCCCATCGGCAAGCCCATCGCCAGCGGCAGCAAATGCAAGGCGGCACTGTCGGCACCGGAACCGGTGACGGTCTGGTAGCGCAGCGGCATCAGCACCGTCAGGGAAATCGCCTGGAAACTGGTAAAGAAAATCGTGCACCAGCACAACACCGCGCTGCGGTTGGCAAACAGGTGCATCGGCAACAAGGGCTCCCGCGCCCGACGCTCGTGCCACACAAACACCGTCAACGCCACCACGGCACAGACCAACAGCCCCAGCACTTCATCGTCGCGCCAATGATGGCCCTGGCCGATTTCGGTGATACCCAGCAACAGCGCCGTCAAACCGACGATCATCAGCAAGGTGCCGAGGTAGTCGATCACCGGCTTGCGTTGCGGCACCGGCAGCCCCACCAGCGTGCGATGGGCCACCCACCAGGCGCCCGCGCCCAGCGGCAGGTTGATCAGGAACACCCAGCGCCACGACAGGTACTCGGTCATGTAGCCGCCCAACACCGGGCCGGCCACGCTCGCCACCGCGTACATGCTGCTGAAGTAACCCTGGTAGCGCCCGCGCTCACGGGGCGGAATAATGTCGCCGATAATCGCCTGGCTGACCGAAATCATCCCGCCAGCACCGATGCCCTGGAGGATCCGCGCCAGCACCAGTTGCTCCATGCTCTGGGCCATGCCGCAGAACAGTGACGCGAGGGTGAACAGCCCCATGCCGATCAGCATCATTGGCCGGCGCCCGTACAGGTCGCCGAGCTTGCCGTAGATCGGCACGGCCACGGTCATTGCCACCATGTAGCCGGAGATCACCCAGGCCAGCAGGTTGACGTCATGGAACTGGGCGGAAATCGCCGGCATGGAGACGGCGACGATGGTCTGGTCCAAAGCCCCGAGAAAGATCGCCATCATCAAGGCGACAAGGACACTGCGCACGGCGGGTGTGGCGGGCTGATTGAGGTTGGTCACGGCAGAACCTGCGAGCAAGGGCCCGCGGGAAAAGAAGGCCCACGGGAATGCTCGTCAGTGTACTAGATAGCTGACTATTCGATAGCCTCGTAAGGAAGTCCGACGTAATTTTCTGCAATGGTTTTACGACCGGCTTCTGAGTCGACGAAGTATTCCAGTTCGCTCTGGGCGATGCGCTGGCTGAAGCCGTCTGCCTCAGGAAACTGATGCAACATCGAGGTCATCCACCAGGAAAACCGTTCGGCCTTCCAGATCCGCCGCAGGCAAATCTGCGAGTACTTCTCCAGCAATTCCACTCGGCCCTCGCGATACACCTTGAGCAGGATATTGAACAAGGTACTGACATCGCTGGCCGCCAGGTTCAAACCCTTGGCGCCGGTGGGCGGCACAATGTGGGCGGCGTCGCCGAGCAGGAACAGGCGGCCGTACTGCATCGGCTCCACCACAAAACTGCGCAGCGGCGCGATGCTCTTTTCGATGGACGGGCCGGTCACCAGTTGCTCGGTGAGTGAGTTGGGCAAACGGGTTTTCAGTTCATCCCAGAAGCGCTCATCGGACCAGTCGTCCACCGACTCATCGGCCGGCACCTGCAGGTAATAACGGCTGCGGGTCGGTGAACGCATGCTGCACAGGGCAAAGCCACGTTCGTGTTTGGCGTACACCAGTTCATCGTGGATCGGCGGGGTGTCGGCGAGGATGCCCAGCCAGCCAAACGGATAGACCCGTTCAAAGACTTTCAATGCCTCGGTGGGAATTGACTGACGCGCCACACCGTGAAAACCATCGCAGCCAGCGATGTAGTCGCAGTCCAGCCGGTAATGCTCGCCTTTATGTTCGAAGCTCAGCCACGGCTCCGGGCTCTTCAGATCATGGGGCTGCACGTTGCCGGCTTCATACAACGTTGTCGCGCCGCTGGCCTGGCGCGCGGCCATCAGGTCGCGGGTGACTTCGGTTTGCCCGTAGATCATCACCGTCTTGCCGCCGGTCAGCGTCTTGAGGTCGATATGGGTCAGTTGCCCATTCAGCGCCAGCTCAAAGCCCTCATGCACCAGGCCTTCGGCATCCATCCGCGCACTCACGCCGGCTTGGCGCAGCAGGTCGACCATGCCTTGTTCCAGCACCCCGGCACGGATGCGCCCTTGCACGTAATCCGGCGTCTGGCGCTCAAGAATCAGGGTTTCGATCCCGGCGTTGTGCAACAGTTGCCCGAGCAGCAGCCCCGAGGGACCGGCGCCGATGATGGCGACTTGGGTTTTCAGCGTTTTCATTATTTTTATGGCCCGCAAGCTTCATCCGAACGTATCCGGTGAAAGAGTTGTCATTGAAGGTGTTGCTGGCATTTTTCACTTGAGTGCCCGGCATAAGAAGGTGAAAACTGAGCCCAAAGCTGCGCTTTTCGCCAATTGGGGCGATTACCGCACAACTCTCCCGAAGTATCGGATGAAGCCATGACCAAAACTGCCAGTGCCGCGATTCCAGTGTTCAAACTCTACGGTGAGAGCCAGCAATGGCCGACCCCGGATTTGTTGCACTGTGAAACCATCTCCCGGCGCAGCCGTGAGTACCAGTGGGAAATCCAGCCCCACCGGCATGCGGACCTGTGCCAGTTGCTTTACGTGCACAAAGGCCAGGCACAACTGGAGATCGAGGGGCAGCGCAGCACCCTGAATGAATCGACGCTGCAGGTGCTGCCGCCGTTATGCGTGCATGGCTTTCGCTTTTCCGAAGACGTCGAGGGGTTTGTGGTCACCCTGGCCGCGCCGCTGATGGCGCATTTGCAGGGGCAACTGGGGGCTGCGCTGGATGGCCTGAACGCCTTGGGCAGCTACCCTGCCGGTAACGACAGTGACTACCTCAACAGCCTGTTTGCGCGCCTGCAGGAGGAGTACGCCAGCGACCAACCGGCGCGGGACATGATGATGCACGCCCTGGTCAGCGTGCTGCTGGTGTGGATCAGCCGCCAGGCCATCCAGCGCCGCCATCCACGGGCACCGCGGGGCCGCGAATACTTCCGCCGGTTCACCCAGCTGGTAGAGCAACATTATCGCGAGCACCCAAAAATCGAAGACCTGGCCCACAAGCTCGGGATCTCGGTCTCACACCTGAACGGTACGTGTCGGGAGTTGGGCGGGCAGCCTGCGTTGCAGATCATGCACGACCGCCAGTTGCTGGAAGCCAAGCGCCTGCTGACCTACACCAGCATGACCATCAATGAAATGTCGGAGGTGTTGGGCTTTTCCGACCCGACCAACTTCTCACGGCTGTTTCGCCGACGCGTCGGGTTCTCCCCGAAGGCGTTTCGGGAGCAGTTGAAAGCCGACCAGGACGCTAGCGAAGCGAACTGAAAGCGGCCATGTGGCCCACGCATTGACCGTGATTGCAGCTGGAGGCGAAGCCCGGCTGCATGCGGGTCTGTTCGACGCGGTAGGCGGCAGTGCCATAGAGCGCGGTGGCGGCGGCGCACAGGGTGAAAATCATCAGGTACTTTCTTGTTTTGATCGACATGATGCTGACCTCTGATCCGATCAAGAAGGTGCTTTGATAAGCATAGGTCAGCTGGGGCAAGTCGCCATTATCGGGCGACATTCAACCTGTTTATGTCGGCTTAGAGACCGACGTCCCACACCGGCTCTTCCGGAAACCTCAATACCAGGAAATCCAGCAGGCTGCGAAGCGCCGCCGGCATATGCTTGCGCGAGGCGTACACCGCGTAGATGTTCATCTGCTGCGGCTCGGCCTCGGGCAACAAGCGGATCAACTCGCCACTGCGGATGTAGTCGCCCGCCTGATAACTCGGCAGCCGCGACACCCCGGCCCCCGCCAGCGTCACCCGCAATAAGGTGCTCGCCTCATTCGCACTGATATTGCCCTGCACCGGCACCGACACCGGCTCGCCGTTCTCCATGAAGTGCCACAGGCTTTTGCCGAAGTAGGAGTGGGTCAGGCAATTGTGCCGGGCCAGGTCCTGTACCTGCCGCGGTTGCGGATGCTCCAACAGGTAAGCGGGCGATGCGCAGATCACCGAACGGCACAGCGTGAGGCGGCGGGCGATCAGGTTGGGGTCCAGTTCGAAGCTGGTGCGGATCGCCAGGTCGATGCGCTCATCCACCAGGTTCACCGTGCGATCAAGCATCTGCATATCGATGTTGACCAGCGGGTAGCGCTTGACGTATTCGGCCATGGCATCGGCCAGCTGTGCCTGGCCGAACGAGGTGCTGACACTCAGGCGCAGCAGGCCGCGAGGCGCTTCGTCGGGTTCGCTGACGGCGGCCTGCATGTCGCTGCACAACTCCAGCATCTGCCGGCAACGGGGCAGGGTTTCGCTGCCGGCGGCGGTCAGGCTGAGCTTGCGGGTGGTGCGGTGCATCAGGCGCGCGCCGACCCAGTCTTCCAGCTCCGCCAGGTAGCGCGACACCACCGGGCGCGACAGGTCCAGATGGTCGGCTGCCGCCGACTGGCTGCCCAAGTCCACCACCGCGACAAACACCCGCATTGCTTGAAGACGATCCATGATTTGCCCGCTTTTAGAAACAAACTATGTCCAAGCATCGCATTTTTTGTAGCGTTTGGTGCAACTAAGCTCTGTCCACACCTTACCGATGACTGGAGCTGCACATGTTTGGATTCTCCCCGCTCAAGCGCGTGGCCCTGGCCGCCGCCTCCCTGGCCTTCGCCGCGCACGCCATGGCGGCCGACTTGACTCTGGACGCCTACAACCCGGGCGAGACCGCGATGATGCCGGTCACCTCGGTACTGGTCAGCGGCGACAAAGATGCGATCCTGGTGGACGCCCAATTCGGCAAGACCCAGGCCGAGCAACTGGTGCAAAAAATCCGCGCCAGCGGCAAGCGCCTGACGACCATCTACATCAGCCACGGCGACCCGGACTACTACTTCGGCCTCGATACCCTGACCGCCGCCTTCCCCCAGGCCAAAGTCCTGGCACCGCAGCCGGTGGTGGACCATATCAAGGCCACCGTTGAACACAAACTGGCGTTCTGGGGCCCGAAACTGGGCGCGGACAAGCCTGGCAAAGCCGTCATTCCCCAGGTGCTTGAGGGCCACAGCCTGACCCTCGAAGGCAAGCAGTTGGAGGTGATCGGCCTCGACGGCGCACAACCGGACCGCACCTTTGTGTGGATCCCGTCGATCAAGGCGGTGGTCGGTGGTGTAGTCGTCGCGGAAAACATTCATGTGTGGATGGCCGATACGCAGACCGCGAAGTCCCACACCGATTGGCTGGCTACCCTGCAACGTATCCAGGACTTGAAACCGCGCACCGTGATTCCGGGTCACTACCTGGGCACGCCGTCGCTCAAATCCGTGGCGTTCACCGCCGACTACATCAAGGCCTTTGACGAAGAAACCGCCAAGGCCAAGGACTCCGCCGCCCTGATTGCGGCGATGCAAAAGCGTTACCCGAACCTGGGTGACGAGAGCACCCTGGAACTGGGCGCCAAAGTCGCCAAGGGCGAAATGCAGTGGTGAGTTGATTCAACCCTTAACCGTACTGGAGAACGTCATGAGCAAGATCGCAATCATTGGTGCCACCGGTCGTGCCGGTAGCCAACTGCTGGAAGAAGCGCTGCGTCGCGGGCACACCGTCACGGCCATCGCACGTAATACCGACAAGATCGGCGCGCGCCCTGGTGTCACCGCCAAGCAAGTCGATGCGCTGGATGCCCAGGCGCTGGAACAGGCCATCCGCGGCAACGACGTGGTGATCAGCGCGGCGCACTTCGCCACCCTGCCTGCGGAAGCGGTGATCAACCCGGTGAAAAAAGCCGGCGTGAAGCGCCTGCTGGTGGTCGGCGGTGCCGGTTCGCTGTTGTTGCCGGGCGGCAGCCGAGTGATCGACAGCCCGGGCTTCCCCGAGGAATACAAAGCCGAAGCCAACGCCGGCAGTGTTTTCCTCGATACCCTGCGCCAGGAAAAAGACCTGGACTGGACCTTCCTGTCACCTTCGGCGGAGTTCGTGGAGACCGCACGCACCGGCACATTCCGCCTGGGCCGGGATGAATTGCTGGTGAGCAGTGAAGGCCGCAGTTGGATCAGCTTTGCCGACTTCGCGATTGCGCTGATTGATGAAGTGGAAACACCGAAGCATTCACGCCAGCGGTTCACCGTCGGCTACTAAGGCTGACGCGCACTAAAAATGTGGGAGCGGGCTTGCTCGCGAATGCGGTGTGTCAGTCAACAGATGTATTGGCTGACCCGGCGCCTTCGCGAGCAAGCCCGCTCCCACATTTTGATCTTCATTGTGACGGCGACTGTGCCTGGCTCACCAGCCAATCCATAAGCTGCTCCAACCCCGCCGAGGGCTCAGTGCCCGGCGGGTACACCAGGTAATACCCCATCCCCGTCGGCACCCGTAGTTCAAACGGTGTGGCCAACCGCCCCGCCTTCAGGTCCTCGCCAATCAGCGCACTGTCACCAATTGCCACGCCCGAGCCTTGGGACGCCACCGTCATCGCCAGGTCCAGGGTTTCAAAATGATGCCCCTGGGCCAGATTGCTCAAGCGTGTATTCGCCGCTTTCAACCACAACGCCCAATCGCGCTCATCCCGCGTAGGGTGCAACAACACCTGTTGCTGCAAATCGGCGGGCGTGTGCAAGCCACCGAGCAAGGCCGGCGCGCACACCGGTGTCAGGCGCTCATCGAACAGATGCCGGGCCTGGGCCGACTGCTCGGCAATCGGCGCGTAGATCACCGCGGCATCGAACTGCTCGCGGCGAAAGTCGACGGTGTAGGCCACGGTGGTGGTCAACTCCACCGGCACATCCGGGCGTTCCTGCTGCCACTGCATCAGGCGCGGCAACAGCCAGCGCATCACGCAGGTGGAGGCCTTGAGCTGCAAGGTCTCGCGGCGGGTGCCGATCTGCTCCACCGCCTCGCCGATCAGGCCGAACACCTGCTGCGCCCGCAGTGACCATTCGCGGCCCTCTTCGGTGAGGCTCAAGCCACGAGCCTGGCGCTGGAACAGCGCATAGCCCAGATGACTTTCCAGCCCGGCGATCTGCCGGCTCACCGCGCCCTGGGTGATGTGCAATTGCTCGGCGGCTCGGGTGAAGTTGCAGCACTGGGCCGTGACCCAAAAGGTGTGCAGGGCCGGCAGCGGCGGAAGACGTTTCATAAGGGCGCAGCCATGACGTGAGGACATGGCTAGTATGACTTTTTATCGATTGTTGCCGCTACGGGCCAGCCGTTCCAATACGGGCCTTTATCAACAATAAGAGCGACGACAATGGCGACCTGCGGCGAAGTATTGGTCAACCTGCTGGAAGGCTACGGCGTGGACCAGGTGTTTGGCATCCCCGGCGTGCACACCGTGGAACTCTACCGGGGCCTGGCGCGCTCGAGCATCCGCCACGTCACCCCGCGCCACGAACAGGGCGCCGGTTTCATGGCCGACGGCTATGCGCGCACCAGCGGCAAGCCCGGCGTGTGCTTCATCATCACCGGCCCCGGCATGACCAACATCACCACCGCCATGGGCCAGGCCTACGCCGACTCGATCCCGATGCTGGTGATCTCCAGCGTGCAGTCCCGCAGCCAGCTGGGCGGCGGGCGCGGCAAGCTGCACGAGCTGCCGAACCAGAACGCGATGATCGCGGGCGTGGCGGCGTTCTCCCATACCTTGATGTCGGCGGCCGAGTTGCCCGGTGTACTGGCCCGGGCATTTGCGCTGTTCCAGGCCGGACGACCGCGCCCGGTGCACATCGAAATCCCGCTGGACGTGCTGGTGGAAAACGCCGACGCGTTGCTCGGCAGTGAACCGGTCAGCGTTTCCCGCGCTGGCGCTGCGCCGTCGGCGGTCAAGCAGATGAGCCAGTTGCTGGCGGCGGCAAAACGCCCGCTGATTCTCGCCGGTGGTGGCGCCATCGACGCAGCCCCCGAGTTGACGCAGCTGGCCGAAACCCTCGGCGCGCCGGTGGCGCTGACCATCAACGCCAAGGGCATGCTGGCCGCCAACCACCCGCTGCTGATCGGCTCGACCCAAACCCTGGTCGCCACCCGCGCGCTGGTGGCCGAGGCAGACGTGGTGCTGGCGATCGGCACCGAGCTGGCGGAAACCGACTACGACGTGACCTTCGCCGGCGGCTTCGACATTCCCGGCGCCCTGCTGCGCATCGACATCGATTCCGACCAGACCGTGCGCAATTACCCGCCGCAAGTCGCGCTGGTAGCCGACGCGCAAATCGCTGCGCAGGCACTGCTTGCCGAGCTGGGCAACAAACCCCTGGCCGCCCGCGACAGCAACTGGGGTGCCCACCGCGTCGCCCGCCTGTGGAGCGAACTGGAACCCACCTGGGACGCCGCCACCCGCGCGCAAACCCTGTTCCTCAACACCGTCCTGGACGAACTGCCCGACGCCGTACTGGTGGGCGACTCCACCCAACCGGTGTACACCGGCAACCTGACCCTGAACCTCGACCAACCGCGCCGCTGGTTCAACTCCTCCACCGGCTACGGCACCCTCGGCTACGCCTTGCCGGCGGCCATCGGTGCGTGGCTGGGGCGCGGCAACGGTGCGCCGGTGGTGTGCCTGATCGGCGACGGCGGCCTGCAATTCACCCTGCCGGAACTGGCCAGCGCCGTGGAAGCGCGCACGCCGGTGATCGTGCTGCTGTGGAATAACCAGGGCTATGAGGAGATCAAGAAATACATGGTCAACCGCGCCATCGAACCGGTGGGCGTGGACATCTACACCCCGGACTTTATCGGCGTGGCCAAGGCCCTCGGCGCTGCTGCCCAGCGCATCCAGGGTGTTGAGGAATTACGCAGCGCCTTGCGTGCCGCCACTGATCGCCAGGGCCCGACGCTGATTGAAATCGACCAGGGGCTTTGGATGAAGGAGGTGGCGGTATGAGCGCGGTATTGAATGGGCTGTTTATCAATGGCGCGTGGCGTGCCGGCCATGACGTGCTGGACGTGATCAACCCGGCCACCGAGGCCACCCTGGCCCAAGTGAGCGTGGGTGATGCAGGCGCGGTGACTGAGGCCATCGGCGCCGCCAGCGCGGCCTTCCCGGACTGGTCGAAAAGCACCGGCCGCGACCGCGCCGCGCTGTTGCGCAAGATCGCCGAGGGTGTGAGCGCAGAGCGTGAACACCTGATGCAACTGCAATCGAGCAACAACGGCAAGCCGCTGTTTGAAGCCGGCATCGATGTGGATGACGTGATCGCCACCTTTGCCTATTACGCGAACCTGGCCGACGAAATGGACGCCAGCCAAGATCGTCCGGTGGTACTGCCCACTGAGGATTTCAGCGCCCGTGTACGCCGTGAAGCCTGCGGCGTGGTCGGCCTGATTGTGCCGTGGAATTTCCCGATGGTGACCACCGCCTGGAAACTCGCCCCCGCGCTGGCGGCCGGTTGCTGCGTGGTGCTCAAGCCTTCGGAAGTGACGCCGCTGGCAGAGCTGGAACTGGCCCGGATCATCGCCTCGGTGGGCTTGCCTGCCGGTGTGTTCAACCTGGTCTGCGGCACTGGCCTGGCGGTGGGCGCGCCGATGGCGGCTGACCCACGGATCGCGAAAATTTCCTTCACCGGCAGCAATGCCGTGGGCGTGCAGGTGATGCAGCGCGCCGCCGAAACGGTGAAGGGTGTGAGCCTGGAACTGGGCGGCAAATCCGCGTTGCTGGTGCTGGCGGACGCCGACCTCGACCTGGCCGTGGAACTGGCCTGCGGCGGTGGTTTCTTCAACGCCGGGCAGATGTGTTCCGCCACCAGCCGGGTGTTGGTGGCCGACGAACTGGCGGACGAGTTTCTCACCCGCTTGCAGGCCAGGGCCGAGAGCATTCGCGTGGCGGACCCGTTTGCCGAAGACGTGGAAATGGGCGCATTGGTCAACCGTGCGCAGTACCAGCGGGTGCTGGGGCATATCGAACGTGGCGTGCAAGCCGGCGCGAAGCTGCTGTGTGGCGGCGGGCGCCCGGCGGATTTGCCTCATGGGTATTTCATTCGCCCGACGGTCTTCACTGAAGTGCCGTTGGACAGCGCGTTGTGGAACGAGGAGATCTTCGGCCCGGTGCTGTGCGTGCGCAGTTTTGCCAATGAGGCCGAGGCGGTGGCGCTGGCCAATGACAGTGAGTTTGGCCTGGTCGCGAGCGTGCTGAGCAGCAACGTGGAAGCGGCTGAGCGAGTGGCCAATGCTTTGCAGGTGGGTTTGGTGTGGATCAATGCGCCGCAGGTGATCTTCCCGCAAACGGCGTGGGGTGGTTACAAGCAGAGCAGTATTGGCCGGGAACTGGGGCCGTGGGGGTTGCAGGCGTTTCAGGAGATCAAGCATGTGATCCGGGCGGTGTAGAAACACTCAAGAGCACCACTGTTCCCTGTGGGAGCTGGCTTGCCTGCGATTGCGGTCTATCAGACACAGATGTGTTGCCTGACCCACCGCTATCGCAGGCAAGCCAGCTCCTACCTGTTGATTTGTGCCGTGTCAGCAGATGCATTTTTTCAATAGCGCCAACGACTTTCTCATTTGCCGCCCTCCCCCACGCCCGGCCTAATACTGCCCTTGTCAGTTCAAGGCTCGCCCATGGAAAACGTCCGCGCAAAACCCGCCACCGCCGTGTGGCTGATGATCAGCGTTGTGCTGGTTGCCCTCAACCTGCGCCCGTCAATGGCCGCCGTCGGCCCGTTGTTGTCGTCGATTCGCGCCGATGTGGCCCTGAGTTTCAGCACGGCCTCCCTGCTGACCATGCTGCCCGTCATGGCCATGGGCCTGGCGATGTTTTTTGGCATGGGCGTGGCCAAACGCTTCGGCGAGCATCGCAGCATTGTGCTGTCGCTGGTGGTGATCGGCCTGGCCACCGTCTCCCGGTTGTTCCTGGACTCGGCGGTTGAGCTGATCCTCAGCGCCATCGCCGCCGGCGTAGGCATCGCGATGATCCAGGCGTTGATGCCAGCCTTGATCAAGTCGCGCTTCAGCGACAACGTTTCCCTGTTCATGGGCCTGTACGTCACCGCGATCATGGGCGGCGCGGCCCTCGCCGCTTCGTTCTCGCCGTTTATCCAGGTGCAAACCGGCAGCTGGCGCATCGGCCTGGCCATCTGGGCGGTTCTCGCGGTATTGGCGCTGGTGTTCTGGTACGCCCAACGCTCGGTGCTGCCGCCGCTGCCGCAAGCCGGCGCAGGCCCGCAGGCGTCATTCTTCGGCAATCGCCGGGCCTGGTTGCTGGCGATTTTCTTCGGCCTCGGTACCGCGTCCTACACCTGCGTGCTGGCCTGGCTGGCGCCGTACTACGTGGAACAAGGCTGGAGTGAACAGAACGCCGGCCTGTTGCTGGGCTTTTTGACGGCCATGGAAGTGGTCTCCGGCCTGATTACCCCGGCCATCGCCAACCGCCGGAGGGACAAGCGGGGTGTGGTCGCGGTGCTGCTGGTGCTGATCATCGCCGGCTTCTGCGGGCTGATCCTGAGCCCGCAATACCTGAGCCTGCTGTGGGCGTGTTTGCTCGGCCTGGGGATTGGCGGCTTGTTTCCGATGAGCCTGATCCTGTCCCTCGACCACCTCGACAACCCGCGCCGCGCCGGTGGCCTGACGGCCTTTGTGCAGGGCATCGGCTACCTGATCGCCGGGTTGTCGCCGTTGATTGCCGGGATGATCCGCGACCAGCTGGGCAGCTTCGAGTGGGCCTGGTGGTCACTGACGGCCGTGGTGGTGGTGATGCTGCTGATCGTACTGCGCTTCGATCCCCGGCATTACGCGCGGCATATTCGCTGAGGTCGTGTTGTAAACATTATTTGTCCCACCTCAAACAGAGAAAGGTCCGACAGAGCTTTCTATTGGTACGAGCGTTCCGTTAACATTTTGTATTGTCTTGTACCGAGTTCGGTACAAAGCGCTTGCGGACGGAACGGATGCTAAACAGCAACTTGCTTAGAAAGCTCGATATGCAGGACCTGATGGTGTTTGTCGCTGTTTACGACCAAAGCAGCGTCACCGAGGTTTCCGAAACCCTGTTCGTCAGCCAGTCCACCGTGAGCTACAGCCTGAAGAAGCTGCGCACCAGCTTCGAAGACGAGTTGTTTATCAACACCCGGGCGGGCATGCGTCCTACGTACAAAGCCGCCACCATGTACGGGCATGTGCAGAAAATCCTCGAAAGCATCAACCTGTGCCATGCCGGCAGCCAAACGTTCGACCCCACCCAGAAGGCTGTGACCTTCAACGTCTGCGCCCCCGAATACTTCGAACAGTTGATCCTGCCGCGCCTGCTGAAAAACTTCGACCGCGCCGACCTGCCGGTGATCGTCAACGTGCAGAAGCTCGAAACCGAGGTCCCGGCCGACGCCTTGCGCGACGGGCGTCTGGACCTGGTGATTTGCTTCGGGCCGCACTTTCATCGCGAGCACAAGGACATCAAGACCCAGATGCTGCTGGAGGACGACCTGGTGTGCGTGTTCGACAAACACTCGGCGCCCCGGGAACCGGCGTTCAGCCTGCAATCCTTCGTCGCCCGGCGCCATGTGTTCCCCACGCCCTGGAGTTCCGACACCAACATGATCGACGGCTGGCTGGCGCGCCAGTCCCACAAACGCCAGGTGATCGCCCGCGCCAACAGCTACAGCGCGGCGCTGAAGATGATCACCGGCACTGACTTTATCGTCACCTTGCCCCGTCGAGTGCTGAAGCTGCTGGCAGACACGACCGTGTTCGGCCATTGCGAAGCGCCGAACGGTTTGCCGGGGTTTACCCTGGATATGCAGTGGAATGAACACAGCGCGCAGGACAGCGCCAACACGTGGTTCAGGGAGCAGGTGGTGAAGGTGTGTGCGGATCAGGGATTATTATGACCCCCTGTGGCGAGGGAGCTTGCTCCCGCTGGGCTGCGTAGCGGCCCCAAGAATTTTGGGAGCGCTTCGCACTGGAGCGCCAGCCCGGTCCAGCGGGAGCAAGCTCCCTCGCCTCAGAGTATTGCCCGTCAGCCGATGGTGACTTTGCTGTAGGACTCGCGATCCATATCGACCAGCAAGACACTGAGCTGCACCTGCAGGTCTGCAGGCCAATCGCCCAGGTCCTGCAGCGCCGCCAACAGGCTTTCCGACAATTGCTTCTTGACCTGCGGTGAACGCCCGCTAAGCAGCGACAGCTTGACCGCGATAAAAGCGCGCGGGCTGATGGACGTGCCAACCTGGAATGTCTCCACCTTCAGCGCGCGGCTTTTGATATCGAACTCGGAACCGAACTGCCCGGACGCCATCAGCACGTTGTTGAGCCGCAACAAGGTTTTCTCAACGGCCAGCTCTGTGAGATTGGCGGTGTATTCCAGATGCAGATGCGGCATGAAAGGCTCCGAGTTGTTGTAGGAAAAGAGTCATACATATAGCACGGGGCCGGGCGGAATCAGACCGCTTTCAGTGTGAAACTTCGGTCAGGCTGTGCAGCGAGCGATTTTCCCAGATCGCCACGATCACCAACACCGCCGACGTCAACGCCCCCAGTACCAACGCCGAAAACACCTGCTGCAATCCCAGCGGCAGCAACACCAGTAACATCAGCAAGCCGCCCAGGTGCGAAAACGGTGGCAACGGCCGGTCGCTCATCACCCACTTGAACAGCGCACTGCCCAGCAGGAACAACCACGGGCCGGCGATGATCGCCACCACGCCCGCCTGGCTGGCATGCCCCGGATGCACCAGCACCAGTTCGTCGGCCACGGCGCTGACGATAATCCCGGCGACGATCAATACATGCAGGTAGGTGTAGGCGATCCGCGCCTGACGGCCCGGGTCGGCAGAGCTGGCAATGCGATGGTGGGCGCGCTCGGCGCCGCTGTCGAAATAGATCCACCACAGGGCGATGCTGCCCACCACTGCCACCAGGAATGCCGCCAGCCCGTCCACGCTCCAGGGCAGTTCGGCGAAGGTCGCGCCGGTCACCAGCAACGACTCACCGAGGGCGATGATCACAAACAGGCCGCAGCGTTCGGCCATGTGGTTGCCTTCCACATTCCAGTCCGCAAGCGTCGAGGGCCCAAGCCCGGGCACCCAGAAATACACCGACGGGGAAATCAACTCGATCAACAGCGCCAGGGCCCAGAAGGCCAGGCGCTGCTCGCCTTCGAGCAGCGCACCGGTGATCCAGAACACCCCGGAAAACAGCATCCACGCCAGGATCCGCTGGAAATTGCGGGTCATGTTCAGCGACTCGCCGCGCACCGCCCACAACGCAAACAGCGTGCGTCCTACCTGCATGAACACATAGGCGCCGGCGAACAACAGCCCGCGATCGGTAAACGCCTTGGGGATCGACGAGGACAGCAACAGGCCCGCCACCATCAACCCGAACAGGCCGATGCGGATCGGGATTTTTTCCGGGTCCAGCCAGTTGGTGACCCACGAAGTGAAGATCCACACCCACCACACCGCGACCATCATCAACGCCACCTGCACGGCACCGCCGATGGACAAGTGGGCGAGCAGCGAATGGGACAACTGGGTCACGGCAAACACGAACACCAGGTCGAAAAACAGCTCGACCATGCCAACCTTGCCGCTGTCATGACTGCCGCGCCCACGCAGCAAGGAACGGGATGGGGACATGCCTGGATCTCCCTGAAGGTTTTATCTCAAGATTTGGGTGCGACCACCGGCAGCATGTCCCGCTCGCTCATGAACGCCTCCAGCCGCGAACGCATCCAGCGCTCCGCCGGATCGGTGTCAACGTGGCTGAGCCAGACCATCGACAAGTCCAGGGTCGGGGTTTCGAACGGGAACGGTTCACAGAACAGATTGCCTCCGGCGGCCATGGCCTGGGCGGTGTAATCCGGCAGGCTGGCGATCATGTCGGTGCCGGCGAGCAGCGCCGGCAATGCGCTGTATTGCGGCACCGAGAGCACCACGTGGCGCTTGCGACCGATTTCCGCCAGCCACTCATCGGCAAACCCGGACACGTTGGCGGTGTGGGACACCAGCACATGGGGCCGTGCGCAATATTCGTCGAGGGTCAGGGGTTTGTCCGAGGCATCCGCCCGCAGCAGGCACGGGCGGATATGCCGCAATAATTTGCGCTTGGCATTGGCCGGCAGGCCGCGGGTCTGGGTGATGCCGACGGTGATATCCCCGGAACCCAGCAGGTCCGGGATGCGCCAGTAATCCACATGCTGCACCACGAACACCACCTGCGGCGCTTCCTGGCGCAAGGCCCGCAGCAGCGGCGGCAGCAGGCCGAACTCGACGTCATCGGACAGGCCGATGCGAAAGGTCATGGTGCTGATGGACGGGTCGAAATCGTGGGTCAGGCTCAGGGCCGACGACAAGGAGTCGAGGGCCGGCGACAGGTGCTTGATGATTTCCTCGGCCCGCGCGGTAGGTTCCATCCGATGGCCGACACGAATGAACAGCGGGTCATTGAACAACGTACGCAGGCGGTTGAGGGCCGAACTGATGGTGGGTTGCCCGAGAAACAGCTTCTCCGCCACCCGGGTCACGTTGCGTTCGAGCATCAAGGTTTCAAAGACCACCATCAAATTGATGTCGGCCTTGCGTAATTCATTGCGATTCATCGGCGACCGCCCCACTGCCCTGGATAAGTCGCAGTTTAGAAACACCCGGGGCCCTGCGTCTATGCGCACACTGTTCAACACGGGCCTTTGGGACTATAAAGCAGCTTCCAAGGCTTGCGAGAACACCATCGTGCTGGTCATTTCTGCCTTGAGCGTCCTGGTTGCCGGGATTTTGCTCTGGGCCATCAAATTCATCGCTCATCCCACCGCCAGGACACTGTTACGGGTATTTGTCGGTTTGTGCCTGGCGGCAGTCGTGGCTTACCTGGTGCTGGCTTCGGGGTTTCCTACCTCGTTGCTGGTGTGACCGGGCTCCTGCTCCTGCCCCTGACGCAAACGCAAGGCGGCCAACGCGGCCACCACCAGCACCACGGCAATCACTTTCAAGCCATTCGTGGCATTGCCGGTGCTCATCTCGATCGCGCCCATCACCGACGGCCCGACAAACCCGCCGAGCAATCCGCAGGCATTGACGAAGCCCAGCCCGCCCGCCAGCGCCACGCCCTTGAGGCGCGAGGCCGGGTAGAGAAAGATGATCGACTGCACCACAAAGAACATCACCGCCGACAGACAAAAGCCCAGCAGGCTGAACACCGGCCCCGACACCGAGGCAATCCCCAGCCCCAACGCCATGGTCAGCAAACCGGTAATCAACAGCCGCCGGGCACGGGTGGGCGTGGTCGCAAAGCGCGGCAGCAGCACAGCGCCGGCCGCTGCGGCAATCCACGGCAATGAGGTCAGCAAGCCGACGCTCATGGTGCTCAATTCACCGTATTTGCTGATGATGCTCGGCAGGAAAAAGATCACGGTGTAGATGGTGATCTGATGGCAAAAATACACAAAGATCGCCAGCAGGATCTGCGGTGTCAGCCAGTTCTTCAGGGAATGCCCGCCCTCGCCTGCGCCCTCTTCGGTCTCCATCGCGATGCGCTGTTCAATCCCGCGCGCCTCTGCGGCCGAGAGCCATGGCGCCTTGCTCGGACGGTCCGGCAACTTGCACCACACCACCCAGGCAAACGCGACTGCCGGCAGCCCTTCGAGCAGGAACATCCACTGCCAGCCGTGCCAGCCGAGCAGCCCGTCCATGCGCATCAACGCCGCGCCCACCGGGCCACCGATGATGTTGGCAAAACACACGCCGAGCAGGAAATACCCGGTAGCCCGCGCCCGTTGCTCGCGGTTGAACCAGTAGGTGAGGTACAGCATCACCCCGGGAAACAGGCCGGCTTCGGCAATGCCCAGCAGCAGGCGCAGGATATAGAACGAGGTCTCACCCTGGACGAACGCCATGGCCGCCGAAATCAGGCCCCAGGTCACCATGATCCGGGCGATCCAGAACCGCGCGCCGACCTTGTGCATGATCAGGTTGCTGGGGATTTCCGACAGCGCATAGGTCAGGAAAAACAGCCCGGCGCCCAGGCCATAGGCCGCTGCTGAAATTCCCAGGTCAACGTCCAGGTGGTGCTTGGCCAAGGCGATGTTGGTGCGGTCCAGGAAACTCAGCACGTAGGCGATGATCAGCAAGGGCATCAGCTTGACGAACATCAGTTTGTTCAACTCCCGTGGTTCACGGGCGGTGTTGGCAGTCTTCATCGGGCAATTCCTCTTGGCGCCCCGCCAGCGCAACGGCTGGGGGACGCATCGGTGTTGTTCTAGGGTTCGAGTTGCGCAACCAGCGCCGGCGGGCGATGGGAAAACAGTTGCAGCAGCGCCCCGCCCAGGGCACAGCCGGCCATCACGAAGAAGCACACCGTGTAGCCGTGCAAGGTGGTCCAGCCGCCGCCCATGGCAATCAGGCTGCCCATCAGCACCGGCGCCAGGCCGCCACCGATAAACATCGCGGTGGTGATGATGCCGTTGGCGGTGGAGGTCGCCGACGGCTCGGCCGAGTCGCAGGCCACCGCGTAGTAGATCGGCCACACCGCGTTGGCCACCAGGCCGAACAGCAGTTGCACGACGATGATCAGGGTCAGGGTGTTGGCGAAGTAGAACGCACCGACACTGGCGGCCATCCACACCCCGCAGATGATCAGGGTGACGCGCCGGCCAATGATGTCCGACAGCGACGGCCACACCAGTTGCCCGAGAATCCCGGTCAAGGTGAACACCACGCTCATCCCCGCCGACTCGGCCAGGGACAGCCCGGCAATGTTGTACAGGTAGGCCGGCAGCACGATGTTGACGCCCATGTACACGACTTGGGTCAGCATCGTATTACCCGCCGTCAGGGCGATATTGCGGTTGCGCAACGTGGCGATAAACGTGCGCCAGGCGTGGCCCTTCACTTGGCTGGCCGGTGCGTTGTCCGGCGGGGTCATGCCCTTGGCGGCGATGTCGACGTACAGCGCGGTGATGCGTTCGGCGGTGGAATACCGCGCCCAGAAAATCATCAGCGGCAACGCCACCACAAACGCGAAGAAGAACACGTAGCGCCAGTTGTCTTCACCGAAGGTGCTGATGACAAAGCTGGCGACGATGCCACTGAGCATGGCGCCGATCGGGTAACCGGTGTGGTGCGCGCCAAGGGCAAAACCACGACGCTCCACCGGCCACCATTCGGCGGTGTTGCTCACGCCCACCGGCTCGCCCCAGCCTGCGCCGAGGTTGACGCCAACCCGCAGCGCGATAAAGGTCGCGAGGTTGCCGCTCAGGGCCTTGAACCCGGAGAGGAACGAAATAGCCGTGTAGCCCAGCACCAGCGGCACCTGGAACCGCGCACGTTTCCAGCCACCGCCGTAGCGGTCACTCCACATCGAGCCGGGAATATCCAGCAGGGCCAGGGCCAGCATGATCACCGTGGCCATCGTGCCCCACTGGTCGGCCGACAAATCGAAATGCTTGGAGATGGTCGGCCCCAGGCGCAGCACGATCTCACGGTCGTAGGCGTTGAGGATCCAGATCATCCAGCACACCAGCAGCGACACCCAGGAGTGCCGGTGAATACTGCGCAGCGAGGCTTTTTTCAAGGTTGCCATGGGTTTCTCCAGGCGCGCGAGGGCGCGCACTGACACAAGGTTGCGAAAGGAAAGTGCCTTGTTGAAAAAAACGCGCTAGCTGGCGAACCGTCGCTCGGCTATTCCTTGCACGCCCAGCCCGGTGATCGCAAAAAGCGCCCCGCGCTGCTGACCGTCGGCCGGGAAACGCGGCAACGGTGGCTTGGCCATGGAGGTGACAAACAGGGTGTCCAGGTTCGGCCCGCCAAAGGTCAGGCTGGTGACCTTTTTCACCGGCATCTGGATGATCCGGTCGACCTGGCCGTCGGGCGTGTAGCGCACCAGTTTTCCGGCATAGACCAGCGCCTGCCACAGGCAGCCTTCGGCATCCACGGTGCAGCCGTCGGCAGCGCCACCGCCGCTGGTATCGACCTTGGCGAAGGTGCGTCGATTGCTCACCGCGCCGCTGGCTGGGTCGTAGTCATAGGCCCAGATCTCGCCGGACCAAGTGTCGCAAAAGTAGAACGTATCGCCCGCCGGGCTCCAGCACGGACCGTTGGACACGATGATGCCTTCGTCCAGGGTGTGCAGGCTCAGGTCCGCGTCGAGGCGGTAGAGTTTGGCGCTGGCGCTGTCTTCGAGGGTGTCCATGGAGCCGAAGACAAAGCGCCCCTGGCGGTCGACCTTGCCGTCGTTGAGGCGGTTGTTGGGCAGTGCGGGTTCCGGGTCGATCACCAGGGCCAGTTCGCCGCTGTTGAGGTCGAGGAGGTGCACGCCGTTTTGCAGGGCGACGATGGCTTGCTCGCCGCTATGGCGCAGGGCCATGGAGCCGATTTTCTGGCCCACATCCCAGGCGCGCAATTCGCGCCCATCCTCGGTGCAGCGCAGGATCCGGCCGTCGGCGCTGTCGATCCAGTACAACCGTTGTTGTTCGACGTCCCACACCGGGCCTTCGCCCAGGGTGGTCTTCACGTCCACAAGCACTTCGATACGCATGGTGTTATCCCCTTTTTTGTTGTTGTGCGGGATGGGCATGGCCGCGCCGTGACGCGGCCGGTTTATCACTTAGAAATTGACCTGGTCACGCCCCTTGAGCCCGAGGATTTCCCGCGCTTCATCCGGCGTGGCGACCTGATGGCCGAGGGCTTCGATCACTGTGCGAATGCGCCGTACCTGGTCGGCGTTGGACGCGGCCAGTTTGCCCGGGCCATCCCACAGCGAATCCTCCAGGCCGACCCGGGCGTTGCTGCCCATGGACAGGCCCATGGTGGCCAGCGGAATCTGCCCACGGCCGGCGCCGAGGATCGACCACACGTAGTCGTCGCCAAACAGGCGGTCGGCGGTGCGGCGCATATGGGCCAGGTCTTCCGGGTGCCCGCCGATGCCACCGCGCAAACCGAATACCGACTGGATAAACAACGGTGGTTTCAGCAGGCCGCGCTCCAGGAAATGGGCGGCGGTGTACAGGTGGCCGATGTCGTAGCACTCGATTTCAAAACGGGTGCGGTTCTCGGCGCAGGAATTGAGGATGTGGGTAATGTCGCGGAAGGTATTGCGAAAGATCCGGTCGTCGCTTTCTTCCAGGTACGGACGCTCCCAGTCATGCTTGAACTCGGTGAAGCGGTTGAGCATTTCGTACAGGCCGAAGTTCATCGAGCCCATGTTCAGCGAGGCCAGTTCCGGCTTGAACTGCATCACCGGTTGCAGGCGTTCTTCGACGCCCATGGTCGGTGCGCCGCCGGTGGTGATATTGATCACCACGTCGCTGGCGGCCTTGATGTGCGGCAGGAATTCGGCGAACAGCGCGGGGTCCTGGCTGGGACGGCCATCGATGGGATCACGGGCATGCAGGTGGACAATGGCGGCGCCGGCTTCGGCGGCACCGATGGCGGCGTCGGCAATTTCCTGCGCGGTGATCGGCAAATGCGGCGACATCGACGGCGTATGGATGGCACCGGTGACGGCGCAGGTGATGATCACAGGACGATTTTTGGACATGACGATTCTCCGACTTTTATTCTTATGAAAAAAATACCGGGTGTAACTTGTGTGTTCTTCCCTGGCTTAACGCTGACGCGGCCTACAGGTACTCGACGTTACCGTCGACACTGATCGCCTGGCCGGTGACATTGCGGGCGGCAGGCGAGCAGAGAAACAAGGCCATGGCCGCGACGTCTTCGGCGGTGACCATGCGCTTGAGGGAGATCTTGTTCAGGTATTCCTGGCGCATCTCGGCTTCCGGCACACCGACCTGTTCGGCACGGGCGCGGATCACGCCGTCCATGCGCGGGCCTTCAACGATGCCGGGCAGCAAGGCGTTGACGCGGATGTCGCTTTCACCCAGCTCCGAGGCCAGGGATTTCATCAGGCCGACGATGGCCCATTTGGTCGCCGCATACGGCGTGCGCCAGGCGTAGCCGAGGCGCCCGGCGACCGAGGCGATATGCAGCAGATGGCCGTGGGACGATTCCTTGAGCATCGGCACCGCGTGGTGGGCAAAGCGGTATTGCGCCGTCAGGTTGATATTGATCGTGGCTTGCCACTCGGCATCGCTGATGGCGTCGATGCCGCCGGTGGGCCCGGCAATCCCGGCGTTGTTGACCAGCACATCCAGCCCGCCGAATTGCTCGCGCTGCACCTGGAACACCGCCTCGATCTGCGCGGCATCGCTCACGTCGGCACGGGTGGCGACAGTGCCCGGGTACTTGTCGCGAAACGCCGCCAGGGCCGCTTCGCTGACATCACACACATGCACCTTGGCACCCGCCTCCAGATAGGCCGCCGCCAACACTTCACCGATGCCGGCAGCCCCGCCGGAAATCAACACACGTAACCCAGGATAGGGCTGCAGCCGCTGTAGGACACTCATGCACGTTTACCTCCTGAAACAGACGACCGCGAACGGTCGTTCTTGACGAGCAGGCGCGCCAGGGAATCGGCGGCCTGCATGATGTCATCGGTCACGGCCGCGCGGGCACCGGCACCATCGCGGGCGGCCAGGGCTTCGACGATGCGCGTATGCGCCTCCATCGAGCGTTGCAAGTGAGCTTTATCGGGGGCGACCAGGGCAAAACACGGGCCCATGTGCAGCCAGAAGTTTTCCACGGCGGCCATGGTCAATTCGGCCTGGGCGACGGCATAGATCCGACGGTGAAAGGCGAAGTTGGTCCACAGGTAGCGGGAAACGTCGACTTCGTCGGCGGCCTGTTGCATCTGTTGGCAGAGGTCGGAGATTTCGTCGAGGTCGGCTTTTTCCAGGAGCAATACGGCCTTTTCTGCCAGCAAACCTTCCAGGGCGACCCGCGCATCGCGGATTTCCCGCAGGCGTTCGACCGTCATCATGCGTACCCGCAGACGAGAGGTTTCGGTGACTTCAAAGGCGTTTTCGGCGCTGAGGCGCTGGAGGGCTTCGCGCACTGGCATGGGGCTGGAGCCGAGGGCTTCGGCGAGGCCGCGGATGGTGAGTTTCTGGCCGGGCTGGAAACGACCACTCATCAAGGCTTCGCGGATCTGGCGATAGACCTGGTCTTGCAAGGTATCGCGGGACACCTGGCGCAAGGTGGGAAGGAGAAGCGGGCCATCTGTCATGAGTCAAAACCTGTGTTGTCGTTCTTATGGCTCCAATATGTGATCACAAATCAAATATGTCAAATAGTTTCCCGTTGACGGTATGCACGACGCTGACTCTAATGAGCCCTTTCTCCAGCAAGGACCGCTGAACCATGAAATTTGCCTACACCATCGTCTACGTCCCGGACGTCGCTGCATCCCTGCAATTCTTCGAAAAAGCCTTCGGCTTCAGTCGCCGTTTCCTGCATGAATCGGGGACCTATGGCGAGTTGGATACCGGTGATACCACCCTCTCTTTTGCAGCGCATGAGTTGGGCGAGATGAACTTCAAGGGCGGGCATGTGGAGGCGCATGCTTCACAGCAACCGCTGGGGATGGAGTTGGGGTTTGTTACCAAGGATGTGTCAAAGGCTCATGCCAGAGCGCTGGCCGAGGGTGCGACAGAACTTGCTGCGCCGAGCACCAAGCCTTGGGGGCAGGTGGTGTCGTATGTGCGGTGCCCGGATGGGACGCTGGTGGAGTTGTGTACGCCGATTCAAAACTGAAGAAACACTGTAGGAGCGAGCTTGCTCGCGAAGGTCGTTAACGATAACGCGGGAAATCAGGTGCCCCGCGTCGCCCTCAGGTTTTTCGCGAGCAAGCTCGCTCCTACAGGAAACAAGGACTCAAGGCTTGAGCGGGCGCTCCTGGTCACGCTCGGACAGTTCCGTGCCATCGTCCGGATGCTTCCAGGTCTGCGGCTTTTCTTCCTCGCGAAGCTTCCTCGCCCGCTCCTGCTCCAACTCTTCGCGCTGCTTCTGTTCGTTGCTCATACCCACCTCCCATCCGTAAGAATTGGACACACTGGGCAAGCATAGATGAGGGAGCGGTTTTGTGTGCATCCGGCAATTGATAACCACGACGCATCAATACATGTAAACAACTCACTTATCATTTCCAAATGTGTCAGCCACTATCCGCGGTCTTAAGCGAAACAAGCACTTTAAAAAGAACGCTGGAGACACAAGAAAATGCAAAACCCTTCACGGCCTGACTCTGCCCGCTCCAAAGTCGGCGCGGTCTTTCGCGTCACCTCCGGCAACTTTCTCGAACAGTTCGACTTCTTTCTGTTCGGTTTCTATGCCACCTATATCGCCGCCGCCTTCTTCCCTGCCGCTAATGAATTTGCGTCATTAATGATGACCTTCGCCGTGTTCGGCGCGGGCTTTTTGATGCGTCCGCTGGGGGCTATCATCCTCGGCGCGTACATCGATGATGTGGGCCGTCGCAAAGGCTTGATCGTGACCCTGGCGATCATGGCCAGTGGCACCCTGCTGATCGTGCTGGTGCCCGGCTATCACACCATTGGTTTGTGGGCACCGCTGCTGGTGCTGATGGGCCGGCTGTTGCAAGGTTTCTCGGCCGGTGCCGAACTGGGCGGCGTGTCGGTGTACCTGGCCGAAATGGCCACCCCGGGCCGCAAGGGTTTCTATACCAGCTGGCAATCGGGTAGCCAGCAGATCTCCATCGTGGTCGCGGCCGCCCTGGGTTATGGCCTGAACCAGTGGATGGAACCAGCCGTGGTTGCCGATTGGGGCTGGCGCATTCCGTTCGCCATCGGCTGCGTGATCATCCCGTTCATCTTCGTCCTGCGCCGCAACCTGCAGGAAACCGAAGAGTTCGCCAACCGCAAGCATCGCCCGACCATGCGCGAAGTGCTGGCCACCCTGGTGAAGAACTGGACCATCGTGATCGGCGGCATGATGATGGTGGCGATGACCACCACGGCCTTCTACCTGATCACCGTGTACGCACCCACCTTCGGCAAAACCGTACTCAACCTGACCACCGCCGACGCCCTGCTGGTGACCCTGCTGGTGGCCGTGTCGAACTTCATCTGGCTGCCCATCGGTGGCACCCTCAGTGACCGTTTTGGCCGCAAGCCGGTGCTGATCGCCATGACTGCTTTGACCGTGCTGACCGCTTACCCGGCACTTTCCTACGTGGTCAATGCGCCAAGCTTCGCGCACATGCTGGAAACCCTGCTGTGGTTCTCCTTCCTCTACGGCATGTACAACGGTGCCATGATCCCGGCCCTGACCGAGATCATGCCGGTGGAAGTGCGTGTGGCGGGCTTCTCCCTGGCCTATAGCCTGGCGACCGCGATCTTCGGTGGTTTTACCCCGGCGATTTCCACCTGGTTTATCCACGAGACGGGCGACAAGGCATCGCCCGCCTACTGGCTGATGTTCGCCGCGCTGTGCGCCCTGTGCGCGACGTTTGCGCTGTATCGCCGCGCCAGCGCCCGTCTGCAAGTTGCCTGAGGAGTCGCACTGATGAACCCCATGCTGAAAACACTGGCGGTACTGGCGATCGGTTCCCTGGCGATGGTCGCCCACGCCGAAGAGCTGAAAGTCATGACCTCCGGCGGCTTCACCGCTGCCTACAAGGTGCTGGGTGCGCAATACGCCACCCAGAGCGGCGACACCCTCGACACCATCCTCGGCCCGTCGATGGGCAAGGCGCCGGAAGCGATTCCCAACCGCCTGGCCCGTGGCGAACACGCCGACGTGGTGATCATGGTCGGCTACGCACTGGATGAGCTGATCAAGCAAGGCAAGGTCGACAAGGCGTCCCGCGTTGAACTGGCGGACTCGCGCATCGGCCTGGTGGTCAAGGAAGGCGCGGCCAAGCCCTCGATTGCCACCGATGCCGAACTGAAGACGGTACTGACCAACGCCAAATCCGTCGCGTACTCGGACAGCGCCAGCGGCGTCTACGTCGAAAAGGAACTGTTCAAGAAGCTCGGCATGCCGTCCAAGGGCACCATGATCGAACGCATCCCGGTGGCCTCACAGGTGGCCAAGGGTGATTATGAAGTGGGCTTGCAACAGGTGTCCGAACTGCTGCCGATTCCAGGCGTGACCTACGTCGGAAAGATCCCCGAAGACGTGCAGTCCGTCACCCGTTTTGCCGCCGGCATTCCGGTAAATGCGCAGCACCCCGCGCAGGCGAAAAAGCTTCTGCAATTCCTCGCCTCGCCCCAGGCGCAACCGGTGGTGCAATCCACCGGCCTGGATTCGGTCTCACACTGACCGGAACGGCATCTCCCGCGTCAACCGCTCCAGTTCCAGTGCCGCCGGCGTCAACGTACGCCCGCGGCGCTTGATCAACCCCACGTTGCGCACCACCTCCGGCTCCACCAGCGGCACGCTCGTCAGAATCGGATGTTCGCCGCCCGGCATCGCAATCGACGGCACCATCGCCACCCCAAGCCCCGCCTCCACCAGCCCGATCATGGTCGTCACGTGATGGGTTTCGCAGATGCTTGGTTTCTTCACCCGCACGCCGCGCAGGGCCTGGTCCAGCAGGAAGCGGTTGCCTGAGGTCTTGTCCACGGTGATGTAGTCGTGCTCGTACGCCTCGGCCCACGTCACACTGGCGCGGTCCGCCAGCGGATGCTCCCGGCGACAGGCCAGTACATAACGCTCCTGCAACAGCAGCTCGAACTCCACCCCGTCTGCCAGGCTGCCGCTGAAACTCACGCCGAAATCCGCCTCGCCACTTTCCACCGCCGCACACACCTCACCCGCACTCGCGTCCAGGACCCGCAGGCGAATCTTCGGATAGAGCTTGTGGAATTCGGAGATCACGTGGGGCATGAAGTAGTACGCGGTGGACGGCACACAGGCGATGGTGACATTGCCCATGCGAGTCGAGGCGACGTTGCTGATGCCCATCAGGGCGATGTCCAGGTCATCGAGCATGCGCTCGACTTGCGGCAGGAACGCGCGGCCGACCATGGTCAGGCTGACCCGGCGCGTGGTGCGTTCGAAGAGTTTGACGTCGAGGGCGGATTCGAGCTTCTCGATACGCCGGCTGAGGGCCGGCTGGGAGATACGGATGGCTTCGGCCGCCGCACGGAAACTGCCCTTGTCTACGACGGCGCGGAAGGCCTGGAGGTCGTTGAGGTCGAAGTTGATGATCATCGAGTGGGCCGTTGGGTAGTCGCGGGAGAAAAACGCTCAGATGCAAAAAACCCAGCAACAGGCTGGGTTTTTCCGGTATCTGCCGTATACAAAAATCCTGCCTCTGCTAACAGCTCAGTGAGCTGGGCTTGATCATAGGTCTCGGGTATTAGGGCGTCAATTGTCGCAAAACTGGCATCAAGCTTCACACGCTCGCTGGCACCGTCAAAACCCTTGATCAGCAGGTCTACGTGAATCTGCACACCGTATAAGCGTTTCAGTTCAATGACCTCTTGATGCTGTCCGGCTTCCTACGTGCAAGTCAGCTTCTTCCTGTTTTTCCTGAAGCAAAGACACCTCTGCCCAGTTTGCCTAGAATCGCGCGTTCGACTCGTTATGACTAAGGATTAAGCCATGACCGCCCCAATCTCCAAAAGCACACCGCTGACTTGGTATGTTGAAAATTTCCCTGCATTCAGCGGCATCGTTACTCTACTCGCCGTTGTGTGGCTGCTTTGTTTCATCTACCGACGCTCCGGCTCTCTGTTGTTTCTGCGCGACTGGATTTGGCGTTTTTTTGGTGGGCAGCCGCACTTCGAAACCGAACGTTTCGAACGCATGCGCAAGGACCTCCGTGAGCTGGAGTACTACCGCTATGAGTTCAACATTCCTGCAAACACCTTGCAGGATGCAGACTCGGCTGAAGAGTGGATGTACAACAATGGATTCACCCCACGCGATTTCGGTCGAGTGAAGCGCTACATTGACTGGAGCGACTTCACTGCCTTGAGCTTCATCACCAGAAGGTTCGCGCAGTGGAGGACCAATTGCTGTTTCTTGTTGGCCATCGTGCTGCTGGCAGGCGTAGCGATCACTCCACCTTTGATTGAATCCGGGTATTTGATGGTGTCACTGAAAAACTCTCCGGAGTCGCCATCATTCTACCTCTCCGAAGAAAACGTGAAGTTCGGGATATGGTCCGACGCAAGGCTCACTGTTGAGCAATGTCGGTCATCAGGGTCTCTGCAAGCCTTCATCCTTCCCGGTCTGCCAGAAGAAAAGCTCGACGTCATCTGCTCATTTTTTATCGATAAAAACTACAGTAAATACGTGCGCGACGGTTTGAGCGAACAGCGCGGGCTCCTGCTGTGGTTCGCCTTGCTCTCGATGGGCGGGATGATCTGGCTGGTTATCCTTATCGCGCGAATGGAAGTCGCCCGTAAGCTATACCGCCAGTGGCTTGCCAGAGGGATCAGGTGATTCCCAGAGACGTTTCAGGTGGGGCACGATATGCAGCCCTCTTGCAGGTGACCACGACAATTAATTTATATTCAGATCTTTTCTATTCACGACTACCTACCGGCAGCGCACTCAATGGATAACACAATAAAAAGGACTTCCAACCCAGCGCCTCTCTATCGCGCGCTTCTTCTGGGTCTGTGGCTACTGGGGTTGCTCTGCCTTGCCACCCTGGGCTTCTTCGCCTGGCAAAGTTTCTATCCGGTCAGCGCTGCCAATAACTGGAGTGTGCAAGTGATCCACCGCAATGTGGAAAAGGCTGCGTCGCTGATGCCAATGCTTGACGGTTCGCTGATGGTCAGCCAGGAATTGAGCAACAGCCTTGGCAGTATCGTGCGCATCTTGCCCGACGGAAAACGCGAACAGGTGGTAGGAAATTTATCCAAACCGGATGGGATGGTCGCCACTCAAGGCGGTTGGGTATTCAGCCAGGAAGTGGACGGCGCGCCGGTCAGTTTCCTCAAGGACGGCGTCGTTACCGAGCTGTTCAAGGGCGACAGCGTGCAAGGGCTGTGGGACGACGGCGAGTTCCTTTACGCCATCGAAGACCGCAAGGTAGCTGCCCGCATACTGCGCTATCGCTGGAGCGACAAGACCTTGAGCGTCGTGCGTGACCAACTCAGCGAAGGCGAGTCGATCGTTCGCTGTACCGATGGGCGCATGCTCTACACGGAAAAGAAGAAGGGTGTGGTCCGCGAATTAACCGAGGACGGTAGCGATCCAGTGGTACTGAGCCAATTGAACAAACCCACCTTCCTGATGTGCGATGAACGCGGGTTATGGATCAACGAGGATTCCACCCACCGCGCGCGTTTGTTGTTGATCGACAAGCAAGGACGCCAGCAGACGATTCTGTCTTTCCTGAAGGCGCCACAGTCGATTGTGCGTACGACGAAGGGAACGTACCTGGTGGCCGAAGGGGGTCGTGACCGGATCCTGGAGCTGGTGCCATCCGTGGCACGACTAGACCCGGTTACAGCTGAAACCGCGCCACCGCCTCATTGAGCGACACGGCCAAGCGCGCCAGCTCTTGGCTCGACCCGTTGATCTGCCCTGCTCCCGAAGATGATTGCGCGGACAGGTCACGAATGTTGACGATGTTGCGATCCACTTCCTTGGCCACTTGCGCCTGCTCCTCGGCGGCGCTGGCGATGACCAGGTTGCGCTGGTGAATCTGGTCGATGGAGTCGGTGATCTGGCTCAAGGCTCCACCGGCGCCTTCGGCCAGGATCAAGGTTTCGCTGGCCCGCTGGGTGCTCGATTGCATTGAGGTCAGTGCCTCGCTGGAGCCACTGCGCATCGCGGTGACCATCTGGTCGATTTCCAGGGTCGATTGCTGGGTGCGATGGGCCAGCGCACGCACTTCGTCGGCCACCACGGCAAAGCCACGCCCGGACTCACCGGCACGCGCCGCCTCGATGGCGGCGTTCAGGGCCAACAGGTTGGTCTGCTCGGCGATGGAGCGAATCACATCGAGCACCTTGCCGATGTCCCGCGATTGATCGGCGAGGTTTTGCACCAGGCTCGAGGTTTCACCGATGTTGGTACTCAACGCCTGAATCGCGCTGACCGTCTCGCCGACGCGCTGCTGGCCATCGCGGGCCGTTTCATTAGAGAGCCGGGTGGATTCGGAAGTGGAGACTGCATTACGTGCCACCTCATCGGCGGCCGAGGTCATCTCGTTGACCGCGGTGGCGGCTTGCTCGATTTCAGCGGTCTGCTTTTGCAGGCTGCGGCTGCTCTGGTCGGTGATGCCGTTGAGGTCGGTGGCCGACGCGGCCATCTGCCCGGCCGACTGGCGAATCAGCTGCAAGGTACTGCGCAGGCTGCCTTGCATGGTCTGCAACGCCACCAGCAGGCGCGTCACTTCGTCATCGCCGGTCACTTCAACGGTTTGCGTCAGGTCGCCTTGGGCGACGTTTTCTGCGGCGCGCACCGCGTGGCTGAGCGGGCCGACAATGCTACGCGTCAGCAACCAGGCCAGGGCCACGGTGCTCAACGCGGCCAGCAGCACGAAGCCGAAGACCATCGTGCGCGAGCGGCTGTACTGCAACTCGGCCGTCTGGCCCTGCAGGTTTATCTGGGCGTTGTAATAGTCGGCCAGGGCATTGAGCTGATTGCCGGAACCGTCGACCACGGTCTTCATGTCCACCAGCAGCAACTTGTTCAGCTCGGCGGTCTGCTGCTTGTCGGCGAGGATGAATGACTGAGTGAGACCTTGCTGATACTGACGCAGGGAGACCTGGAACTGATCATAAAGATTGCGTACCTCGGGGGTATCAATCACCGCATTCAGGTCGGCCAGTTTCTTCGTCAGATCCTGGCTGCGGGTGTCCATCTGGCTACGGTATTGCGAGAGGCTCGCGGGATTGGGATCAAGGGCCATGCGCAGGGAAATAGTGCGGATGCGCAGCATGATTTCGCGGATATCCGAGACCATGCGCATTTTCGGCACCAGGCCACTTTCAACCTGCACGGCGCTTTCGCGGATGCTTGCCATGTTCGAGAGCGCAAAGAACCCCAACAGCGCCACGAGCAAGGCAATCAAGGCAAAACCGAGACCCGCACGGCGGGCGATGGACAGGCTGCGGAGCGACATGGCGATTGTTCTCATTATGGGCATACGACATCGTATGACAGAGTTTCGGCCAGTCAGGGCGGGACTTTAGGGGTGTCGACCAGAAGTTAAGAGATATAAATTATCGACGTGAAAGGCCCACGGGTCGGACGCGCCTTGAATGTATTTCCAAGGCAGTCCGGGGCGCTTTATTCAGCGGGTTACATTGACCACGCCTGCGCACTTGCAAAAAAAGCCTGAGCATTACTGTCCAGCGTTTCCAGGTGATACCCGCCCTCCTGCACGATCACACACGGCAACCCCAATCCACGAATGCACTCCCCCAGCCGCGCAAATCCTTCCCGCGTCACCGCCACTTTGCTTTGCGGATCCAGCTCGTAGATATCGAACCCCAGCGACAACACCAGCACGTCCGCCGAGAAGTCCTTCACTGCCTTCAATGCCAGTTCCAGCTTTTGGAAAAACACCGCCTCACTCGCGCCATGCGCCATTGGCAGGTTGAGGTTGAAGCCTTCACCCGCAGCAGCGCCGCGCTCTTCGGCAAAGCCTGCAACACCCGGATAGAAGTTGGTCGGGTCGCCGTGAATCGACACGTACAGCACGTCATCACGCTCGTAGAAAATCTCCTGGATGCCTTGCCCATGGTGCATGTCGGTGTCGAGTACGGCGACGCGCTCGAAGCCCGCGCGCAACGCCTGCGCCGCAACCGCCGCGTTGTTGATATAGCAGAACCCACCGGCTGCATCAAAACGCGCGTGGTGGCCTGGCGGGCGGCACAGCGCGTAGGCCGCGGGTGCGCCGTCGAGGATGTCCCGGGCGGCAGCGACGGCGCTTTGGGCGGACCAATAGGCCGAGCGCCAGGTGAGTTCGCCAATCGGGCAACTGCCGTCGGCGAGGTAGCGCGCCGCCTGGGCAAGGATGCCGCGCAGGGCGTTGGGCTCGCGCACGAAGATGTTGGACATGACTTCGTCGCCCCAGTCTTCGGGGATTTCTTTCCAGCGCTGGTGGGCTTCCTGGAGGAAGGCCAGGTAGGCCGCACCGTGCACAGCCAGCAGTGGATCAAGGCCGTGGTCGTGGGGTTGCTGGATGTCGAAGCCCAGGTTTTGCGCGGCCAGCAGCAGATTGCGGGCGCGCTCCGGGACTTCCTGCGGGGTACGCATCTGGCCACGGGAGTAGTAGCTGCGAGGATGGTGCAGGAGTTGTTCGGGGTGGAAATAAGTACGCATGGGATTTCTCCTGATGGGCACACATCTGCGGTTGAACACCGGACCTGTAGGAGCTGGCTTGCCTGCGATTGCGGTGGCTCAGATACAAATTTGTTGCCTGAACCACCGCTATCGCAGGCAAGCCAGCTCCTACATTTTGATCGTGTTCAACCTTGCAGAAATGTTTCATTAATTAGCCTGGCCGGCACGTTTCAACACGGCATTGAGCAATACATCGGTACCCTGGCGAACGTCCTCGGGCAGCACATCTTCGGCTTCGTTATGACTCAAGCCTCCCACGCACGGAATGAACACCATCGCCGTGGGGCAGAACCGCGCCAGGTGGATGGCGTCATGGCCAGCACCGCTGACAATCGATTGCTGGGCATAGCCCAACGCATCCACGGCGGACTGCACACAGGCGACACACTCGGCATCAAACGGTGTCGCCGGGCTGATCCAGTGCGGGCTGACGGTGACGCTCAGACCACGTTGGGCAGCGATATTCTGCAAGCGGGTGCGCACCTGTTGCTCCATGGCTTCTATGTCGGCGTCGCGGTGATGGCGCAGGTCGACGGTAAAATTCAGCAGGCCGGGAATGGTGTTGCGCGACGACTTGGCGATGCTCAATTCACCCACGGTCGTGAGGCCCTCAGGCGCAAAATCAGCCGCCAGGTTTTCCAGCGACTGGATCATCTGCGCGGCGCCGTACAAGGCGTCCTTGCGTAGTGGCATCGGCGTGGTCCCGGCATGGGCGGCCATGCCTTCCACGCGCACGTCGAGCCAGCGAATCGCCTGCCCACCGGTGACCACGCCAATGCTCTTGGCGTTGTCTTCCAGAATAGGACCTTGCTCGATGTGCGCTTCAAAATACGCATCCACCGCGCCGCCCAATGGGCGCTGGCCGTTGTAGCCGGTGCTGCGCAACGCATCCGCCACGCTGACACCGGCGACATCCCGGGTGGCCAGCGCGTTATCCAACGCCAAGGTGCCAGTGAACACCGCCGAGCCGAGCATGGCCGGGGTAAACCGGGCGCCCTCCTCGTTGGTCCATACCGCGATTTCCAGTGGTTTGCGGGTCTTGATGCCGTGGTCGTCGAGGCTGCGGATCACTTCCAGTCCGGCCAGCACACCATAGACGCCATCAAAGCGCCCGCCTTCCGGCTGGGTGTCGAGGTGGCTGCCCATCATCACCGGCGCAGCTTCAGGGTCGGTGCCAGCCCGGCGGGCGAACAGGTTGCCGATGGCATCGACGCTCAGGGTCAGCCCGGCCTCTTCACACCAGCGGCTGAACAGTGCGCGGCCCGCCTGGTCTTCGGCGCTCAACGCCAGGCGGCAACTGCCACCGCGGGCCGTGGCGCCGATTTCGGCCATGGCCATCAGGCTGGCCCACAGGCGCTCGCCATTAATCTTCAACATACACATTCTCCAATCAAACGCTTCAAGCCATTTCAAGACGGTGGGCGGTGGCGTGACGCCGGGACAACGCAAGTACGCACACCAGCGAAACCCCCGCGATCGCGCTGTAGAACACTGCCATCGGCCACCACTGGCCCTGGTATTCATGGGCCAGCCAGGTGCCGATCAACGGCGTGAGGCCACCGGCCAGTGCGCCGCACACTTGGTAGGCCAGGGAGATGGCGGTGTAGCGCACGCGGGTTTCGAACAAGCCGCTGACGAAGCCGGCAATCACCGCATAAAACGAGGCCATGCACACCACGGCCAGGGCGATGCCGAGGATGATCAATGGCGCCTGGCCGCTGCTGACAAGCACGAACATCGGATAAGGCGAGGCCATCGCAAGCACGCTCATCGCACACAGAAAGCGTGTGGCACCGACCTTCTCCGCCACCCAGGCCGCCAGCGGCTGGACACAGAACTGGATGATGGCCACGACAAACAGGCATTCCAGAATCAACGAGCGCGGCAGGTTAAGTTGCTGGGTGGTGTAGGCAATCATGAAGGTGTTGGTGAAATACACCCCGGCAATCCCCAGGGTGTTGGCACCGATGCACAGCAGCAGCGGGCGCCAGGCCGTTTTCAGCACTTCGATGACCGGGGCCTGATCCTCGGTGATGGCCCGGGCCTTTTCTGCCTTGGCTTTGTCTTCCAGGAACTCAGGCGATTCGTTGACGCCCAGGCGGATCGCCAGGCCGACGATCAACAACAAGGCACTGGCCAGGAACGGCACGCGCCAGCCCCAACTGAGCAGGTCGGCTTCCGGCAAACGGGTTACCGCACTGAAGGCCAGCAACGACAGGATCAAACCCGCCGGGCTGCCCAACTGTGCAAAGGAGGCAAAGAAATTGCGACGGCCTTTGGGTGCATGTTCGCCGGCCATCAGCACCGCCCCGCCCCACTCGCCGCCAACGGCGATGCCCTGCACGATGCGCAGCAGCACCAGCAACACCGGCGCCGCGACGCCGATCTGCGCATAGGTCGGCAACAGGCCGATACATACGGTGACCACGCCCATCATCACCAGCGTGATCACCAGGGATTTCTTGCGACCGATACGGTCACCGATATGCCCAAACACAATGCCGCCCAATGGCCGGGCGAAAAAGCCCACGGCAAAGGTGCCGAACGCGGCCATGGTGCTGAACAGTTTGTCGTCGGAAGGGAAGAACAATTGACCGAACACCAGCGCGGCGGCGGTGGCGTAGATGTAAAAGTCGTACCACTCGATCATGGTGCCGATGAAAGCGGCGGCCGCGGCACGGCGCGGCTGCGGCGAAGCGGAAGGCTTCATGGGGCTGGCTCCTTTGGTTATTTTTTTGGCAGGAGAAAGGTCTGGCGCACGCGCTCTGATGGCGCTGGTTGAGGGTGATTTTTCGTCTCGGCCCTATGATTAGTCAATTTTCTATTTATTATTCCGATTATAAATCCTGCTTATTATCGAGCTGTCGACATGCCTGAAAATCGCCGCGATGTTCATCCGCTGCTCAATGACCGCCTGGACTGGAACCTGTTGCGCACCTTCCGGGTGATCGGCCAGGAGTTGAGCATCAGTCGCGCCGCCGCCCGCCTGCACCTCACCCAGCCGGCCATCAGCCAGGCGCTCAAGCGCCTGGAAGAACAGCTCGACTGCCAGTTGATCGCCCGGCGCGGCCCGCGCTTCGTGCTGACCGAAGCCGGCGAGCAGATTTTCGCGATCGCCGGCGAGATGTATGGCCAGGTCTCGCAGATGAGCAACGCCCTGCAAAAGCCTGGCGACGAGGTGCTTGGCAAAGTGCGGTTGCTGATGATCAGCCGGATCAGTTCGGACACCTTTGATGACTTCCTGGCGGACTTCCATCGCCAGCATCCCCGGGTCGACCTGGACGTTGAGGTGATGCGCAGCTCTGACATCGTCGCCGCCCTGCTGGAGAAAACCGCGACGCTGGGCCTGAGCCTCAATCGCCGGCCGCAACCACGGCTGGAGCAGCACCTGTTCCTGCGTCAGCGTTATGCATTTTTTTGCGGGCGGCATCACCCGTTGTTCGGACGCACCGGGCTGGCGGAGGGAGATTTGCAGTCGGAGAACTTCGTGAGTTTTACCAGCGACCAGATCGGCGGGATGCTCTCGCCGTTGACGATCTTTCGCGACCAGCAGGGCTTCAGCGGGCGCATCGTGGCGTCGTCCTCCAGCCTGGAGGAAGTGCGGCGGTTGGTGATTGCCGGGTTTGGCCTGGGCTGCCTGCCGATTCATGTGGTGGCCGAGGATGTGAAGCATGGGTTGCTCTGGCGCCTGCCGCCAGACGAAGGGATTACCGACGTGGATATCCACCTGCTGTGGAACCGTGAGCAGAAGATGAGCCGGGCGGAGACGGTGTTTATCGAAAGCCTGTCGGCACGGTTGGCCGCAGAATAAATGGCGTGATATGCAAGTCACTTGGCGGCCTCTTGCTAGTGTATGAGAGAAGCCCGTCGACCATCATTCGTTCACAGGTTACTCCCGCAGTCTCAAACGAAGAGGTGTTCGAATGTCCAGGATATGGTTTATCACCGGCAGTTCCCGCGGCCTCGGCCGCTCGATTACCGTAGCCGCCCTGCGCGCCGGTGATCGTGTGGTTGCCACCGCGCGCAATCCCAAGCAGTTGGATGACCTGGTGGCCGACTACGGCGAGGCGATTTATCCGGTCACGCTGGACGTGACCAACAACCAGCAGGTGCTGGAAGCGGTGGATGCCGCGGTGAAACATTTTGGTCGCCTGGATGTGGTGGTCAATAACGCCGGCTACGGTGACCTGGCGTCGGTGGAAGATGTGACGCTGGAGGATTTTTCCGCGCAGATCAGCACCAACTTCTATGGTGTGGTGCACGTGAGCAAGGCCGTGGTGCCGGTGCTGCGCGCCCAGGGCCGTGGGCATATCTTCCAGGTATCGTCGTTGGGTGGCCGCATCGGCATGGCCGGCCTGGCCGCGTATCAGAGTGCGAAATGGGCAGTCGGTGGATTTTCCACAGTACTGGCACAGGAAGTCACACCACTGGGCATCCAGGTGACCGTGCTGGAGCCGGGCGGCATGCGCACGGACTGGTCGGGCAGTTCCATGACGATTCCGGCCATCAGTGAGCCCTACCAACAAACGGTCGGCGCCCTGGTTGAATTGCTCAACTCCCCCGGCATCCTGCCGACGGGTCCGGACCGGGTTGCCGAAATCGTGCTGGAGCTGGCACTGAACAAAGACGCCCCGCTACGCTTGCTGATCGGCAGCGATGCCGTGCAATACGCCGCCCGGGCAGCAGCAGACTTGGCCGAGTCGGATAAGAAGTGGCATGACCTCAGCGTGTCAGCCTCGGATTAATCTCACGCTTTTGAAAAAGGTGCCGCATGCCTGACGTGACCCAACCCCGTTTCAACATACCGGATGTGTTCTGGCTGGCGCTGCAGAGCGTCGGGCTGGAGCCGTCGGTGGTGTTGCGTCAGGCACGCTTGCCCATGACCCTGCATATCCGCGAGCGGCGAGACCGGCGGCAGGTGACGACGCTGGAGTTCTTTCGCTTGTGGGAGGCGGTGCGCATACTTAATCCTGATCCGGCTGTCGGGATATTACTGGTGACGCGGCTGGATATCACCGCGCTTCCACCCTCCAGCTTTGCCGCTTTTATCGCCCGGGATTATCGCGATGGCCTGCACCGCCTCGCCCGCTTCAAGCAATTGTGCACACCCGAGCGCCTGCAGGTTTGCGAGGATGGCCGTACCTGTACGGTGACCATCGACTGGTTGCACACGCCAGAATTACCGCCTGCGCTGCTGGTGGATGCGGCGTTTGCGACGTTTGTTGAATTGGGGCGACGGGGAGCACGGACGCAGATCACTCCCCTGCAGGTCGAACTGGTTCGCCCGGACGATGGCAGCCGTGCACTGGCCGAGTTTTTCGGTTGCTCCGTGCGTTTTGGTGCCGGGCGCAACGCGCTGATACTGGACGCCGCCGATCTGGACCGATCTTTTCCGGGGTACAACCCGCAAATGCTCGAAATGCTGAACCCGGGCCTGGTGGCAGCGCTTGCCGAGGCCTCGACACCGGCCAGCATCAGCCATCAGGTCAAGATCACCCTCAAGCGCTTCCTGGCCAGTGGCCGCCCCGAGATGGTCGAGGTAGCGCGGGAGCTGGGCATGAGCGAACGCACGTTGCAACGGCGCATTACCGAGGCCGGCACCAGTTTCAGGCAACTGATGCTGGAAACCCGCCAGGAAGTGGTGCGGCATCTGCTCACCGAGCCGTCGATTGAGATAGACGAGATCGCGTGCCTGGTGGGCTATGAAGATACCAACTCGTTTTATCGTGCGTTTCGTTCCTGGGAGGGGACGACGCCGGCTCGGTGGCGGGCGTTGCAGACGCCCTCATCGTCTCATTGACGCTATGCCGACAAAGCCTTCTCGGCACTGCGCGCCATGATCTGCAAATCCTCGAACGGGTTTCTGCCAATCAACATGAACGCATGGGACGGGCTGGACCAAAACACCACGTTCATGCCCCGGCGCTGTTCGGTGGCCATGGCCACCGCACCTTTTTTCGCCGCCGTAATGCACAGCGCCAGCGGGCCGTGGCGCGCGTCGAGGTAGGTCAGTTGGCCGATCAGTACGCCGTCATAATCAAGGATTTGTGCGCGGCGAAATTCGGCGCCAGGCAGGTGTACTGCATCCGGGTTCAACGACAGGCCGAGCCGGGTCCCGACCGAACTCAGCTGGGCGATATGGGAGTCGGGATCGGCGCTGAGGTTTTCCAGGGTCTGGGGCGTATACAGCGCCATGTATTCGGCAACCGAGGCACGCCAGCCCGAACCGGGCTCAGGCCGGGGCCAGGTCATGAACAAGCGATCAGCGACCACACCGGCCACCGCAAAGCTTGCTGCTACCGCGAGAAATTTGCGTCGACTCAGGGTGGGTGTTTGTGCCGGCGGCAAGGCATCGAGCATCACCTGCAAACGCTCTGTAGGGGCTTGATCGAGAACCGAATCGAAGGCTGATTTGAACGGCAAGTGGCCGCGCTTGAGCAGCTCCAAGCGGGCCGTCACGGCAGGATCGATCCCCAGCAGGTTATCGATAACCTGACGCTGCCGAGGGTCTAACTCACCGTCCAGGTAAGCCACCAGCAGTTCATCCGACGGTGGTGTATTTTGAGTCATCGTCGTTCTCCGCTCGATTTATCCAACAAGCCGCTTGAGTGCGCAGTTTCAGCCAGCTTCATGCGCGCAGCGGCCAACCGGCTCATCACCGTTCCTACGGGAATATGCAGGACTTCGGCAATTTCCTTGTATGAGAGGCCTTCGACGTAGGCCAGAAAAACAGTCTCCCGCTGCGCTTCGGGTAATGCATTGACGCGCTTGATCACCTGTGCGGCCAGGACCTGGTCCTGAGCCAGGGCTTCACCGTCGAACGACAACGCCTGCTCGGCGTCGACAAACCCCTGCCCTTGCCGTACTCGCTGGGCGCGCAATTCGTTAAGCCAGATCGAATGCATGATCGTCAGCAACCAGCGGTCCAGCCGCGTGCCAGCCACGAACTGGCCTGCACGCTCCAACGCCCGCACGCAGGTGGCTTGCACCAGGTCATCAGCCACATGCTTTTGTCGCGACAGCACCAGCCCGTATCGCCATAAACGTGGCAACAGCTGGCTCAACTCTCGGCGCAACTCAGCGTCTGTGGTGATGGCAATCTCCCGGCTGTTCGCTCACAGCTTCAAGCCTGAGGCGCGGCGGCGATGGCTTCTGCCAGGTCTTCGTACTCTTCGCAGGTGGTGCTGCACAACGCCTTGATCTTCACCAGTTGCTCCTGGGCCAGGTCCACACGGCCCTTGATGACGTAGGCTTCCCCCAGGTACTCACGGACTTGTGCGTAGTTGGGGTCCAGTGCCACGGACTTCAGGTAGTAGCTGATGCCTTCATCGGTGCGCCCCAGTTTGCGGGTGGCGTAGCCGCGGTAGTTCAGGGCCTTGGCGGTGTTCGGGTTGTGCAGGGTGTCGAGCAGTGACAGGGCTTCTTCGTAACGCCCGTCCTTGGCCAGGCGATAGGCGTAGTCGGTGCGGTCGGCGTCCGACGTGGCCTTGCTGGTTTGCAGCACGCACTTGCCGGTCTTGGTATCCCAGACCTGGCCTTTGGGGCAGTTGGGCTTGGGCGGCGCCGATTCGTCACCGGAGGCATGGGCCTGGCCGGCCAATAGCGCGGCGGCCATACAGGCGCCAAAGAACAAAGCGGTGCGGTAACCAACGGCGTGCTCGGGACGATTCTTCATGGCATTCATGCTCCGTAACGATAGGGAAAGTACAGCAGCAAACTCAGTAGGGAAGATCGCCACGAGGGGCCGGCAGCATGCGGCGCAACGTGCTGTCGCGCTGGATGTAGTGATGCCACAGCGCGGCGCAGGCATGCAGCCCGGCGAGTACGATGATCGCCCAGGCGACATTGTTGTGCAGGCCACCCAGGGTGCCTCGCAATTCGTGATCGATCACAAAAGGCGCTGGCACCGGGAACAGTCCGAAAAAGTTGAAGGGCTCGCCCTGGGCCCAGCGGAACAGGAAGCCCAGGGTCACCTGCGTCAGTAACAACAGGTATAGACAGCCGTGGGCGATTTTGGCGGCCACGTTAAGCGCAGGGTGATTGTCGGCCTTTGGGTGATTGCCGCCGAACACACGCCAGAGGATACGTGCAGCGATCAGCACCGCCATGGCGATGCCCAGGGAGATATGGACCGATTGCAGGCCCTTGCGCAGTGGCGTGCCTTTTTCCAGGTTTTCCCAGACGTGGGCGCTGGCGAACATGAAGATCACCAGGGCGGCGGTCAGCCAGTGGAAGGTGCGGGTCAGGCGGTCGTAGCGGTCGGCGGGATTGTTCATGGGCGTTTCCTGAGTGGTCTGTGTGGTGAACACCGCAGCAGGAAAACTTATTCAGAGGGATGGAAAATTTACAGATTAGACTTGTTTATTTTCCAACCCCGCATCCTTGGTCAAAATATGCGAACTAAATGCTAGAAACTCATCCAGGTGTTTTGTAATGATCGCTACAGTAATCGGCAATTGAAGCGTCTGGTACTCGTGAACAGCAATGTTACGGAACCCGACCATGTTCTTCAGGTTGGTCAGCAACGCAGGATTGACCCAACCGCCCTGACATAACAACTCAAACACGTCACGAGCTCCTTGTGGAACACCCAGGCGCTCACGACGAATCAAGTGCTGGCCCATGTCCAGCGCTGCCTCACAGGCCCGCTGAATATTCAAAATCGCCGCATCCTGGCGCGTGAAATCTGTGGCGAAGCTGGTGGGATCTTTATCGTATTCCTGACGGGCGCGAGCAACGCACCGCTCAATGCTGGCTGCTTTATTGATGAGAACATCATCGACCATAAACTTTCCCTTCCTTCTGGATATCCGCCAACAACTCAGCCCTTGCCGTGTCCAGCGCGGTTTTTTCGCTCAGGACGTAGCTCTCGAATAGACCCGCCTGGACGTTCCCGGACCAGAGCCGACGCCCAGTGGTCAATACTTGGTATTGCATTACCGTTGAGGCTGCGCGCAAATCAAGCAAGTCGACGGGAACTCCAACGATATCGGCCAACTCCCCAGAAAGCTGCCATAGCAATAAAGGCTCGACCACTCCCGCAGAAAGGACCGCAACATCCAGATCACTCTCACTACCTGCCTCACCCGTCACTTGGCTACCGAACACATACACAGCCAATAGCTCGGGAACTTCAGCCTGCAAATGCGCCAGTACTTTTTTAAAATTCATGACCGATGTCCGAAGCGCCAATTAACGAAGACCGTAGCAGAATTCATTATGCAGTTTCTGACTGAAAGCAAAAAACCCCCGACAACATTGAAGTTATCGGGGGTTTTTCATTTTTCAATAATGGCGGAGAGATAGGGACTCTATTATTTCATCCCTACAGCCCTTTAAACACCGTATTCAGTGGCTTTTAGGCTCAATAGTGGGCAAAGTGAGTGGGCAAACCATGAGAAAATATCAATGGCTACCCACCTGTTTCAGAAGCCCGGCGAATCCGTTTGGTACGTCCGTATAATTTTGCCGCCATCTGTGCGTCATGCGTTTGGCGGGCGCTCTAAGCTGGTGAAGACCACGGGCACGAGCAACAAGGCAGAGGCCATGGATAGACGCTTGCCTATCCTCGCACGCTGGAAGCAAGAGATTCAGGCAGCCAAAGACGGTAAGACGGCTAGTCGTGACCTCTGGCGCCCTGAGCTAGCAGACCAAGGACTAACCCTAGAGGCAAGGACTGACGCTAGCCTCTTGAACGCCGTGAAACACTCACCGGAACCTTTAGACGCTAAAGTTTCTGGGATGCTTATCCGATCGGTCGAACTCGCTCACCGTTCTCAAGACCCTACCGGGCTTACAGAGCGAACGCGGGACGCTTTTGAGATCCCACCGATAACACTACTAGACGGCGTGCAGCGCTCTGCTTTGCTTGCCCAAGATACTTTGCTTCTCAGCGCTGGGCACCGTTACGGCTTATCCCAGCCTGAACTGGCAGAAGCACGCGATATTGTGCAATCACCGTCGACCTACAAACCGGTGTCGCCCTTCACAACTCACCGCCTTGAACTGTTCCGGGCCTACCGAGTGAAAGATGGCATTGCCGCCAAGACCATAGACCAGCAAGAAAGCAAACTGAAAAAGCTGTCCACCTACCTCCGTGACGAAAGCCAACCCCTCAACCGCAAAACCATTGCTACTTGGCTGGACACGCTGGGACTTTCGAGCAAGACCAAGACGCAATACCTGCTCGCTGGCTCCACGTTTTGGCGCTGGGCGCTCAAACACGACATCCCTTGGCAGAACGCCTACCAAGGGCAGGACAACCCATTTTCCGGGCAAGAACTCCCAAGGGTACGTGGCAAGGCTAAGGCGGATGCAGCTCGTAAGGCGTTCGCCCCAGAGCAGATCGAACAACTGTTTCGTGTGGCTAAGGAAGGCGGCAATCAGGCTCTGTGCGATCTGATCGCGCTGGGCGCCCATACCGGCTGCCGTGTCGAGGAAATCGCCCAGCTCCGCAAAGAATCTGTAGTCAAAGTTGAGGGCGTCCAAAGCTTCAAAATTGAGGACAGCAAGACCGTCGCTGGCATCCGGGAAATACCTATCCACCCTGCACTGCTGGCAACTGTCGAACGTCTCATTGCTGAAAGCACAGATGGCTACCTGCTGCCGAGTTCAGGCGGCAACAAGTACGGTATCCGTAGCGACTCGCTCAGCAAAGCGTTTGGTCGATTGAAGACTGCGCAGGGATATGGCAAACAGCATGTGTTTCACAGTGTTCGCGCCATGGTTGTCACTCTGTTACTCCGTGGGGGTGTTCCTGGCCCAACAGTGGCAAACATCGTCGGCCATGAGACTGGATTGGTGACGTTCGACGTTTACGATGAAGGCGCTAGCCCTGCTCAAAAGCTTGCAGCCTTAAAGGTACTGACGTACTCGTTTTAGACGGCATCCCTACCACAAATCCAACAACTCATGTGAGGCGACACTGCAAATTTATGCAGTAATCGTGCCAAAAAGTGAAATACTGCTTGACAGAATCACGTTTTGCGTGGTAAACTTAGTCAGATAAGTAGAGAAAGATTCTCTCGCGCCTCCTTCTGCAATACCCCCCCCTCGTTTCTCCTAGCTTCACCCGGCCCGGATGATCCATCCGACTCCTGACGCCAGCAAGTCGTCGGCCACAACTTGTTAGACTAGGGTGAGGACTCTAGTCGGTCACGCCCTTGACTATCGAAAATGGGCACAACTTCTTCACAGCACTGAAACCGAGTATCGGCTCACAAAGCCCCTTGAGGCATGAAGTTCCCTCTAGCTTCATGCCTTTCTTTTCGGCTAGCCCCCAGTAACGCAACTTCCGAAACATTCCGCCAAATAAATACATCACCTATACAGGAGGCCGCACTTGGCCGTAATCCAAAGACCGTGCCGTCATTGCAATATTCTATTCCCAGCAAAGACAAGTCGAGCAACGTTCTGTAGTGACTCTTGCAGAACACTTCACGGGCGTGCAAAGCGCTCCACAACTAAAACAGTCGTTATCGGCAGGCTATCAGTCGTCTTTGAAGACTGCGCCCCAGAACTGACCCTTGACCAACTTGAAGCGATAGTTCGGCAGGAGTTGACGCCGGAACTGATCGAACTAATCCATTCAGACAAACCAATTCAAATTACAGGAGAATCACCGTGTTAAAACAAGTTGACCAAAGAGAGCTACAAGCCCGCAAGGCAGCAGCAGAAAAACAATTCCGTGGCCGTAAGGCTGGAGTTGATCACCACGCAAGTATTGACCCAGTAACAGGTCGGAGTATTGGTGGCTATGTCGCTGGTGGCATTGAAGCGATTCTAGTCCCTTACGCCGAGGACCTGATTCCTGTTTACATTCAAAAGATCACTGAGGGGTACACGCTTACTCCTGTTGGCACTGTTTCAGTGGGTACAACCGCTTTTGAGATTTATATGAACCGGCCAGAATCCCAAATCAAACCAACGCTTGCGGCAATCCTGCAAAAGGTTGAAGACGATTACAAAGCGGAGATTGAAGCCCACAACGCAGCGTTCATAGAGTCGGAAGTACAAGCCCAAATCAATATTGAGGTACGTCGCCAAGAGCGAGAACTTACAGAAGCAGCAGCTAAACGCCGTGCAGAGATTGAGGCCGAAGTTCGTGCGACGTATACGCCACAACCGGTTAAAGAGGTCGCAAAGGTAACTACCGGTCGGGGTAAGCGTTAATGGATGGCCTAACCAAGTTGCTACTGACCAAGTATCGTCCAGAGCTTCTGCAAGAGCCTGCAGCAGCAACTAAGTGTGAGGCGCCACCATCGCAAGTCTCAACAGTTAAAAGCGTTGCAGGGGGGCTACAGGAGGTTTCAGGCATGGTTGTTGTAATGAGTTCAAACGATTACAACGAAAGCACGATATTCAAAGCACTTCGCGAGTTCAATACTCAACATCCAGAGCTGATGTCCCGAAGTTTCACATTGCCCGTTAGCCAGCATGGTATTCCGGCTGGAAGTTGGGTATTTATAGTCCCGGAGGAAAACGATTAATGGAAAAACCTGTAGTACCGGAACAACTGGCGGCGCGTATCGTCAGGCTTGCAGAACCCGCTCCACGTCGAATCATCTTCAAACTTGAATCTGATACACCTCTCAATATCAAGCGTATTCTTGCAAACTTCAAAGAGGTGGTTAAACGCATCTACGGCGAACAGAGTTACTGCCTTCTGTGGTTTCGTTGCAAAGACGGAAGTATCACCGTTGCAATCGCTGGCACTCGCCCTGTAATTGCACATGTTGAATTGTTCCTGGTCCATGGTCGTATGTCTGGATTGTTTGAATCTGGGGTGATTGTCTACGAAGGAATGGGCGTTGGTTCTTTTGAAGCGCACGTAGAACGACAGCTACGTCAGTATGTGACTACGAAAGTTGCACATAGCTTCGGAGGGACTAACCCGTGAGTAGTCACAACGAAGAGATTGCCCGCCTAACGGGTAGTTTGATTTTCGATGTCAAGACAGGTCCGCTCCTTGCGTTCGAGCAGATGCTTAAACGAGTTCAGGCATCTATGTTGGGCGTAATGAGAACAGCGGACGACTTGAACAAGAAGCTTGATCGAAAGTTGGGAATTTCAGCCAAGCGTGATGCCAGTTCAGCGGCGAATACAGCAGTTGAAAAGTCTCTCGCCAAGCAACTCGCCACTGAGGGGAAGTTGGCTCGACTGCGGCAATCACAGTTTAGGGCTCAGCTTGCCGAACAAAAGCTAACTTCCGCTGGGAAACGTGAAGAGTCGTTTCTGCAAAGTGCAGCGCTCAAGCAACAAGTAACCGCCGCTGTACTTGCAAGCAAACAACACAAGGCCGAACAAGAAGCCCTTAAAGTCGATCTTGGTAGGGCGAAGCTACAGGCCACGGCTGAACAGTCTAAGATTCGAGAAGCACGCCTTCAAGATGTTTTGCTTCGCCGCCAAGAGAGAACAGTTCAACTACAACAACAGGCGGCGCTACATCAGAGCAAGCTGCAACGTGCCGAGACTAGTTTACTTGCCGCTAGAGAGCGTGGAGTTCGATTGGCTGAGCGCCATCAGGCATCCAAACTTGCCAGCGCCGCCCGTGAGGCTAGAGCCTCCGTTAGAGGTGAACAGACAGCAGGACGTTACAGTATGGCCCAAGAGCGTTTTGCGGCTTGGAAGGCACGTCAGGACCGTCCAGAGAGCAGCGGGTTGGGTGGACTCACCGTCGGCCTTGGCGCTGCTGGAGCAGCCTTGTACGCTTTGACAGAGGCGGCTGGATACTTGGGTGAGCGAATTAAACAGCGCCAAGAAGTTGCTAGTGACGCCCAACAGTTTCATAACGCTTTGGATTCGTCGTCGGAAGATGCTGCTGTTCGTGCGAAGTTTAAGAAGGCGTTCATTGAAACGTATCAGGAATTCGGGCAGACGATAAATCTGGAAACTAGCCGTACATACTCGAATGGCGTTCAGGGCTTGATGCAAAAGGGTTACACCCCTGATGAAGCTATCAAGGTTATGCGTGATAGGGCTGCACTTTACAGAGCGGGGAATTTGAGCACCGTACAACAAGAATCTCTAAATTTGCAGTATGGGCAAGTTCTAGCCAAGGGTAAGGCCCAAGGCGACGACTTCAAGCCGATCCATGTTGCGCTTGGCGCTCGTCTCGCTGGGCTAGTTGATATCGGTGCTGCTCGTTATCTCGGCTACAAAGGTAAAGACGAAGGCGCCTCTGGCTTTATGCTGGCGAAACAGAAGTCGGGAGAGATTACACCTCGTGCTCTTGATGCTGGTAACGCCTATGCAGTAGATCACAGTGCGGAAATTCTAAAACGACACAAATCAAGTTTGGATGCAGAGCAGGCGCGTGTATCAAACGATGAATACTTGCGTGGTGCAGGTGTTAACGAAAGTCCAGCGTTAATTTCAGCACTGGGCGAACGTCTTGAAGCTGAGCGTCAGCTAATCGCTTCTACAACGGGCCTACAAGCTGCATTCCGTGACTTCGATACTGCGCTCGTCCAGCTTCAAACGGGCATACTCAGAATGATGGCTGGTAAGAACGCCGATGACACTGTTAAGACTCCACAGCAGAAAGCAGAGGAGGTTGGAGCTGCATACATGATTGAAGGCGCTGGAATCAGCCCATTCGATATCAACGGTAAGAGTGGAAGCTCTCGTACAGTTCAGCAGCAACTCGACGCCGACGTAAATGATCCTGTGTCGAAGTTGTGGCGCCTCCTTGGGGTTGGCGAGGATTTGCAGCAAGTTGCCAACGATAACCGCAAACGCTGGGATCAAGTTGGTTTCAGTGATCAAGCGCCTTGGGATATTCGCCCGCAGGCTCTTGATACGTCTGGGCTGAATACTCGTGCATTGCCAGACTTCGGCAAACATCTTGAGGACCTGTTGAGCCAGTCCGACCCAAACAATGCAGTTGCTAAAGTTGCAGCTCAGGCAGTTGCAAACGCTTCGCGTGCTACACCGGGAAGTAGCGGCTACATGGTTTCAGATGATCAGCCGAATAAAAGTGGTGCTGTTACCAATACCACCAATATTGACGCTCCCGTGCATATTGAAGTGACCATCAACGCAAAAACAGATGCCTCCCCAGAGGCTATTGGTGCCGCTGTAAGTGGGCAAGTTCGCGAAGAGATTCAAAAGACGTTCCAAACCTACCTACCTAAGGAAGTGCAGTAATTCCTAGCCCGTTACAACGGGCTTTCCTTAATCCATCCCAGTAAGACCAAGGAGGCGTTATGCCCGACCTAATACTGATCAAGCGCATGAAATACAACGACATCGCCCAAGCCAACGACATACACGAGGCGTGCAGACTCTACGCCGTTGAAGTTTACGGCCAAGAGGTAATCAACGCCTTCCCGCCCATTCCGTCAATGGTATTAGATTGCATCTTGGCGGGATGCCCGGAGGCCCAAACGCATTTAGAGGTGTATATCGATTATCGGGTTAAACCACTTCCGAGGGCTAACGACCAATGAATCAAATCTACTACGGCGCCTCCGACGCAATGCGCGCTGCCTATGAATTGTCACAAAGGCTCCATAGGCCCGTGTATCGGCATGTCGCCCTTGATGACAGGGGCGCCACAGTTTGGTTAGTGACGCTTGAGCGAGACCTCGATACTGCGTTACAGGCATTCTCGGCATGACTAACAAACTCCACCCATCGCTAGTAATGAAATGATTCCGTCATTACGCCCCACAAGCCACGTATTACAAGGGCTGTAGCCACTTTTTAGTGGACATAACCAGTGTGCGAGAGCACACAACATTCAACCTCTCAAGAGTGATTCACCCATGAGCAAAGTATGCACATGTCGCGCCTGCGGGCGAGCTTTCACCGTTTCCAAGCCAATGCCCTTTTGTTCCGGGGCATGCCGTATCACGTACCAATCAGATAACCAAACCAATACCTCGACGACCCAAGTAGGAGTCAGCACTAGTGACAACAGCAGCACCGAGCAAGACCACCACTAAGGCAGTTTACCGCCGCCCGACATGCCCTGAATGTAAACAACGATTCCGTACAAAGAGCGCTACAGCCATCTACTGCTCCCGCCAGTGCAAACAGCTCGCCGCCTCCACCAAGAGACGAACTGCACGCCTTGCCAAAGCAACCAACTCTGCATTCCTATACCACTTGGCCTACGAATGCGAACGTGCGGGAACCCTGCAAATCCTATCCAGCCATACAGTTTATTCTCTGGTAGCGCTGCACGATGTGTACAAGCTCAAGCTCAGGGCCAACCAATACGGCCAAACCCGAGACTTTGAAATCTCCCACATCTGTCCATCCAAGGGCCGCGACTCCATCGGTTTGTACCACGCTGAAAACCTTGTAGTGGCGCCGACTCACCTCAACCGCGCCCACGGTACAAAATACTACGGCCATGGCCTGAGCATCAGTCGTAGCGCCTTGGTATCCAAGCACGCTGTAGCCAAAGGAGCGCCACGCAAGCAAATCGTAGAACGCATCATCGCTTTCCTTGGGCCTGATGTAGTGGCCGAACTAGTGAAGGTTGCCAAGATCCAGTCAACCCAGCGCCATGCCCTTACAGCTTGGCTACAGGATCACCTAGACCCAGTTGTTCCAGAGCAGCGCGATTACCTCGACAGTCTCGATGGCATGACCACCCAAGCCCTGAGGGCTCTCAAGGCAACATTGGAAGGCAAAGAGGGAAAAGGGTCTTTCGTGGTGAAGACCACCACCTACACAGCCTCTGACGTGTTCCTGCTTGAGCTTGAGCGCCATTCCACATACCGGCCAGAATTAGCCGTTGTCGTGAACATCCTTCGCAAGCGTGCGGCCCCGTTTACATCACAGCACTTGAGTCGGATCAACCTCAACACCCGAGAACAGCAGGCAGTATTTGATGTGTTACACGGCCAGCCTGTCGAAGCCATCCAGAACGTCCTAAATGAATACATTGCCCGCCACACGAGTGTCATGGATCACGGCGAACGTATCCCGGCATACAAGCCCATTGTGTTCAATGTGAAGCCCAAGCAAGCCTCCAGTCCCGCTGTGGTAGTCCTCAAGACATTCCGCTCGTTCGCTGATGAGCTGGATGAGCTAGATGAGCAGATGGATGACATGTCACTACCAGTGCTACAGGTCAATACGGCAACGTATGAGGCGGACCCTCTGCCGTGGGAGTGATTAACCTTTCGTGCTGTCGATGGCGAAGTTGATGAACGCTGAACAGCAGATAAGCATGAATCTAGCGTCTGCTTGGGTAAGTGCTGATTCGTTATCCATCAAGGAGTGACGAATGCCACTGGCATCATTGGTGTAACCATAGAGTGCGGAGAAAGCATTTTTGAGGCTTGAGTGAAGATGGTGATGCTTTTCCAAGACCTTAAGTGCCTGGCCTAGAGTGGCTTTTTCATCCCCTACAAGTTTCTTCGCCAGCGACTCAACAGCGCTGATGCTTTCTTTAATCGAATTCCTATAGTCCGGATTTTGTTTGTCTGTCAGAAAGCCAAGGGATGTCTGGAGGTGAGTTCTGACGCCTGCGTATTGGTCAGAGCTGGCTATCGCGCGCTCTATCTCGTCAATCTCTTCAGGTGATGTTATTGGAGTGATTTTCCCACTGACAAAACGATATGCTGAGTTTTCAAGCTCAAAGACTTCGTTGCAAGCATCAAAGTACTTTGTATAGGCATCAGGGCCGCCAATTCTTTTAGATATGCAATGCTCCCCCATAAATTCGATGAGTGAGTAAATTCGATGCCAGTTGCTATTGAAATAGTTTGCTCTAACGACGTCCAAAAAATCCGGCCACAATTCTGGAATGCTATCCGTAGGGCGCTTGTAGTATTTCGAATAGAGCATCACAGCCACTACTTCTAGATTTGAACCTGCGACCGGGTTATAAGATCCAGAATATGGAGATTCGTACCATCTCCAGCAGTGCTGAGTCAGAATGTTCCAGAGTGATATCTTTAAGTCGTCATCCATTCTTGACTCTTGAATGACTTTTGACGCAGGAAGCAGCCCCATACGCTGTGAGAAATCCATTACCACCTCGCTCGTACCTGTTCAGGAATGCTCCATTGAATGCATCCTTTCTAAAACCATTATCCATGGTGGCGATGTAGGGGCATACCCCTTTGGAAACGTTTGCTGAAACCCCGGCGAAACCTACGCAATACCTGCGTCTCTCGGCACTCACCACCTAAAGCATGGGCCTTGTAGCACGTCTGTAGCCCAGTATTTCCGTGGCTTGTGGCTCATGGTGCTAACCAAAGTTCTGCGAATGCGTTGTTTCAATCCGCTCCGGGGTGGTTTTCCGTGCCTGACGGCGCATTTCACACTTCTGGTGTGGTATTCGGGGTTGACGCATGTGTCAATGCACGAATGCGTATCGATGGTCAAGTACTTTCTGATGGCTTGTTGAAAAAATGGTATTCTCTAGGCTCACACACAGAGAAAGGCATACCAACCATGCAGAGATACAAAGACGCTCTCAATGCAATCGCCGCCAATGAAGTCAAGGCGGTCAATGAAACCTCCACGCCCAGCTACGCCACTATCAAGGAGCTTAAGGAGGCTGGCTACGTCACTGCCTTGGACAGCAGTGCAGACGATGGCTGGAGCTTTATGAAGATCGAAATCACCTTCCACGGGCGCCAGTACTCGGAGCGGTTGAACGCCAGCGCCTAATCCCTTCAGCCCATGCAGCCAGCGCCTGATCAACAACGGCTGCACCTCTCTATCAAAGGATGACCTGCCATGCCTGCCAAATCAGACCCCGTTATCCTCGTTGCCGACCTGCTGACGCTGCTCTGGGAAAATCAGTTAGCGACTGCCGCTTCGATTGAAGAGCTCGGCGTTTGGGTAAAGTCTCAAGGTGGAGGTGATGCACATTCTCAAGCAGTGGAGGCGCTTGAAGCGCTCGACAGGAATGCCAGCGCCATCGCGGATGGCATTACGGCTCTACGCGGTCACTGATGTATTCAAATGGGTATACCCTTGAGACCGCTTGCCGGTGAATACAAGGATCGTATTCAATAGGGTTTGTTTTTGTTAATGAACACGATCATACTCAAACCTCTAGAGTTAAATGAATACAGAGGGGAGAGCAATGGCGAGCATCGGCTACATTCGAGTTTCATCCACCGACCAAAACACCGCTCGCCAGTTGGAAGGCGTTGCCTTGGACGAAGTGTTCACCGACAAGGTATCAGCGGCTAACACTGATCGTCCGGAACTACAGGCAATGCTTCGCCATGTCCGTAAGGGCGACGTGCTCCACGTCCACAGCATCGACCGGCTAGCCCGCTCATTGGAAGACCTGCTAGCCCTTGTAAAGGGGCTCATTGGTAAGGGCGTGGCAGTCTCGTTTCACAAGGAACAACTTCACTTCACCGGCGAAGCCAACCCCATGCAGGAGCTAATGCTGGGCCTGTTGGGCAGTGTTGCTCAGTTCGAGCGTGCGTTGATTCGTGAACGTCAGGCAGAGGGCATCGCCAAGGCAAAGGAGAAGGGTGTCTACAAGGGACGTGTTAAGTCTGTGGACGATGATGCTATCCGCAAGGCAATGGCAGAGGATGGGGCGAGCTTTCGCAAGGTGGCAAAGGCCCTTGGTGTCAGCTTGAGCACCGTTCAGCGTGCAATGAAAGGTTGAGTGTAACGCTCCACAGAGCCCGCCCTGAGCGGGCTCCGTCGCATTTGATACCAATTGACAGCACTCGGCTCATCGCCTGCCAGAAGCGAGCCCAGCGGCACCCAGTCATACTGTTATTTGTATCTTAAGACGGCTTACCAAGCCCACTGTCGCAGGTTATTAAGCGACCCCCGCAACTGTCTGGAATTCCGCCCAGCCCCACCCAAATCACCCTCGATGGGCATCGAAAATTTCGGCGGGCTTGGGTTTTCCCAGAAAAAAGCCCTTGGGTGAATCCGTCTACAGCAGCGCTGTAAGCACTGATCTAGAGCAGTTGTATATAACTACTTATTTACGGTTGTAATATACACAGGCGAAGCGCTACCACATCCAGATCAGCCTTGCAACAAATATCGCTTGACACGATAGTGGCATTTTGGTATAATGCCCTTGACCTTTCACGCCGGTAACACCACCACAAGGTCTGGATCAGTTCACAGATACCTACATACGTGTCTCTACAAATCAAAGCTCTTGCTTTGGCTCTTGATTTGCCCGAAAGCGTGAGCTTTCGAGTTATCCCGCCTTCGACGTTCCGTCGCCAGTTAATCCATTGATAGCGCCACGCTATCAGTTACTCAAGCCCAATAGAACAAAAAGCAAGATCGCAAGCTAAGGCTGGATTTTGGGATATCAGGGTATGGGCTGGGGTACATCAGGGAGGATGGAGGTGTTCCGGCAACTATTCGCCACAATCGACTACAGCAGGGGCTCTGGTAACATCTGTCAAATCAGATGGCTAGGGGTGAAGACGGTGAAGAAAGTTTTGTATTGGGCACTCGGTACGGTGGTGGCAGTGCCGATAACGAAAATGGTCGAGTCTCAATTGAACCTGTCGTTTTTCAGTCCGGCAATTTCAGGACTGTGGAGCTGGATACAGAACGTTGGCAGTTGGTTTGCGAGAGACGTTTCTCTTCCGTTCTGGGCGGTGATGCTCGCACTTATTCTGATTGTGCTGCTGATGGTGCCCGTTGCAGCGCTGGTATATGGCCGGTATGAGAAGGTTGGGACTGTGGATGGTGCGGCTACGGATGGTGCACCTCTGACAGATGATCAAAACCGTGTATTCCTTGTCGTAGGGAATGCGATCCAGCAGGGTTATCAGGTTGGGTTCGAAGAGGTGATTGAAAGTTCTGGCTTGTCCAGAATCGCAACGCAATATGCCCTCGACCACCTTGCAAACGTGAGATTGATTCGTCCAGTCCGTGGTTCTTATGGCAGAACCTATGCCGACCTCACCCCGTTAGGGCGGGAGCACTTTTTAGAGCTGGAAGCTTTGACTAGATCTTGAGCGGGGCTGGGGTTAGCCGTGAACTTCAATCAAAGGTGATCACCTTTCGGCGGTGCTGACGACTAACAACCACGCCCTTGAAATCCCGCCGATCAGGTCTACTCTCTGGCATCAACCAACACACAAGGATAGCTTTATGGCCCAAGTCACGTATCCATGCTACTGGCAGAAGAAAGACGCCTCCGGCCATTGGTATTGGATTTACTACGCCAGCAACGGTAAGGCTATTGCCCGCAGCAGTGAGAGCTACGTAGCCTATGCCGACTGCCAAAGATCGGTGGAGATTCTAAAAGCCTCTTCACTCTCTGCCGTCTTCTACGACAATTGACCTCTGCTGAGTGGGCAAAGTGAGTGGGCAAACGAGAAAATCATCAGGCACAAAAAAGCCCCGTAAATCAAAGACTTACGGGGCTTTAGATGTAATGGCGGAGAGATAGGGATTCGAACCCTAGGTACCGGTGAAGGTACAACGGATTTCGAATCCGTCCCATTCGGCCACTCTGGCATCTCTCCAACGGCGCGCATCATAACAGCCTGTTTCCTGGAAGCAAAGCGCAAAAGCGATTTTTTTCCGTGCTATCAGATGCTTGCGTCGATTACAGCGGTACGCCGAGACGGTTGGCGACTTCTTCGTAGGCTTCGATGACATCACCGAGGCCCTGGCGGAAGCGGTCTTTGTCCATCTTCTTGCGAGTGTCTTTGTCCCACAGGCGGCAGCCGTCCGGGCTGAATTCGTCGCCCAGGACGATGGAGCCGTCGTGGAACACGCCGAATTCCAGTTTGAAGTCCACCAGCAGCAGGCCGGCGTCGTCGAACAGTTTGCTCAGGACGTCGTTGACCTTCAGCGACAGCTCCTTCATGCGAGCCAGTTGCTCAGCGGTGCCCCAACCAAATGCCACCACGTGGGATTCGTTGATGAACGGGTCACCCTTGGCGTCGTCTTTCAGGAACAGTTCGAAGGTGTAAGGGTTGAGCTTGAGGCCCTCCTCCACGCCCAAACGCTTCACCAGGCTGCCGGCCGCATAGTTACGCACGACGCACTCGACCGGGATCATGTCGAGTTTTTTCACCAGGCATTCGTTGTCGCCCAGCAGTTTGTCGAATTGGGTCGGAATGCCGGCCGCTTCGAGTTTCTGCATGATGAAGGCGTTGAACTTGTTGTTCACCATGCCTTTGCGGTCGAGCTGTTCGATGCGCTTGCCGTCGAACGCCGAGGTGTCGTTACGAAACAGCAGGATCAAGCGGTTGGCGTCGTCGGTCTTGTAAACCGATTTGGCTTTGCCGCGGTAGAGTTCTTCACGTTTTTCCATGATGGGCTCCGCTTGCTAAGTAGGTGGGCTAGGCGATGTGTCGCCAGTCGAGCCCTGAATCTTGATCGGCCAGTTGCAGCCAGTCCGGGTCGCACCCAAGGGTGTCGACAAAACATTGCCGGGCCAGCTGCGGCAGGTTGTTCTTGCTGCTCAGGTGGGCCAGGACCAGGTGTTGCAGGTCTTGCCAGCCCAACTCATACACCAGGTACGCCGCCTGGTGGTTGTTCAAATGTCCAAACTGCCCGCCGACCCGCTGCTTGAGAAAGGCCGGGTAGTGGCCACGCGCAAGCAGGTCACGGCAGTGGTTGGACTCGATCATCAATGCGTCGAGGTCCCGGTAACCGTCCAGCACCTTGGCGCAGTACGAACCCAGGTCAGTGAGCAGGCCAAAACGCCGTTCACCGTCACTGAATACGTATTGCGTCGGTTCCTGGGCATCGTGGGCCACTTCAATCACATCGATGCTCAAGGCACCGATCTGCAATTGCTCACCACCGGCCAGCAAACCTGCAGGTTCGATCGGTTTGCGCATCCCGCGCAAGGTACCGCGACTCAGGTACACCGGAAGATTGTAGCGCCGAGACAGCAAACCCACGCCATGCACGTGGTCGGCATGTTCGTGGGTCACCAGAATCGCGCTCAGCTGCGCGGGGTGAACCCCCAGGCGCAGCAGGCGCCGCTCGGTTTCCCGCAGGGAGAAACCACAATCAACCAGGACGTACGTGTCGTCATGGGCTACAAGCGTGCCGTTCCCTTGGCTACCGCTGCCGAGAACGGCAAAACGCATCGGATCAGCCCAGGTTGTCCTGAATCACGCCCAACACTTTGCGCGCCACTTCTGCCGGCGCCACGGTGTTGATGTTTTTCTCGACGGTGACTTGCACGCTTTCGCCTACCTTGCTCAAACGAACCTGGTAACGCTCGGCGCGGGTCTCGATCTCTTCCTTGGTCGGCTTGCTGCCGAACAACTTGCTGAAGAAACCTGGCTCGTCGTCTTTCTTCTCGGCTTTTTCGGCCAGGTTGATGTAGTACAGGCCCAGGCTGCGGTTGATGTCTTCAACGCGCCATTCGCCGTGCTCCAGCGCGCGGCCGACACTCGACCAGGCGCGGTCCAGGTCTTCACCCAGGTTGAGCACCACGTTGCCGCTGCCGTCTTCGCTGAGGCTGACGCGGCTAGGTGTGTCAAAGCTACCGGCGGCGAGCAGGGAGACGGAACCGCCCTTCTCGGAAATACGGCTCATGCTGGCGAGCATTTCGTCGACCAGGGCAGCGTCCACGCCGGTGTTGACCGAACGTGGGGTGAAGTCGACGTTGGCGGTGCTGCCGGCAGGACGCTCGGTGCTGACTACGTAGACTTCACTGGTGTTGCGTTGCACGCCTGGCTCGATACGCACGCGGATGCGGGCTTCGCTGTCATTGGCTACGCCACCGGCCTGCAGGCGCTTGGCCATGGATGCCGACAGTTCGCTGGTGTGCTGCCACGCGGTGGTGAACTCACCGGTCTGCGGGCGTTGTTCGTCAATGCGGAAACCGTTGTCCTGGAAGAACTGGACCGCCACCGGCCAGACTTCGGCAGGTGGGCGCTGGGCCATGACCCAACGGGTGTCGCCGCTCTTCTGCAGGCTGTAGTCGCTGGCATCGGCCACGGCCGACAGCGGCTGTGGACGCGGCACTTCGTATTCACCCTTGAAGGTGTCGTCGGCCACGTTGCGCGGAATCGGCAGCAACGGGTCAAGGCGCTTGGCGACATTGACGTCCGGCGGCAATTTCATCGGGGCAGTTTGTTGGGCTTCCAGGTAATCGCTACCGCGGTCGCGGAAGTAGCCTTCCGGGCCCCAGATCCAACCGCAGCCACTGGTGCTGGAGATAATCAAGGCAAGTGCGGAAAGTCCGGCCAATCGCTTCATGCGTAGTGCTTCCTCAATTAAACCAGGACGCCGGACTGGCGCAGGGCCTGTCGCAGCGGTTCGTGACAGGCTTCGCTGAGCCAGGTGAGCGGCAGACGGATACCGTCCGGCATCAGGCCCATCTCATGCAGCGCCCATTTCACGGGGATAGGGTTGGATTCGATAAACAGGGTTTTGTTGAGCGGTGCCAATTGTTCGTGGATCGCCCGGGCCTTGACCGCATCACCGGCAATGGCCGCGGCACACAGCTCGCTCATGGCGCGCGGTGCGACGTTGGCAGTCACCGAGATGTTGCCTTTACCGCCCAGCAGGATCAGCTCGACCGCCGTGGCGTCGTCACCGGAATACACCAGGAAGTCGCTGCTGACGCCGGCCAGGATGTCCTTGGCGCGCTGCAGGTCACCGGTGGCTTCCTTGATACCGATGATGTTCGGTACGGTGGACAGGCGGATCACGGTCTCGGCCTTCATGTCGCAGGCGGTGCGACCGGGTACGTTGTAGAGGATCTGCGGGATATCGACCGCTTCGGCAACGGCGCGGAAGTGCAGGTACAGGCCTTCCTGGGTCGGCTTGTTGTAGTACGGCGTCACCAGCAGGCAGGCATCGGCGCCGGCTTTCTTGGCGTTGCTGGTCAATTCGATCGCTTCGCGGGTCGAATTGGCGCCCGTGCCGGCGATGACAGCAATGCGCCCTGCAACGCGCTTGACCACGAACTCGATCACTTCGATGTGTTCTTCCACATCCAGTGTGGCCGATTCACCTGTGGTGCCGACCGCCACGATGGCGTTGGTGCCCTCTTGCAGGTGGAAGTCCACCAGTTTGCCCAGGCTGTCCCAGTCGAGATTACCTTGTGCATCCATGGGTGTGACCAGTGCCACCATACTGCCCGCAATCATGCAACCGCTCCTGCCGGAAAAAGAGAGCGGTAATGGTACTGGCGCCAAGATGCTTGTACAAGCGAAGTACCGCCTGAGGATGCGTTCTGGATCAACTTAGTTCGCGGCAGCGCCATCATTCTGCCAAAGCGGGGTTTGATGAAGCTGATTACGTAATGAAAACGCCACCTCCTAGCCCTTGGCGATGGTTTTCGCTACCCTTCATCCTTTGATTGATACCGCTTGCATCGTATCGACCGCTCATCGCTTTAGGAAGGCTGCATGTCCACCCCCACAGTCCGCGAACAATTCCTTGTCATCAGTGCCCTTGGCGCCAACCCCATGGAGCTGACTAACGTCCTGTGCCGCGCCAGCCATGAAAACCGCTGCGCCGTCGTGACCTCCCGCCTGACCCGCCATGGCGAGTGCAGTGCGCTGGTCCTGCAGATTTCCGGGACCTGGGATGCCCTGGCCCGCCTTGAAACCGGTTTACCGGGTTTGGCGAAGAAGCATGACTTCACGGTCAACGTGGTGCGCAGCGCCGCTCTGGAGAACCGTCCACAGGCCCTGCCCTACGTGGCCTATGTCAGTTCGGCCTACCGCTCGGACATCGTCAACGAGCTGTGCCAGTTCTTTATCGACCACAACGTCGAGCTGGAAAACCTGACCTGCGACACCTATCAGGCTCCGCAGACCGGCGGCACCATGCTCAACGCGACCTTTACCGTGACCTTGCCGGCCGGCGTGCAGATCAGTTGGCTGCGCGACCAGTTCCTGGATTTCGCCGATGCCCTGAACCTCGACGCACTGATCGAGCCTTGGCGCCCACAGAACCCTATGTAAGGAAGTCTTCATGTCTGTAGTGATCGACCAACCGGTAGCCGACTTCGAAGCCCAGGCCACCAGCGGGCAAACCTTCAGCCTCGCCGGGCTCAAGGGCAAGCAAGTGGTGATCTACTTCTACCCGAAAGACAGCACCCCGGGCTGCACCACTGAAGGCCAGGGCTTCCGTGACCAGCATGCTGCGTTCAAGGCGGCCAACACCGAGGTGTTTGGCGTGTCCCGAGACAGCGTGAAGTCCCACGAGAACTTCAAGGCAAAGCAGGAATTCCCCTTTGAGCTGATCAGCGACAAGGACGAAGCGGTTTGCCAGCTGTTTGATGTGATCAAGCTGAAGAAGCTGTATGGCAAGGAATACCTGGGTGTTGATCGCAGCACCTTCCTGATCGACAAGAATGGCGTACTGCGCCAGGAATGGCGCGGTGTGAAAGTGCCAGGCCATGTGGATGCAGTGCTCGAAGCGGCACAGGCGCTGAACCAGGCTTGATTCACCTGCTGGCTTTGAAATAGCTATCGCAGCCAAGCCAGCTCCCACCTGTGATCATTGTTCGACAGGACAACTCAGTCAATGTGGGAGCCGGGCTTGCCCGCGATGAGGCCATGCACCGGCACCACAAATATCAGAGTAACGGCGCTACAACAGGCTCCTGCCGAGGCCAGGCATCCAGCACCGCCTTGAACAGCGTCGCCAGGGGAATCGCAAAGAACACCCCCCAGAAGCCCCACAACCCGCCAAACAACAACACCGCACAGATGATCGCCACCGGATGCAGGTTCACCGCCTCGGAGAACAGCAGCGGCACCAGCACGTTGCCGTCCAGCACCTGGATGATGCCGTACACCGCCATCAGGTAGATGAACTGATCACTCCAGCCCCACTGGAACAGCGCGATCAACATCACCGGCACCGTCACCACCACCGCGCCAACGTATGGCACCACCACTGAAACACCCACCAGCAGCGCCAACAGGGCAGCGTAGTTAAGCCCCAGCGCGACAAAACCGATGTAAGTGACGCCACCGCAGATAAAAATCTCGATAACCTTGCCGCGGATGTAGTTGGCAATCTGCCGGTTCATTTCCTCGGCGACCCGGGTAATCAGCGCACGCTCACGGGGCAGATAGCCACGCACCCAGCGACCGATCATCTCGCGGTCCTTGAGGAAGAAAAACACCAGGATCGGCACCAGTACCAGGTAGATCATGATGTTGACCAGCAGCGGCAAGCTCGAAAGGGAAAAGGTCAGCGCCCATTGTCCGAACTTTCCGATTTCGCCGCGAGCCACCTCAATGGCCTGCAGGACCTGCTCGTCCGACACAAGGTGCGGATAGCGCTCAGGCAACAGCAGCAGCAATGACTGCCACTTGGCGAGCATGCCCGGTAGCTCGTTGAACAAGGTGATCAACTGGTGCCACAGCAAAGGCACCACGATCACGATAAATACCAGCAACAGCCCCATGAACAAGGCAAACACCAGACCCACCGCTGCCCCACCCGGCAAGCGCAGACGCTCCAGGATGGAGACCAGGCCTTGCATCAGGTATGCCAGCACCATCCCCGCCAGTACCGGCGCCAGCATGCCGCCCAAAGTGAGCACGGCCGTAAAGGCAAGAAACAGCAGGACGGCCAGCACCACGGCTTCTTCGTCGGAGAAGTAGCGCTGAATCCAGTCACGTAACACTTTGAACATCAATAAACCTCAGGCGATAAGGACAGCATATTCAAGCGATTCAGGCCTTGCGCAACCAGTAACGATAGACGCCCGCTTCGTCTTCTTCATGCAGCAGGGTGTGGCCGGCCAGCTTGGCAAACGTACGAAAGTCCCGCTGGGAGCCAGCGTCCGTGGCGATCACCTTGAGCACCGCGCCGCTGGCCAGCCGATTGAGCTCCAGCTTGGCCTTGAGCAACGGCAGCGGGCAGTTAAGGCCACTGGCATCCAGTTCGGCATCGAAGGCTACAGCGTCGGTCATGGTCTAACTCCGGGTGGGCGTCGAGGGCGCTTAGAATATCTGGTCCGAAGCTCAGTGTCCGGCTACAGTAAGCTCTTTGTCGAAAGGCTTTGTGCATGACTTTTTTGCGCCCTACCCTGCTGACGCTGGCTTGCCTGCTTGCCTCTCCAGGCTTCGCCGACGACCTGCCGTCACTTGGCGACGCCAGTTCTGCCATTGTCTCGCCAAAACAGGAATACGATCTGGGTCGGGCATGGCTGGCCTACCTGCGTGGCCAGGTCTCGCAACTCAACGACCCGCAGCTCAAGGATTACGTCGAATCCAGCGTTTATAAGCTGGTGGAAACCAGCCAGGTCAATGACCGGCGCCTGGAATTCATTCTGATCAACAGCCCGCAGTTGAACGCCTTTGCCGCACCGGGCGGCATCGTCGGGGTCAACGGCGGCCTGTTCCTCAACGCCCAGACCGAAGGCGAATATGCCTCGGTACTGGCCCACGAATTGGCTCACTTGTCCCAACGTCACTTCGCACGAGGCGTGGAAGCACAGCAGCGCATGCAGATCCCGATGATGGCTGCGCTGCTCGGCGGCATCATCGCTGCCGCCGCTGGCGCAGGCGATGCGGGCATTGCCGCGATCGCCGGCAGCCAGGCCGCCGCGATCCAGGAGCAACGGCGCTTTTCCCGGCAAAACGAGCAAGAGGCTGACCGCATCGGCATTCTCAACCTGGAGAAAGCCGGCTACGACCCACGGTCCATGCCAACCATGTTCGAGCGCTTGATGCGCCAGTACCGTTTCGATGCCAAGCCGCCTGAATTCCTGCTGACTCACCCGGTAACCGAATCGCGGATCGCCGACACCCGCAACCGTGCGGAGCAAGCCAAGCTGGGTGGCATTGAGGACAGCCTGCGCTATCAACTGATCCGTGCTCGAGTGCAACTGTATTACGAAGACACCCCAGGGCTGGCCGCCAAACGTTTCCAGGCCCAGCTGGATGAAAATCCGAAGAACGATATCGCGCGTTATGGCCTCGCCATCGCTCAGATCAAGGGTGCCCAGTTCAACCTGGCCCGGGAAAACCTCAAGCCGCTGCTGGCCAAGGCGCCCAACGACATCACCTACAACCTGGCGCAGATCGAGCTGGACATGACCAACAATCGCCTGCCGGATGCCCAGCAGCGTACGGACCGAATGTTGACGCAATATCCAGGCAACTATCCGCTGAACCAGGTTCGTGTGGATCTGCTGCTCAAGCAGAACCGCAACGCTGACGCGGAAAAAGCCCTGGAAGGATTGTTGAAGTCTCGCCCGGACGATCCGGACGTCTGGTACCAGGTTGCGGAAACCCGTGGCTTGTCGGGCAATATCATCGGCCTGCATCAGGCCCGGGCCGAGTACTTCGCGCTGGTGGGAGATTTCAAGCAGGCCATCCAGCAATTGGATTTCGCCAAGCGTCGCGCCGGCAGCAACTTCCCGCTTTCGTCACGTATCGACGCACGCCAGCGTGAACTGATCGACCAGGAACGCATGGTCAAAGACATGATGGGCTAAACCTTTCAGCCACAAAAAAGCCCCGCTCTCGAACATCGAGAGCGGGGCTTTTTATTGGACTAGCGGATTACTCGGCCAGTTTGAAGGTAATGAAGCTGGCACGCCCCTGACGCAGGACGCGCATCGACACCGAACGGTTCTTCGGCAGCGCCTTGGCGATGTCGGTGAACTCTTTGGTGGAGTTGATAGCCTGGTTGTTCAGGTGGGTGATGACATCACCTGGTTGCAGGCCGATCAGGGAGGCAGGACCGTCCTGGACTTCCTTGATCACTACACCGCTCTTGAGGTCGAAGCTCTTTTTCTGTTCGTCGGTCAACTCGACTACGGCAATGCCCAGGCGATTGCTGCTGCGCTCGGCACCTGGCTTGCTGTTGCCCAGCGCATCCAGCGCCGCGCCTTCTTCCGGGATCGCACCGACGGTCAGTTCGACGTTCTGGCGCTTGCCGTCACGAATCACTTCCAGCTTGGCCTTGCTGCCGGCCTTGAGCGCGCCCACCAGGTGTGGCAAGTCCGCAGACATGACGATCGGCTGGCCGTTCATGCTCAAGATCACGTCACCGACTTGCAGGCCACCTTTGGCAGCAGGGCCATCGTCCTGTATCTGCGCGACCAGGGCACCGGCCGGCTTGTCGAGACCGAAGGATTCAGCCAGGTCCTTGTTCACTTCCTGGATCACCACCCCCAGCCAGCCGCGGCTGACTTTGCCACCGGTTTTCAGCTGGTTCGAAACGTCCATGGCCACGTCGATCGGAATCGCGAACGAAACGCCCATGAAACCACCGGAGCGGGTGTAGATCTGCGAGTTGATGCCAACGACTTCACCCGCCAGGTTGAACAACGGACCGCCGGAGTTGCCCGGGTTGATCGGCACGTCGGTCTGGATGAACGGCACGTAGTTTTCGTTCGGCAGGCTGCGACCGATGGCGCTGACGATACCCTGGGTCACAGTATGGTCAAAACCAAACGGCGAACCGATGGCGACGACCCATTGGCCGGCTTTCAGGTCCTGGGATTTGCCCAGTTTCAGCACCGGCAGGTCCTTGCCTTCGATTTTCAGCAGGGCAACGTCGGAACGTGGGTCGGTGCCCACCAGCTTGGCTTTCAGCTCACTGCGGTCCGCCAGGCGCACCAGGATCTCGTCGGCGTCGGCAATCACGTGGTTGTTGGTGAGGATGTAGCCGTCAGGCGAGATGATGAAGCCCGAGCCCAGGGACTGGGCCTCACGCTGGCCGCCACCACCGCCACGCGGCGTGCGCGGCTGGGGCATGCCGCGTTCGAAGAACTCTCGCAGCATCGGCGGCAGGCCTTCCAGGTCGGGCATCTGCTGGTTGGAGACCTTACGATCCGGCAGCTTCTGCGTAGTACTGATGTTCACCACGGCAGGCGACGCCTGCTCCACCAGTTGGGTGAAGTCAGGCAGCTCGGCCGCTTGCGCGGTAACGGCCTGACCCAGCACCAGCACCGTGGCGACTATGGATAGGTAAGACTTCAAACGTGGTATCGACATACAGCTCCCGTTACGACGAGCAGGGTTGAGCGACAGGGTTCAATAAACGCCGAAAAACTGCGACCGACATTTTTGTTCCGCGAACAAAACAAGGCCAGGGCCGTTAAGCCCTGACCTATAAAAAACATAGGAGATATTAGCAAGTGAAAAAAATGATCCAGACATTTCATGCTCTCGGCAGAGGCAGGCATCGACTATCTCCTGCGCAACATTGAAATATCAGGATGAACATAGGATTAACAACTCAAGGCTTGGCGGGCACGGTGCCACTGCGTAGTGACAGCGCAATTCGCTCGGCGGTGCCAATCGGGATCTCGCCGACGACGGTCACCATCACCTCGCCTTCCAGGGTATTCAACCGCCGTGAAACGGCGACTGTCGGGCCCAACTGGGTGCGGGTCTCGTTTACGGTCGCACCGTTAAGCGGCTCCAGGAATACCGAAAAACGCGCCAGACCATCGTCATACATCAGACTGCTGACGGTTACCTTGGTGTGGGAGTCTTTATGGGCACTGCTGTTGACCAGCTGAAAGCCTGGTGGCAACCAGTCGAGGCGCCAATCCTGAGGGATCTCGACCTCCGGGGCCTTGGCGTTGGTCACCGCCACCGGCGTGCATTCGCCACTGGGCTGCAAATCACGATCGTCAGGCACCGATGTATTGAGCTGGGTGAACTGGAAACGCTCCAGCAACTGGCCCTGGTCGTTAAGCAACAATGACTTCAATGGCAGCGCAGTTTCACGATCCAGATGCAGCTCAAAACCATAACGGTATTGATCGCGGGGGGTCACGGAGACGATCACCGCATTCCGACCGGCCACGCGCGATTTGCCGATGACGGCAAGATCGTAGAACGCTTTGAGTTTTTGCGGATCAAGGGTACGCGCAGAGGTATTGGGGGAGCCCCCAAGCCCGGCAACCAGCGTGCCGCTCACGCATTGGGTACGGCCATCGACGCGCAGGACTTCCTGGGCAGAACCATCGAGCTGCAAAAGCCGCTCACGGACCTGACCATTCTGGACACGATGCCAGATGTCATGGGTAGAAAAACTACCGTTACGCTCGTAGATGAAGGTGCCCTGAAAGCTTTGCTGCTGCTCCGCCCGCCCAAGACGCGTCAGCCAGTCTTGGGCTTCATCGGCATGGGCGGGGACTGCAAACCAGCCACTGAGCAAAAGCGCAAGGAGCGGTATGGCGCGCATAAAGCTCCTTGGCGGACTAGCGGTTTTCCAGGCTTGCAGCGCGGGCGTAAGGCAGAGCGCTTTCAGTGCCTTTCAAGGCCGATTCCTGTGCGTGTTGGCGCAGGTAGCCTGGAAGACGCTGATCCTGCCAGCCGGATTGCCCTTGAAGTACACCGTTGGCCATAGGCCCGGTGGTATCGGAGCTTTCCTTGTAGCCGGCCAGTACGGCTGGACCCTTGACCTGCGGGCCGGCCATGACCGGTTGCTGGGTCTGTTGGGCCAGTTCGGCACCGGCGATTTCGTCCTGGTTGTACAGGCGGACACCTGCCAATACAGCGACGGTCACCGAAGCAGCGACTGCCAGACGGCCCAGGCTACGCCAAGGACCGCGAGCAGCTTTTGCCGGAACGGCTTCATCAGCCAGTGCAGCAGAAACGGCCGCAGCAATATCCAGACGAGGGATTAGAAGATCCTTGTGCATCACCGCCCGAGCGACTTGGTAACGAGACCAGGTATCACGGGTTTCGGCATCATCAAATGCATTAAGCACTCGACGAAGTTCCAGTTCATCCGCTTCGTTATCCATCACTGCGGACAGCGATTCCTGCAGGGCATCACGACTCATGGCGGTTCCTCTCTTGGCTGTCGCCGCTGTCTCAGTTTTCCTGCAACAACGGCTGCAGGGCTTTATCGATGGCTTCCCGAGCCCGGAAGATCCGGGAGCGTACGGTACCCACCGGACATTGCATGACGCTCGCAATGTCTTCGTAACTCAGACCATCGAATTCACGTAAAGTTAACGCCGTACGCAAATCTTCTGGCAGTTGTTGAATAGTGCGATGGACGGTTCCTTCGATCTCGTCGCGCAGCAATGCACGCTCCGGCGACTCGAGATCCTTGAGGCCGTGATCACCATCATAAAATTCAGCATCTTCCGAACTAACATCACTATCCGGCGGGCGGCGACCGCGAGAAACCAGATAGTTCTTCGCCGTGTTAATGGCGATGCGATACAGCCACGTGTAAAACGCACTGTCACCGCGGAAATTACCGAGTGCACGGTACGCCTTGATAAAGGCTTCCTGTGCAACGTCCTGCGCTTCATGGGTGTCGTGCACAAACCGCACGATCAACCCGAGAATTTTGTGCTGGTATTTCAGCACTAGCAGATCAAATGCCCGCTTGTCGCCGCGTTGAACGCGCTCGACCAGCTGCTGATCCTCTTCCTGGGTTAGCATGAACACTCCTCGTTGTACTTGAAGGAGGCTTGCATAACTAATCGATCAGGCTTGCAAACATAGACTCGGACTTTTCGCAAAAGTTCTCCCCCTCCAAGCAAGTTTCCGGCGCGCACTGATTTGGCACACACGAAAAACGCAGCGCGGGCAATGCCGGCTGCGCGAATAATCTGTCGCCAGTTTCCTGACGCGCCTGACACAGACGCGGCTCAGCAAATCCAGCGTGTTCCCAGCTTTCGGGCATCCTGCTATTGAGTCGGGGCCTATGCAAAAAGTTCCCATCCCAATCGCTGTCCGTTTCATGAAAGCCGTGCAGTTCGTTGCCCGTAGTCTCACAATGCCACGAATGCCCGGCTATTGTGCCGCTCCCCCCCTCTATATACTAGTGGGCCGTGTCACCCTTTGATTCGCCGATCCAGGCGTCCTGTTTGCGCCCCCTACGGATCGCTTTTTGCGGAATCCTTCAAATGAGCCAACAGTTTCAACACGATGTCCTGGTGATTGGCAGCGGCGCCGCGGGCTTGAGCCTTGCACTGACCTTGCCGGGCCACCTGCGCATAGCCGTACTGAGCAAGGGCGACCTCGCCAATGGCTCGACGTTCTGGGCCCAGGGCGGTGTCGCCGCGGTGCTCGATGACACCGACACGGTGCAATCCCACGTCGAAGACACCCTGAATGCCGGCGGCGGCCTGTGCAATGAAGAGGCGGTGCGCTTCACCGTCGAGCATAGCCGCGAAGCCATCCAGTGGCTGATCGACCAGGGCGTGCCCTTCACCCGCGACGAACATTCCGGCACCGACGACGGCGGCTTCGAGTTCCACCTGACCCGCGAAGGCGGCCACAGCCATCGGCGGATCATCCATGCCGCCGACGCCACCGGCGCCGCGATCTTCAAGACCCTGCTCGCCCAGGCCCGGCAACGCCCCAACATCGAACTGCTGGAACAGCGGGTCGCCGTCGACCTGATCACCGAAAAGCGCCTTGGCCTGCCGGGCGAACGCTGCCTCGGCGCCTATGTGCTCAACCGGGCCAGCGGCGAAGTCGACACCTACGGCGCGCGCTTCACCATTCTCGCCTCGGGCGGCGCAGCGAAGGTCTACCTCTATACCAGCAACCCCGACGGCGCCTGCGGTGACGGCATTGCCATGGCCTGGCGTTCGGGCTGCCGGGTGGCGAACCTGGAATTCAACCAGTTCCACCCCACTTGCCTGTATCACCCGCAGGCCAAGAGCTTCCTGATCACCGAAGCCCTGCGCGGCGAAGGCGCACACCTGAAGCTGCCCAACGGCGAACGTTTCATGCAGCGCTTCGACCCACGAGCAGAACTGGCCCCGCGGGACATCGTCGCCCGGGCCATCGACCATGAAATGAAGCGCCTGGGCATCGACTGCGTCTACCTGGACATCAGCCACAAGCCCGAAGCCTTCATCAAGACCCATTTCCCGACGGTCTACGAGCGCTGCCTGGCGTTCAATATCGACATCACCAAGGGCCCGATCCCGGTCGTCCCGGCGGCGCACTACACCTGCGGCGGCGTGATGGTCGACCAGAACGGCCGCACCGACGTGCCCGGCCTGTACGCCATTGGCGAAACCAGCTTCACCGGCCTGCACGGCGCCAACCGCATGGCCAGCAATTCGTTGCTGGAGTGTTTCGTGTACGCCCGCTCCGCCGCCGCCGACATCCTTGAACAGCTGCCGCGCATCCCGGTGCCGGCCGCCCTGCCCCGCTGGGACGCCAGCCAGGTGACCGATTCGGACGAAGACGTGATCATCGCCCACAACTGGGACGAGTTGCGGCGCTTCATGTGGGACTACGTGGGCATCGTGCGCACCAACAAGCGCCTGGCGCGGGCGCAGCACCGGGTTCGACTGTTGCTGGATGAGATCGACGAGTTCTACAGCAACTATAAAGTCAGCCGCGACCTGATCGAGCTGCGCAACCTGGCCCAGGTGGCGGAACTGATGATCCGCTCGGCCATGGAGCGCAAGGAAAGCCGGGGATTGCATTACACCCTCGACTACCCGCAAATGCTGCCCGAAGCGCGCGACACTATTCTGGTGCCAACCACCTACGGCGGCTGAATTTCAAGCGCACCCGCAGGCGCCGATGCACATCGGTAGCCTGCGAATCCCGTGGCACGCAGATCGAACGCACCCGCCAGTCACCCTGCACCCGAAAGCGCAGCACCACGATCAACGGCAACGCCAGGCTGTCGGGGCGCAGTTGCACGCTGTGCCAGCCACGCGCGGCGCTCCACAACTGCCAGCCATCCTCGTCGCGACGCAGGCCACGGATCGACGAACGGTGAGTCAGCAGGATATGACGCGGCAATACCCAACCGGCATGGGCCAGGCACAACAAGGCGCCAAAGGCTCCGAACCACCGGGACACATCGAGAAACCACAGCGCACCCAGTGCGAACGCCTGGGCGAAAAGATAAGCCGCCAGCAACTGCCCGGAGGCGTGCCAGCGGCATTCGAACGTATTACTTGGGCTGGACACGATCCAGAATCATCCGAACCATGCGCTGCAGCTCCGGGTCTTCCGATTCGGCGCGTTCCATGAACCAGCCGAACATGTCCTGATCCTCGCATTCCAGCAGCTTGCGGTAGCAGTCGCGGTCGACGTCGTTGAGGTGCGGATAGACCTCCCTGACGAACGGTACCAGCAACACGTCCAGTTCAAGCATGCCGCGTCGGCTGTGCCAGTAGAGGCGATTGAGTTCTACATCTTCGACCATGGAGCGCTCCTCAAATAGAGCGCAAGTATACAGGCCGAAGCTGCCTGGAACAGTCGGCTTTGGTCGGCCATACGGAAACTATCCATTTGCCGGGCGCCCCTCTATGATGCACTCATGACTTTTTAACCTGCGATGACCCATGGCTGACTCTGCTTTTTTCTGCCCCCTGTCCCACGAAGGCGTTCTCGCCGTCCGCGGTTCCGACGCTGCCAAGTTCCTCCAGGGACAACTGACCTGCAACCTCAACTACCTGAGTGACACCCAGGCCAGCCTGGGCGCGCGCTGCACCCAGAAAGGGCGCATGCAGTCGAGCTTCCGCATCCTGCTGCAAGGCGATGGCGTGCTGCTGGCCATGGCCACCGAACTGCTGGAGCCACAACTGGCGGACCTGAAAAAGTACGCCGTGTTCTCCAAATCCAAACTCACCGACGAAAGCGCTGCCTGGGCGCGTTTCGGTGTGTCGGATGCCGATCAGGTACTGGCCGGCCTCGGCCTCCAACTACCCGCCGAGACCGACAGCGTGGTGCGCAGCGATGACCTGATCGCCATCCGCGTATCGCCGGGCCGTGCCGAACTCTGGGCTCCCGCCGCCCAAGCTCAAACCCTGCACAGCCAACTCGCCGCACAATTGCACGAAGGTGAACTGAACCAATGGCTGCTGGGCCAGATCCGTGCCGGTATCGGCCAGGTCATGCCCCAGACCCGCGAACTGTTCATCCCGCAGATGCTCAACCTGCAAGCCGTCGGCGGCGTCAGCTTCAAGAAAGGCTGCTACACCGGCCAGGAAATCGTCGCGCGCATGCAGTATTTGGGCAAACTCAAGCGTCGCCTGTATCGCCTGAGCCTGAATGCCGGCGAGCTGCCTGAGCCCGGCACCCCACTGTTTTCCCCGAATCACAACAGCGCCATCGGCGAGGTGGTGCTTGCCGCCCGTGCCGATCAGGCGATTGAACTTCTAGCGGTGCTGCAAGCCGAAGCAGCAGAGAGTGGCGATGTGCATGTAGGCACGCTGGAAGGCCCGGGCCTTCAGCTGCTCGACCTGCCCTACCAGCTGGACCGTGATCGCGAGATCCAGCGCTGATCGTCGTACCTTTTTGCTACACCCTAGAGATCTTGAATGAACAAGCTGGCGGAAAAAGTCCAACAGGCGTTGGTTGTGGCCATCGATAACGATGACCTGGTTCTGCCAACGCTGCCGGAAGTGGCCCTGAACATTCGCCAGGCCGCCGAAGACCCGGACATCAGCATCAGCCACCTGAGCAAAGTGATCGGCCGTGACACTGCCTTGTCGGCACGGCTGATCAAAGTGGTCAACAGCCCGCTGTTGCGCGCGACCCAGGAAGTCACCGACCTGCACACCGCCATCACCCGCCTGGGCACCAACTACAGCAGCAACCTGGCGATCGGCCTGGTGATGGAACAGATCTTCCACGCCCGTTCCGAAGTGGTCGAACAGAAGATGCGCGATGTCTGGCGGCGCAGCCTGGAAGTGGCCGGCGTGAGCTATGCGTTGTGCCGCAACCACAGCCAGTTGAAGCCTGACCAGGCGGCGCTGGGTGGGCTGGTGCACCAGATTGGCGTGCTACCGATCCTGACCTTCGCCGAAGATCACTATGAACTGCTGTCCGATCCGGTCAGCCTCGATCACGTGATTGAAAGCATCCACCCGTTGCTGGGGGACAAGCTGCTGCGGCGCTGGGACTTCCCGGAAATGCTGGTGAACCTGCCGGCGCAGTACATGAACCTTGAGCGCGACTCCGAGCGCCTGGACTATATCGACCTGGTGCAGGTCGCCGTGTTGTATTGCCACCGCGACACTGACCACCCGCTGGCCAGCGTACCGATATCGACGGTACCTGCGATCAAGAAACTGCGACTCGACCCCTACAGCGACACCTTGCGCGCCGAGCTGGATGAAGCACGGTCAATGTTCTACTGATTACCCCGCGATAAAACTGACCCGCACTTTCAACCCCGCCAACTCTCCGTCATGCAAGCTGATCTGCGCCAGGTGTGCCCGGCAGATCTCGCCAACAATCGCCAACCCCAAGCCCGCCCCCAAGCCCTGCTGGCTGCGCCGATAGAAGCGCTCGAACACTCGGTCCCGCTCATCCAGCGGGATGCCCGGGCCGTCATCTTCCACCTCAAGTACCGCCGGCGCCGTGACCCGCAAGATCACGTTGCCGCCCGGGGGCGTGTGGGCCAGGGCGTTGTCCACCAGGTTGCTCAACAACTCGTTCAACAAGGTGGGCTCGCCCCGCAGCCACACCGGTTCATCCGCCTCCAGCGCCAGGGCCACGCCACGCGCATGGGCCAGCGGCGCCATGGCCATGCCCAGCTCGCGAGCCAACTGGCTCAGGTCCAGCAACTGGGCCCCGCCTTCGGCAATCGCCCGGGCGCCGTTTTCGATGCGCGCCAGCGAGAGCAATTGATTGGCCAGGTGAGTCAGGCGATCAGTGCCCTGGGCTGCGGTTTCCAGGGTGGTGCGCCAGGTAGCCGGATCTTCGGCACGCAGGCCAAGCTCCAAGCGTGCCTTGAGCGCTGCCAACGGAGTGCGCAGCTCATGGGCGGCATCGGCAATAAACTGTGCCTGGCGCTCGAACTGCCCGCGCAGGCGTTCGGTGAAATGGTTGAGCGCATGTACCAGCGGGCCCAATTCATGCTGCACCTCCACCAGCGGCAATGGCCGCAGGTCATCGGGCTGACGCTCTTCCACGGCCGTGCGCAAGCGCTCCAACGGCCGCAGCGCCGCACTCACGGCAAAGAACACCAACAACAAAGCACCGATGGCCAGCATCCCCAGGCGTAGCAAGGTATCGGCCATCAGGCTGCGCGCCATCGCCACCCGCGCCTCGTCGGTTTCGGCCACGCGGATTTCCGCCATGCCGTTCATGTTCGGTTCGGAGACTGCCTTGAGCAGGCTGACCACTCTCACGTTCTGGCCCTGATACCTGGCGTTATAAAAGCGCGCCAGCGCCGGATAGTCATCGGTGCGTGGAGTTCCCGGCGGCGGGCCCGGCAGGTTTTCGTAGCCGGAAATCAGCTTCTGGTGAATATCGTTGACCTGGTAGTAGATTCGCCCGGCGCTGTCGTAGGCGAACGTATCCAGGGCGACGTAGGGCACATCGGCACTCAAGGTGCCGTCGCGGTGGGACAGGCCGGCCGCAATGGTCCGCGCCGAGGCCAACAGCGTGCGGTCGTAAGCCGTGTCCGCCGCCTCGCGCCCATTCCAGTAAGCGCTCAAGCCGCTGGCAATCATCAACACCACCAGCAACAGCGCCAGGTTCCACAGCAGGCGCCAGCGCAGGCTGCTGGGCTTATGCATCGCGGGCTTCCAGCAGGTACCCCAGGCCACGGAAGGTGACGATGGCCACAGGCTGGCCATCGAGTTTCTTGCGCAGGCGGTGCACGTAGATTTCGATGGCATCGGGGCTGGCCTCTTCATCCAGGCCAAACACCTGGGAGGCCAGTTGCTCCTTGCTCATGACCCGGCCCGGGCGCGCGATCAGCGCCTCAAGCACCGCCTGCTCGCGGGAGGTCAACGTCAGCAATTCGCCGCCCAGGGTGAAGCGCCGCGTGTCCAGGTCGTAAATCAGCACGCCACACGCCTGTTGCCGCTCACCGCCCAGCACGCTACGGCGCAGCAGCGCCTTGACCCGGGCTTCCAGCTCCGTCAGTTCGAACGGCTTGGCCAGGTAGTCATCCGCGCCCAGGTTGAGGCCATGCACGCGGTCCTTCACATCGCTGCGTGCGGTCAACATCAACACCGGCAGATTTTTCCCACGGGCCCGCAGGCGAGCCAACACTTCAAAACCGTCCATGCGCGGCAGGCCCACATCGAGAATCGCCACCGCGTATTCCTCGCTGCTCAAGGCCAGGTCCGCCGCCACTCCGTCGTGCAACACGTCGACGGTCAAACCCGTGCTCTTGAGCGCTTGGGCGACACTTTCGGCTAGCTGCAAATGGTCTTCGACCAGAAGGACACGCATGGGTTTTTACCTCGTTCGGGGGTGGTCGGCGCCACGCTTTGCCGGGGAGTTTACAGGCGCGGCCTGCGCTGTGAAGCCCGAAAACATTGAAAGGCGACTGAAAGGTTAGTGAAAGCTTCGCCCTTTAGCATCCAGCCACGGTGGGTTTCGCCTGCCGAGCTATTTCACCCATAGCGCCCGAAAAACGCCTCGAAGCGTTTTCGCCAAAATAAGAACAATAACGGAGTACACCCACGATGCTGCGCACACAGCCGCCTGCTCGTTCTTCTCGTATCACCCAGACCGCCCTTGCCAGTGCCGCCGCCCTCGCCGGCTTTTCGCCCGCAGGCCAGGCCGCCTTTTTCGAGGACAGCACCGCCACCCTCGAAACCCGCAACATGTACTTCAACCGCGACTTTCGCGACGGCACCAGCGCACAACAATCCAAGCGCGACGAGTGGGCCCAGGGCTTCATGCTCAACCTGCAGTCGGGCTACACCGACGGTACCGTCGGCTTCGGCGTGGATGCGCTGGGCATGCTCGGGGTCAAGCTCGACTCCAGCCCCGACCGCACCGGCACCGGGCTGTTGCCGACCCACGACGACGGCCGCGCCGCCAACGAATATTCCAAACTCGGCCTGACCGGCAAAGTGAAGATCTCCGCCACCGAGCTGAAGATCGGCGCGCTGATCCCCGAATTGCCGATCCTCAAGCCCAACGACGGGCGCATCCTGCCGCAGACGTTTGACGGCGGCCTGCTCAGTTCCAGGGAATTCAAGAACCTGGTGTTCACCGGCGGCCGCCTGAACAAGGCCAAGGACCGCGACGACACCAACTACGAAGACATCGGCCTCAACAACAAGAACAGCCGCTTCCTCAGCGGCGCCACCGGCAAGCATTTCGACTTCGGCGGCGTGGACTATAAATTCGCCGACAAGATCACCGGCAGCTACCACTTCGCCCAACTCGACGACGTGTACCGCCAGCATTTCCTCGGCCTCGTGGCCTCGCGCCCGATGGGCCCCGGCACCTTCGGCGCCGACCTGCGCCTGGCCGTCAGTGACGACACCGGCGCGGCGCGCGGCGGCAAGATCGACAACACCTCCCTCAACGGCCTCTTCAGCTATGCCCTCAATGGCCATAAGCTCAGCGCCGGTTACCAGCACATGTCCGGCGACAGTGCCTTTCCCTACGTGGACGGTAGCGATCCTTACCTTGTCAACTTCGTGCAGATCAACGACTTTGCCGGCGCCGAAGAACGCTCCTGGCAGGCCCGCTACGACTACGACTTCGCCAAGCTGGGGATTCCCGGCCTGAGTTTCATGAGCCGTTACCTGTCGGGTGACAACATCAAGCTCAAGAACGGCGAGACCGGCAAGGAGTGGGAACGCAACAGCGAGATCCGCTACGTGGTGCAAAGCGGCACGTTCAAGGACGTGGCCGTGCGTCTGCGCAATGCCACCTACCGTTCCAACTATTCGGCCCGTGATGCGGATGAAGTGCGCCTGCTGGTGAGCTACAGCGTCGCACTCTGGTAACAGCAACCTCATAACAACAATGATGGAGATGAACATGACCCTTTCACTGCGTAAATTTGCCCTGACGGCCAGCTGCATGCTGTTCGCCAGCCAACTGCTGGCCGCCGAGCCCAAGCGCCCGGAGTGCATCGCCCCGGCGTCCCCTGGCGGTGGTTTCGACCTGACCTGCAAACTGGCGCAGAGCGCGCTGGTCAACGAGAAACTGCTGAGCAAGCCGATGCGCGTGACCTACATGCCCGGCGGCGTGGGCGCGGTGGCCTACAACGCCGTCGTGGCGCAGCGTCCGGCCGACGCCGGCACGCTGGTGGCGTGGTCCAGCGGCTCGCTGTTGAACCTGGCCCAGGGCAAATTTGGCCGCTTCGATGAAAGCGCCGTGCGCTGGCTCGCGGCCGTCGGCACCAGCTACGGTGCCATCGCGGTGAAAAACGATTCGCCCTACAAAAACCTCGACGATCTGGTCAAGGCCCTGAAGAAAGATCCGGGCAGCGTGGTCATCGGTTCCGGCGGCACCGTCGGCAGCCAGGACTGGATGCAAACCGCCCTGATCGCCAAGGCCGCCGGCATCAACCCGCGTGACCTGCGCTACGTGGCACTGGAAGGCGGCGGCGAGATCGCCACCGCCCTGCTCGGCGGCCATATCCAGGTAGGCAGTACCGACATCTCCGACTCCATGCCGCACATCCTCAGTGGTGACATGCGCCTGCTGGCGGTGTTCTCCGACGAACGCCTGGACGAGCCGGAAATGAAGAACATCCCGACCGCCAAGGAACAAGGCTACGACATCGTCTGGCCGGTGGTGCGTGGCTTCTACCTCGGGCCAAAAGTCAGCGACGAAGACTATGCCTGGTGGAAAGACGCCTTCGACAAACTGCTGGCTTCCGAAGAGTTCGCCAAGCTGCGTGACCAGCGCGAGCTGTTCCCGTTCGCCATGACCGGCCCGGAGCTGGACACCTACGTGAAGAAACAGGTGGCTGACTACAAAGTGCTGGCCAAAGAGTTCGGCCTGATCCAGTAATCGCCCCTCTGTGGGAGCGGGCTTGCTCGCGAAAAACTTCAACGATGACGCGTGCTGCCTGTATAAACGCGACGTCCTGGCGTTCTTCGTGAGCAAGCTCGCGCCTACAAGAGTCTCCAAGGAGTTTCCCATGCTCTTACAACGCATTTTCGCCTCAGTGATGTTGCTGGTCTGTGCCGGCCTCGCACTGATGGCCTGGCCATATCAGGCGTCGTTTTCCTACGAGCCGGTAGGGCCTCGGGCCTACCCGCTGCTGATGCTCGGGCTGATGGGCCTGGGCCTGATCTACATGCTGTTTCGTCCACAGCCCACCAAGCACACAGAAGAAGAGCCCGCGCTGGACCGCCAGACCCTGATCAAGATCGGCATCTGCGTCGGGTTGCTGCTGGTGTTTGCCGGCACCTTCGAACCCTTGGGTTTCATCCTCAGCAGCATGCTGATCGGCATTCCGATGGCGCGCCTGTATGGCGGCCGCTGGATGCCCAGCGTGGTGATCGTGACCTTGATGAGCATCGGTCTTTACCTGCTGTTCGACAAGGCCATGGATGTACCGCTGCCACTCGGCCTGCTTGAAGTTCTGGAGAACTGATATGGATACGTTCAGCTATTTGGGCCAGGGCTTCGGCGTTGCACTGACCCCTTACAACCTGATCACCGCACTGTGCGGCACCTTGATCGGCACCGTGGTCGGCCTGTTGCCGGGCCTTGGGCCGATCAACGGCGTAGCGCTGTTGATCCCCATCGCATTTGCCCTGGGGCTGCCGCCTGAGTCGGCCTTGATCCTGTTGGCGGCCGTGTACCTGGGCTGCGAATACGGCGGGCGCATCAGCTCGATCCTGTTGAACATCCCGGGTGAAGCTTCCACCGTGATGACCACCCTCGACGGCTACCCGATGGCTCGCAAAGGCCTGGCGGGCGTGGCGTTGTCGCTGTCGGCGTGGAGTTCGTTCATCGGTGCGTTTATCGCCACCTGCGGCATGGTGCTGTTCGCCCCGCTGCTGGCCAAATGGGCGATTGCCTTCGGCCCGGCGGAATATTTCGTACTGATGGTGTTTGCCATCGTCTGCCTGGGCGGCATGGCCGGTGACAAGCCGCTGAAGACCTTTGTCGCGGCCTTGATCGGCCTGTTTCTGTCAGCAGTGGGTATCGATGCCAACAGCGGCGTATACCGCTTCACCGGCGATAACATCCACCTGACCGACGGCATCCAGTTCGTGGTGCTTGTATTGGGCCTGTTCTCCATCAGCGAGATCCTGTTGCTGCTGGAAAAAACCCACCGTGGCCAGGAAGCCGTGAAAGCCACCGGACGCATGATGTTCAACCTGAAGGAAGCTTCCGCGGTATTCGTCGTGAATATTCGCTGCGGCCTGCTGGGTTTCATCATGGGTGTATTGCCGGGCGCGGGTGCCACACTGGCCTCGGCCGTGGCCTACATGACCGAAAAACGCCTGGCCGGTGCCAGCGGTAAATTCGGCCAGGGCGACATGCGCGGCCTCGCGGCTCCGGAAACCGCGATCGGCGCTTCCGCCTGCGGCGCCCTGGTGCCGATGCTGACCCTCGGCGTACCCGGCTCGGGCACCACGGCGGTGATGATCGGCGCCCTGTCGCTGTACAACATCACCCCCGGCCCGCTGCTGTTCCAACAGCAACCGGACATCGTCTGGGGCCTGATCGCCTCGTTGTTTATCGCCAACATCATGCTGGTGATCCTCAACATCCCGATGATCCGCATCTTCACCCGCATCCTTGCCGTGCCGAACTGGGCACTGGTGCCGGTGATCGCCATCATCACTGCGATCGGTGTGTACGCGGTTCACGCCACCACCTTCGACCTGTTCCTGATGGTCGGCATCGGCATCTTCGGCTACATCCTGCGCAAGCTGGATTTCCCGCTCTCGCCGGTGCTGCTGGGCTTTATCCTCGGCGGGTTGATGGAGCAGAACCTGCGTCGTGCGCTGTCGATTTCCAACGGCGAATTGCAGATCCTCTGGTCGAGCCCGATCACCTTCGGCGTGTGGGTACTGACGGCCTTGATGCTGTTGTTCCCGCTCCTGCGCATCTGGCGCAAGCGTTCCCTGCAGCGTCGTGCCGTGGCCGATGTCTGAGGCCACGTTCAGAAACTGGTGGGCAACACCGCTGGTCGGTCTGCTGGGCGGGTATCTCGCCAGCCAGATCGGCTGGCCACTGCCGTACATGGTCGGCTCGTTGCTGGCGATCATCCTGGTGCGCTGCCTGACACCCTGGCAGCTCGCAGAAATTCCCGGCGGCCGCAAATGCGGCCAATGGGTGGTGGGCATCGGCATCGGCCTGCACTTCACCCCGGTGGTGATCGAGCAGGTGATGAGCCACTTCGGCCTGATCTTCTTCGGCGCGCTGGTCACCAGCCTCTCCAGCATCGTGGGTGTGTGGTTGATGCGCCGCAGCGGTGAAGACCGTGCCACAGCGTTTTTCTCGAGCATGCCGGGTGGGTCGGGGGAGATGGTCAACCTCGGCGCACGCAACGGCGCAGTACTCAGCCGCGTCGCGGCGGGCCAGAGTTTGCGGGTATTGGTGGTGGTGCTCTGCGTGCCGGCGGCGTTCAAGTATTTGCTGGGGGAAGGTGCCCCGCAGTTTCATCCGGCGACGGTGGATTGGACCTGGCTGGCGCTGCTGTTTCCCGTCGGCGCCCTGGTGGCCTGGGGCTGGCAACGCTTGCGTCAGCCAAACCCCTGGCTGTTCGGGCCGCTGCTGGTCAGTGCCGCCGCCAGCATTACCTGGGACTTGCACATCGGGCTGCCCGACGGCGGCAGCCAGATCGGCCAGTGGCTGATCGGCAGCGGCCTGGGTTGCCACTTCAACCGGCAGTTCTTCCGGCGCGCGCCGTTGTTCATGGGACGTACGTTGATCGGAACGGCGTTGACCATGTTGATTGCGACGCTGGCGGCTGTGGGCTTGAGTGCACTCACACATCTGGACCTGCGTTCGCTGACACTGGGCATGATGCCAGGCGGAATTGCGGAAATGAGCCTGACGGCGGAAACCCTGCAATTGTCGGTGCCGTTGGTGACGGCGATGCAGGTGATGCGTTTGTTGTTTGTGCTGTTTCTGGCGGAGCCTTTGTTTCGACACTGGAACCGGCAGCCAGACAAAATCTGAAGCCCAAGAGACGTTCAATTGTAGGAGCTGTCGAGCTTTAGCGAGACAGCTCCTACATTGGAGCTATGTCAAACCGGCGGCAATCGCCACTCGATCGGCGTCTCGCCATTCTGCTCAAGAAACTTGTTGGTGCGGCTGAAATGCCCGCAGCCAATAAACCCTCTATAGGCCGACAACGGCGACGGATGCACCGACGTCAGCACCAGGTGTTTGGTAGCGTCGATCAGCTTCTGCTTGCCCTGCGCATGGGCGCCCCACAGCAAGAACACCAGGTGCGGCTGATGCTCGCTCACCACTTCAATAATCCGATCGGTAAAGAACTGCCAGCCCTTGCCCGCATGGGCGTTGGCATTCGCGCGCTCCACGGTCATGGTGGTGTTGATCATCAGCACGCCCTGGTCGGCCCAGCTTTGCAGGTAGCCGTGGTTGGGAATGTCGATGTTCAGGTCACGCTTGAGTTCTTTGTAGATATTGACCAGCGACGGCGGTGCCGGCACGCCCGGTTGCACCGAGAAGCACAAGCCGTGGGCCTGGCCCGGGCCGTGATACGGGTCCTGGCCGAGGATCACCACCTTGACCTTGTCCAGGGGCGTTGAGTTGAGTGCGTTGAAGATCATCGGGCCGGGTGGGTAGATCTCCTTGCCTGCCGCGTGCTCCTGGCGCAGGAATTCCCGCAACTGGGCCATGTACGGCTGGTCGAACTCGTCACGCAGGGCGTGTTTCCAGCTGGGTTCGAGTTTGATACGGTCGTCGGTGGTCATGGTTACGCTGTCTAGTCAAAAGAATGAGGCGAACCCTAGGAAAGCCGACCTTGCTTGTCAATTGATCTGACGCAGATACCGCACTTTCCTGCGAAGCGATCATACTGAACCTTCACTTTATCGATTGAGGTCATGATGAACCTGCACTTCGAAGAGCTGATTGGCACCGGCGGCGCCCGCGTTGGCATCGCCAGCCTGGACGCGGAAAAATCCCTCAATGCCTTGTCGTTGCCGATGATCCTGGCCCTGAGCGAACGCCTGGACGCCTGGGCCAAAGACCCGCAAATCGTCTGCGTGCTGCTGCGCGGCAATGGCCCCAAGGCCTTTTGCGCCGGTGGCGAAGTCCGCAGCCTGGCCCAGGCCTGCCGTGAACATCCCGGCGAAGTACCGGCGCTGGCCGCGCAATTTTTCGCCGCGGAGTACCGCCTCGACTACCGCCTGCACACCTATCCCAAACCGCTGATCTGCTGGGGCCACGGCTATGTGCTGGGCGGTGGCATGGGCTTGCTGCAAAGCGCCGCCGTGCGCATCGTCACTCCAAGCAGCCGCCTGGCCATGCCGGAAATCAGCATCGGCCTGTACCCGGACGTGGGCGCCAGTTGGTTCCTGTCTCGCCTGCCCGGCAAGTTGGGGTTGTTCCTCGGCCTGACCGGCGCCCATATGAATGGCCGCGACGCCCTGGACCTGGGCCTGGCTGACCGTTTCCTGCTGGATGAACAACAAGACGAACTGCTTGAAGGCCTGCTGCAACTGAACTGGCAGGAACAGACCGACATGCAGCTCAACAGCCTGCTCAAGGCCCTGGCCCAGGAAGCCACCGGCCAGTTGCCCGAAGCCCAATGGCTGCCGCGCCGTGGGCAGATCGACGAGTGGCTGGACGTGGGGGATGTGCGCTGTGCGTGGCGAGCCTTGAGCCAGTTACGCGATCACACCGACCCGCTGCTCCGCCGCGCAGGCAAGACCCTGAACGAAGGCTGCCCGCTGACCGCGCACCTGGTGTGGGAACAGATCCAGCGCGCGCGGCACCTGTCCCTGGCCCAGGTGTTCCAGATGGAATACACCTTGAGCCTGAACTGCTGCCGTCACCCGGAATTCAGCGAAGGTGTGCGGGCGCGGTTGATCGACAAGGACCAGCAGCCACACTGGCACTGGCCGGACATCAACTTGATCCCCGAGGCCGTGGTGCAGGCGCACTTCCACAAGGTCTGGGAAGGGCGGCATCCGCTGGCGGACCTGTCTGACTATTGAGCGTCCGCCGGCGCTTTTTTGCCCTCGAACGTGAAGGCACAATTATCGGGTTGGTGGTCGTCGCACTGGAAAACCTGTTGCCCGAAAGCATCGGTGCCCGGTACCCAATGCGTGGTATCTGCCAGCGACATCGCCCCCCCGGCTTGGGCCGTGCCGTACCTCAGGGTGACTGTCTTACCCCTCAGGGTTTTATAAATGCACTTTTCCAGATAGCCATGCTTGCGCTCGTCCTGCTCGCTAGGAGTAAAAAGCGCGCCGACAAAGGTTTCCACGAATTCCCCGCCGCTCATTGCCTGGCTTATCCATGGCGAGTCGCTGTCAGTTCCCTGAAAGTGACCGTCAACGTAGCGTACAGCACTCGGGTAAGGACAGGATTGCGCTGCTGCCAACGTACTGACGCCAAGAAAAGCAAAAAATAACAGGTAGAGCGGGCTGACGTTCATGTCATGGGTTCCATCAGTCGATGCTGGAAGCGATACGCCAAACAGGCGACTGCTCCCAATTAACTACAGGCGTAACCCACAGGATAGCTGTCAAATATGACAGTGCCGACCAACGGTAAACAAAAACGGCGCCTGAGCGCCGTTTTTCCAATTATTCCTATCAGCGATGACCGCCGCCACGGCCTCCACCCTGACCACCACCCTGGCCATGTCCGCCACCATTACCCCAGTGACTGTTGCCCCAACCCTGGTTTGGGTAAGGCCGATAACCCGCGCGCGGCCCCGCAGGATAATAGCGCGGCGCCGGCTGGTAATAACGCGGCGACGGGTAATAACGCTGCGGTGGCGGGTAGTAACCCTGGCGGTAATGGTAATACGGGCCGCCGCCGTAGTAATACGCCGGCGCGGGCGCCGTGTAGACCTCGGAACCGTAGTAGGCCTGGCCGCCACCGTAATAAGGCGCGCACGCAGACAGGGTCAAGCCGAGCAAAGCGATGAGAAGCAGTCGACGATACATGGCGGCCTCCTGGACCGCGGAAGAGCACACCCAGCGACGCTGGGGGGCGGCAAACAGCTTTCACTGCCTGACGAAATATCTGACATCAAAAACGGAATCTGGTGCGATTTAGACATAGATTGATACATCTGCCGGTCGCCTCATTGCAGTGCAACCCCGCACCACCACAATGCATATTCCCTACACGTTTCTCCCTCCTCCTCGCGCCAACCCACGCCATTACTGCGCCCGTGCCACTTGGCACGACTCTCGCTTTACCTCTCCCGTGCAGGAGTCATCACAGGTTCGCGGCACCACAATTTGCAATGGCTGACTAGGGTTCCGGCTCGCTAAGGCGAGTGGCTGGTCCGAGAGTCGGCGACCTCCAGTTGAGGTTACACGGCGGGATAAAAGCCCGGGAGACAAGCCACCGTTCACGGTGCCGCGTTGCTCCTGCTCGCCCTTGATCAACTGGAGAAGCATCCATGCCCTCGATACGTTTACCCGCCCTGCTCGCCGCCGCCTTCGCCGCCGTGGTGAGTTTTTCCGCCCAAGCCGCCCCCAAAGACCATTTCAGCGTGTGCTGGACGATCTATGCCGGCTGGATGCCGTGGGAATACGCCGGCAGCCAAGGCATCCTCGACAAGTGGGCCAAGAAGTACGGCATCAAGATCGACATGGTGCAGCTCAATGACTACGTCGAATCCATCAACCAGTACACCGCCGGCCAGTTCGACGGCTGCACCATGACCAACATGGACGCCCTGACCATTCCCGCCGCCGGCGGCGTGGACAGCACCGCGCTGGTGGTCAGCGACTTCTCCAATGGCAACGATGGCGTGGTCATCAAAGGTGAAGGCAAGACAGTCGCCGACCTCAAGGGCATGAACGTCAACCTGGTGGAACTTTCCGTGTCCCACTACCTGCTGGCCCGCGCCCTGGAGTCGGCCAACCTCAGCGAAAAAGACCTGAAAGTGGTCAACACCTCCGACGCCGACATCGCCGCCGCCTTCAACACCGACCAGGTCAAGGCCGTCACCACCTGGAACCCGATGCTCTCGGAGATCAAGGCCAAGCCCGGCGTCACCGAAGTGTTCGACTCCAGCAAAGTGCCCGGCGAAATCATGGACATGATGGTGGTCAACACCCAGACCCTCAAGGACAACCCCAAGCTGGGCAAAGCGTTGACCGGCGCCTGGTTTGAAGTGGTGGCGCTGATGAACGCGAAAAACGCCGCCAGCACCGACGCCCTGGAGCACATGGCCAAGGCCTCCGGCACCGACCTCAAGGGCTTCCAGTCGCAACTGGACACCACCAAGCTGTTCGCCACGCCCAAGGAAGCCCTGGCCTTTGCCACCAGCGCGCAGTTGCCCGCCACCATGGACAAAGTCGCCGAGTTCTCGTTTAAACACGGCCTGCTGGGTGAAGGTGCCAAGGACACCAACGCCGTGGGCATGAGCTTCGCCAATGGCGTGACCCGCGGCGACACTGCCAACCTCAAGCTGCATTTCGACCCCAGCTACGTACAGATGGCCGCCGACGGCACGCTGTAAGAGGACGCGGCCATGCGCCTGATCAACCGTCACCCGGAACGCTCCAGTCGCCTGCTGTTGGTGCTGCTGCCCTTCGCCCTGCTGCTGTTCGCCTACTTCGTGGGCTCGGCCGAGCGCCTGGCAGACAACCCCAACGACAAGCTGCTGCCCAGCGCCGCACAAATGGGCGACGCAGTGAAACGCCTGGCCTTCAGCGCCGACACTCGCACCGGTGAATACGTGCTGTGGCAAGACAGCGCCTCAAGCCTGCGCCGCCTGGCGATCGGCCTGGGCATCAGCGCCCTCGCCGGCCTGTGCCTGGGCATTGCAGCCGGCACCTTGCCGCTGTTTGGCGCACCGTTGTCGCCGTTACTGACGGTGCTGTCGATGGTGCCGCCGCTGGCGATCCTGCCGATCCTGTTCATCGTGTTCGGGCTGGGGGAATTGTCGAAAGTGATGCTGATCGTGATCGGTATCACCCCGGCCCTGGCGCGGGACCTGGAACAGCGGGCACGGGAAATTCCCGTGGAGTTGCTGGTGAAGGCACAGACCCTCGGCGCCTCCACCTGGACCCTGATGCTGCGGGTGGTGCTGCCGCAATTGCTGCCACGTTTGCTGATCTCCCTGCGCTTGATGCTCGGCTCGGCGTGGCTGTTCCTGATTGCAGCCGAAGCCATCGCCTCCACCGACGGTTTGGGTTACCGGATCTTCCTGGTGCGCCGCTACCTGGCGATGGACGTGATCCTGCCCTACGTGGTGTGGATCACCCTGCTGGCCTGGCTGATGGACTGGGGCCTCAAGGCCCTGACGCGGCGCGCGTTCCCCTGGTACGAAGGAGCGCGGGCATGAGCTTTATCAACGTCAACAATGTGTGGCAGCGCTATGGCGACCAGGTGGTATTGGAGCGCCTGAACCTGCACGTGGCTGAAGGCGAATTCTGCACCCTGGTCGGCACCTCCGGTTGCGGCAAATCGACCTTCCTGCGCCTGCTGCTGGGGCAGGAAACCGCCAGCCATGGCGAGATCCTGCTGGACGGTAAACCGCTCGCCGCCGAACCCGACGCCAGCCGTGGCGTGGTGTTCCAGCGCTACTCGGTGTTCCCGCATCTGACGGTGCTGGACAACGTTGCGCTGGGCCTTGAGTTGCCACGTTCAGCGTTGCTCGGCCGCCTGTTCGGCAGCGCGAAAAAACAGGCCCGGGAACAGGCCGCAGCCCTGCTGCATAAAGTCGGTTTGGGCCATGCCCTGGACAAGTACCCGGCGGAGCTTTCCGGCGGTATGCAGCAGCGGCTGGCCATCGCCCAGGCGCTGATCATGAAGCCCCGCGTGTTGCTGCTGGACGAACCCTTCGGCGCCCTCGACCCGGGCATTCGCAAAGACATGCACCTGCTGTTGCTGGAGCTGTGGCGCGAAACCAGGCTGACGGTGTTCATGGTCACCCACGACCTCAGCGAAGGCTTCAGCCTCGGCACCCGCTTGCTGGTGTTCGACAAGGTGCGCCTCGACCCACACGCCCCCGGCGCATACGGCGCCCGCATCACCTACGACATCCCTTTGAACAGCGAGCGCCGCAAGGCGATCGCCGCCGAACTTGGAGCCACTTCCAAATGACCGACTCAACTCAATTGTTCCCACCTTTCGCCGAGGAAATGCTCCCCGGCGGCGGCCACCGTTCCTTTGTACTCAAGCGCGGCCAACTGCTGCGCCTCACCGACATTCGCGGCGGCGCCAACGTCAGCCTGACCCTGCTCAATGCCAATGAAAAAACCGAGCGCCTGAACCTGCCCGACAGCCTCAAATGCCAACACACCGCCAAGCTCACCAACGGCCATTGCCTGTACTCGGACATGGGCCGCGTGCTGGCTGCCATCACCGCCGACACCTGCGGCTGGAGTGACAGTATCGGCGGCGTGTCATGCGCCTCCGAGGTCGCGGAAAAATATGGCAAAGGCCGCTATCAAGAGCTGCGCAACGGCTTCTACCGCAACGGCACCGACAACCTGCTGGTGGAACTGGGCAAGTGGGGCCTGGGGCTGTCCGACCTGCTGATGACCCTCAACCTGTTCAGCAAAGTCACGGTAGATGAAGCTGGCAGCCTGCACTTTGTCCCCGGTCACTCCAAGGCCGGCGACTACATCGAACTCTACGCACCGATGGACACACTGGTGGTGCTCACCGCGCTGCAACATCCCATGGACCCCAACCCCGAGTACGCGCCGCAGCCGCTGAAACTCAGCTGGATGAACGCCGACCCAAGCGTCGCCGAACACTGCCGTACCTCGCGCCCGGAAAACGAGCGCGGCTTTATCAACACCGACCGTCTGTTCGCCTGAGGACCTGCCATGTCTATCGCACTCGCCAAACAACCGGACGCGGCCGTGTACCGCGCGACCATTCCCGCCGGCGAACCCTGGCTGATGGAAGTCAAGGCCGGCCAGACCCTGCGCATCCTCGACCTTGAGGGCAACCAGGCGGTCGACACGCTGTTCTACAGCCTGAAAAACCCCAGGGAACGCTACGACGTGCAGCGCACCCTGCGTCGGCAAAACAGCGTGTACCTGAGCACCGGCAGCGTGCTGTATTCCAACCTCGGCCAGCCAATGCTGACCATCGTCGACGACACCTGCGGACGCCACGACACCCTTGGCGGCGCCTGCGCCCAAGAGAGCAACACCGTGCGCTACGCCCTGGAAAAACGCTACATGCACAGCTGCCGCGACAACTACCTGCGGGCCTGCGCCCACGATGGCCGGCTGGGTAAAAGCGACATCGGGCCGAACATCAATTTCTTCATGAACGTGCCGGTGACCGCCGATGGCGGGTTGACCTTCGAGGACGGGATTTCCGCCCCCGGCAAGTACGTCGACCTGCGGGCCGAGATGGACGTGATCGTACTGATCTCCAACTGCCCGCAACTGAACAACCCGTGCAACGGCTACAACCCAACCCCTGCGGAGTTACTGGTATGGAACTGAAGATCAAGCGGTTGCGCCAGTGGTTGTTCGCCCTGTGCCAGGCTCGCGCCGGGCAGTGCCTCCGAAAACGCTGAAGATCACCTGTGGGAGCGAGATTGTGTGGGAGCGGGCTTGCTCGCGAAAGCGGCGTATCAGGCGACTGATGTATTGACTGAACCACCGCATTCGCGAGCAAGCCCGCTCCCACACTCCACCTCCCACACTGACTGCATGCGCTGCGGACGACCGCAGCGCCATCCACATTTGCGGGACGGCCCGCATCCCAGGACAAGGCCGAGCACTCATCGGCCTGCGGGGTTTTGCCATGTTCGAAAAACTGTTGATCGCCAACCGTGGCGCCATCGCCTGCCGCATCCTGCGCACCTTGCGTGAGCTTTCGGTCAAGGGCGTGGCGGTGTATTCCGAAGCCGATGCCGCGAGCCTGCATATCCAGCAAGCGGATGAGGCCTACAGCCTGGGCGAAGGCGCGGCGGCCGGCACCTATTTGTCGGTGGAGAAAATCCTCGCCACGGCCAAGGCGTGTGGCGCCACCGCGATTCATCCCGGCTATGGCTTTCTATCGGAAAACGCCGCCTTCGCCGAAGCCTGCGAAACAGCAGGCATCGCCTTCGTCGGCCCGACGCCGGAACAGCTGCGGGTATTCGGCCTCAAGCACACCGCGCGCGCGTTGGCCAGGCAGCACAACATCCCGCTGCTGGAAGGCACCGAGCTGCTCAACAGCCTCGACTCTGCGTTACTGGCCGGGGAAACCGTGGGCTATCCGATCATGCTTAAAAGCACCGCCGGTGGTGGCGGGATCGGCATGCGCGTGTGCCACAGCGCCGATGAATTGCGCGACTGTTTCGAGGCAGTGAAACGCCTGGGCCAGAACAATTTCAGCGATGCCGGTGTGTTTATCGAGAAGTACATCCAGCACGCCCGGCACCTGGAAGTGCAGGTGTTTGGTGATGGCTGCGGCGAGGTCATCGCCCTCGGCGTGCGCGACTGTTCGGTGCAGCGGCGCAACCAGAAAGTGCTTGAAGAAACCCCGGCGCCGAACCTGCCCGACGGCATGGCGGATGAGCTGTGCCGTGCCGCCATCACCCTGGCCAAGGCAGTGGATTACCGCAGCGCCGGCACCGTGGAATTTATCTTTGATAGCGCCGATGGCCGCTTCTATTTTCTGGAAGTGAACACCCGGTTGCAGGTGGAACATGGCGTCACCGAGCAAGTGTGGGGCGTGGACCTGGTGCGCTGGATGGTGCAATTGGCCGCCGGGGAAATGCCGCCATTGCGGGAACTGCAACTGAAGCCTCACGGCCACGCGATTCAGGCACGCCTGTACGCCGAAGATCCGGGCCGGGAGTTTCAGCCAAGCCCGGGGCTTTTGACGTATGTGGACTTCCCGGTCGCTGAAGGCCTGCGCATCGACACGTGGGTGGAGGCCGGTTGCGAGATTCCGCCCTACTTCGACCCGATGATCGCCAAGCTCATCACCTGGGCGCCGACCCGCGAACAGGCACGCCTGGACTTGCATCAAGCCCTGAGCAACAGCCAACTGTACGGCGTGGAAACCAACCGCGATTATCTGCGCCAGATTCTGCTCGCTACACCGTTCGCCAGTGGCCATCCGTGGACGCGCTGCCTTGAAGATTTGGTGTACCACGCCAACACGTTTGAAGTGCTCAGCGCCGGCACGCAAACCAGTGTGCAGGACTATCCGGGGCGCCTCGGTTACTGGGCCGTAGGCGTGCCGCCGTCGGGGCCGATGGACAGTCGCGCGCTGCGCCTGGGCAATCGCCTGCTGGGCAATGCCGAGGGCACCGCTGCGCTGGAAATCACCATGAGCGGGCCGTTGCTGCGCTTCAATTGTGCGGCGGTGGTGGCGGTGACGGGTGCAGACATTGTGCTGCGCTTGAATGATGAAGCGGTACCGATGAACACCGCGTTGCTGATCCCGGCGGGCGCAACCTTAAGCCTGGGCACCATCGCCGGGGCCGGAGCTCGCAGCTACCTTTGCGTGCGCGGCGGGCTGCAGGTTCCGGATTATCTGGGAAGCAAAAGTACCTTCACCCTTGGCCAGTTTGGTGGGCATGGCGGGCGGGCTTTGCGGGCGGGTGATGTGTTGCACTTACTGCCGTTGGAGGATCTCAGTTGCGGCAATACGCTAGTGCCTGAACCGCTTGGCGAGGTGCGAACACTGCGGGTGATCTACGGCCCCCACGGCGCGCCGGAATACTTCAAGCCCGAGTACATCGAGACGTTCTTTGCCACCCAGTGGGAAGTGCATTTCAACTCCAGCCGCACGGGTGTGAGGTTGATCGGGCCGAAGCCTCTGTGGGCGCGTACGGATGGCGGTGAGGCGGGGTTGCATCCGTCGAATATTCACGACAATCCCTATGCGATCGGTGCGGTGGATTTTACCGGGGACATGCCGGTGATCCTCGGCCCCGATGGCCCGAGCCTGGGTGGGTTTGTATGCCCGGTGACGGTGATCGAGGCGGACTTGTGGCAGCTGGGCCAGCTCAAGGCGGGTGACAAAATCTGCTTCACCCCCGTCGACATCAAGACCGCCCGAAACCTCGCCTTGAACTGGGATCGTTCCCACGCTCTGCGTGGGAATGCCGCCTGGGACGCTCCGCGTCCCGCTGTCGACGCAATGACGCAGAGCGTCACAGGATGCATTCCCACGCAGAGCGTGGGAATGATCAGGTCGCCTGTTGTTCTGGACATCAGCCAGGCCGACACCCGCCTCGTCGCCCGCCTCGCCGGCGACACCCACCTGCTCCTGGAAATCGGCGCCCCGGAACTCGACCTGGTGCTGCGCTTTCGCGCCCACGCCCTGATGCAAGCCCTCGAAGCACAAGCCCTGCACGGCGTCATCGACCTGACACCCGGCATCCGCTCCCTGCAAATCCACTATCAGCCCGAACAACTTACCCTCGCCGACCTCCTGGCGCTGATCACCGCCGAATGGCACGCCGTCTGCGCCAGCCAAAACCTGCAGGTGCCGTCGCGCATCGTCCACCTGCCACTGTCCTGGGACGACCCGGCCTGCCAACTGGCGATCGAAAAATACATGACCACCGTGCGCAAGGATGCCCCGTGGTGCCCGAGCAACCTGGAGTTCATCCGCCGCATTAACGACCTGGCCAACCTCGACGAAGTGCGCCACACCGTGTTCGATGCCAGCTACCTGGTGATGGGCCTGGGCGACGTCTACCTCGGCGCGCCCGTGGCCACGCCGCTGGACCCGCGTCACCGCCTGGTCACCACCAAGTACAACCCGGCACGCACCTGGACCGCCGAAAACTCCGTGGGCATCGGTGGCGCCTACCTGTGCGTCTACGGCATGGAAGGCCCCGGCGGTTATCAGTTCGTCGGGCGTACCTTGCAGATGTGGAACCGCTACCGGGAAGTGGCCGCGTTCGATGGCAAACCGTGGTTGCTGCGCTTCTTCGACCAGATCCGCTTTTACCCGGTGAGCGCCGATGAGCTGGTGCAGATTCGCCGGGATTTCCCCCTTGGGCGGTTTGAACTGAGCATCGAACACAGCCAGTTGAACCTGACGGATTACCAGGCCTTTCTCGCGCAGGAAGCCGAAAGCATCGGCGCGTTTCGCGGGCAACAGCAGCGCGCGTTCAACGCCGAACGCGAACGCTGGATGGCCAGCGGCCAGGCGCATTTCGACAGCGAGGAACTCGCCGCACCACAGGGCGCAGACACGCCCTTGCAGGCCAACGAATACAGCATCGACAGCCACATCGCCGGCAATCTCTGGCAAGTGCAGGTGAGCGCTGGCGAACGCGTGGCGGCGGGGGATGTGCTGGTGATCCTGGAGTCGATGAAAATGGAAATCCCGGTAGTCGCACCGTTCGCCGGTACCGTGCGGGAAATTCCGGTGCAGCCCGGCAGCGGCATTGGCGCAGGCCAACGGGTGGTGGTGCTGGAGCGTGATTTGCAATAACGCGGCGGGGCTGTATCGTGCAAGGCACACCGGGTTTCACCGGGACCTTGTCCGATACAGCCTGAACCGACCGATGACCACGCCAACCCTCTGCCCCGCCTGCGGCGCCCGCAACGATTGCGTCCTGGCCGACCCGCGCACTGCCGACCAGGCGTGCTGGTGCTATTCCGTCAGCATCGACCCCGCAGTGCTCGAAGCCTTGCCGGCGGAACTGCGCAATAAAGCCTGCCTGTGCCCGCGTTGTGCTCAGGTGGACGAACAACTGCGCGGCAACGAGCGGTCGTAATGCGCGTAGATCGTTTCCTCAGCAACCTGCCCCGTTTCAACCGTAAACAGGTTCGCCTGTTGCTGGTGGAGCGGCGGATCAGCGTCGACGGCCAGGCCACCAGCGATCCGCACCACCCGGTAAGCGAGTTCAGCCGTGTGTTGCTGGATGACGAAGTGCTGCAAGCCGGCAAACCCGCGCGTTACTTCATGCTGCACAAACCCCAGGGCTGCGTCAGCGCCACGTCCGACCCGCAACACCCCACGGTGCTCGACCTGCTGGATGAACCTGACAAGCACGAGCTGCACATCGCCGGTCGTCTGGATTTCAACACCACCGGCCTGATGCTGATCACCAACGACGGCCAGTGGTCGCGCCGCCTGACCCAGCCGCAAACCAAACTGCCCAAGGTCTACTACGTCGAGACCGAGCAGGACATCGGCCCGCAATACGCGGCCACCTTTGCCGCCGGCCTGTACTTCGCCTTTGAAGACCTCACCACCCAACCGGCGGAACTGGAACTATTGGGCCCCAGAACGGCGCGCCTGAGCATCATTGAAGGGCGTTATCACCAGGTGAAGCGCATGTTCGGGCACTTCGACAACAAAGTGATGCGCCTGCACCGCGAACGCATGGGACCGCTGGAGTTGGACGCAGCCCTTGCGCCAGGCCATTACCGGGCGCTTACAGAGGCTGAAATCCAACAGGTCTGATGACCGTTCAGCCGATGATGGCAAAAACCCACGCCATCGACTGGCGAACTGGCATCCCTGATGCTTGAATCTACCCAGCCAGCCGCAATCTGACTGGCGAGTCACCCCTACCTACAAGAAACACTTTGCCCGTCCGCACGCTTGACCTGCGGGCCTCTCACGGCAAATTGCCCGCCATAACAACACCCGTCGGCCAGCCAGTACCGGATCGACATGGGCCCTCACTTCCAGGCGTATGCCTACCTGTCACAAAGCTCGTGCAGAGTGATCTGCGCGCATTACCCGCTTGCCAGGAGTCTTACGACATGAGGCCAGAAATCGCTGTGCTGGATATACAGGGTCAGTATCGGGTTTACACGGAGTTCTATCGCGCGGACGCAGCAGCCAAGACCATCATCCTGGTCAACGGCTCAATGGCCACCACTGCGTCTTTCGCCCAGACCGTGAAAAGCCTGCACCCGACGTTCAACGTGGTTTTGTATGACCAGCCCTACGCTGGCCGCTCCAAAATCCACAACCGCCACGAGCATATGCTGACGAAAGAAGTCGAGGGCCAGATCCTTCTGGAACTCATCGACCACTTCGCCGCCGAACACGTGCTGTCCTTTTCCTGGGGCGGCGCCGCGACCCTCGTCGCCCTCGCCCACCGCCCGCGCCGTGTGGAAAAGGCCGTGATCAGCTCGTTCTCCCCGGTGATCAACGCCCCGATGCGCGACTACCTGGAGCGCGGTGTCGACTACCTCGGCAACCTCGACCGCGACCGCGTGGGCCACCTGGTCAACAGCACCATCGGCAAACACCTGCCGTCGCTGTTCAAACGCTTCAATCACAAACACGTGAGCAGCCTGGCCGAGCACGAGTATGGGCAGATGCACTTTCACATCAGCCACGTGCTCAACAGCGACCGGCTGTGCTACCTCAAGGCCGCTAAGCAGATTGATATACCGGTGTTGTTCTTGAACGGCGAATGGGACGAGTACACCAGTGCCCAGGATGCCAAGCTGTTTGGGCAACATATTGCGAAAAGCAGCTTCGGCACGATTCAGGCAACCGGGCACTTTCTGGATATGGAACACAAGGCCGCGTGCCGGGATAGCCGGGAGGCGTTGATGGGCTTTTTGAGACCGGAGCAGCAGCCAAGCCGGTTGCGGTACCACGCGTCACAGCCACAGCATGCGTTTGCCGTATGAGCGGTGGGGTTGTGGGCGGGCCGGATTTCCCAGGGGGGCCGCCTGCCCACGATCGACCGTTGGCACGTAAAACACAGAATTTTCGAAGAAAAACTTCAAATCCGCGAGCACATCTGGTACAAAGTCAGCCGCTCTGAGCGGGTATAGTTTAGTGGTAGAACGAAAGCTTCCCAAGCTTTAGATGAGGGTTCGATTCCCTCTACCCGCTCCACTCAGATTTTGCTCCTGCGTCAGGCTGGTTTTGACGGGGGATGTGTAAAAAAACCGGTCCTTGGTGTCCGGTTTTTTTATGGGTGGGATTTGGAAATTAAACGGTCGAACCGGGCTCATTCAATCGCCTGATAGACCTTCTTCCCGCCAACCCAAGTCTGCAGGACGCGTGTCCTCCAGATGTCTGCCAGGCTGACGGCAAAAATGTCCTGATCAACCAGGATAAAATCGGCCCACTTTCCGGGCTCAATGCTGCCTTGGGTAGCTTCTTGATGGGCTGCATAAGCTGCATCCAGCGTAAATGCACGGAAAGCCTCGAAGAGGGTCATGGCCTGCTCAGGGTGCCATCCAGCCAAGGGGTTGCCCTCATGATCCGAGCGAGTCACGGCAGCATGTATGCCGTAGAACGGATTGGCAGATTCGACTGGGAAGTCTGACCCTGCCGCAATTTTCGTTCCCTGGTTAAGCAGAGTGCGCCAGGCATAAGCCCCCTTGATCCGTTCGACACCCACCCTGTCCTCAGCCATATTCATGTCGCTGGTAGCATGTGTAGGCTGCATCGATGCAATCAGCCCTAGATCGATAAAGCGCGGTATCTGCGCCACATCAACCACCTGCGCATGCTCGATCCTGTTACGCAAGGCGCGCCCACCGACTGTGGCGTAGGTCTGTTCAAAGCTATCCATGACCTGCTTGATGGCAGCATCACCGATGCCATGCACATTAGCTTGAAAGCCGGCTTTCAGTACCGACTCAATCTTGTGCTTCATCTCCTGCCGGCTTTCAAAAAGCAACCCCTTGTTGGTTGGGTCGTCGGTGTATGGCTCAAACAGCGCCGCACCACGGCTTCCCAAAGCGCCATCGGCATAAAGCTTGACGCTACGAATGGTAAGACGATCATCGCCGTAGCCGATCAAAGGGCCGTCCTGGGACAACACCGCGAAATCATCCCCCGCACCGTTGATCATCGAGTAGACACGTAACGGAAGCCGGCCGCGATCGGCAAAACCGCGCATCGTCTTGATCATCTGCCTATCAGCACCTGCATCGTGCACAGATGTCAGGCCTTGTGCATTGAGATGCTCCAATGCAGCCTGCAACGCGACCTCTCGCTCCTGCTCGTCAGGCAGCGGAATAATATCCGCGACCAGCCCCATAGCGGCGTCGATAAATACACCTGTCGGGTTACCTTCTGCATCCCGTTCGATACGTCCGCCTTTCGGATCAGGCGTGTCCTTAGTAATACCCGCCAGTTGCATCGCCTTGGTATTAGCCCATCCGGCATGGGCATCCACCCGAATTAGCCACACTGGTCGATCGACAACGACCTTATCAATTTCGGCAGCCGTCGGAAACCGCCCCAACTTCCAGGTAACGTGGTTCCAGCCTGAGCCGGTCAGCCAACGGGCGCCGGGGCGCGCTGCAGCGAATACCCGAAGCCTCTCCTGCGTATCAACCAGTGTTGGAGAGCCCCGTAAAGCAATGCTTCGAAGGGACTCTCCAAGCCATTTGATATGGCCGTGCGCATCGGTCAACCCAGGCAAGAGGGACGCACCCTTACCATCGATGCGCGTCGCCAATGCATGCTTGCCAGCAAGATCGGCCGCCATACCGACGCAAATCACTTTGCCCGACGCATCAAAGGCCAACGCATCAAAACGCATCAGACGGCCTCCACTCACGGTATAACCACGCACATTTTCCATAATCGTTGGCTCCGCCCGGACAGGCCCCGCCAGCGACAGGAACATAGCCACCGGGATCAACGCCTTGGGCTGAGTTTTGATACACATCAGCAGCTGTTCAAACGCGGCAAGCATCGGGCCGAGCGTGAGACTTTTAAATGCTGATGGTTGCAGACTCGGTTTTTCTCCTGAAAATCGTGGAGTCATGATTTCCTCCAGTAAGAGGTCACGTCATGCGGTCAGAAAGAAGGTTATAAAAAAGGGCGCTAACACCGTCAGAATCAAACCACTCATGAGAGCAGTAGGCAGCGTGTCGCAGTGGCAGGTTTGGCGCACGATCGGTAACGTCGAGTCCAGAGCGGTTGCCCCAGCGGCGGCAATACCGACCCTTGGGTGGAAGCCACCGACCAGGTACAGTAAAGCGATCGCGATCAGTTCGCGCCCCAGGTCTGCGAGCAATGCCGTAGCGCCATGAACTTCTCCGGACAGCCCTCCAACCAGGACGCTGGATAGCGTGAACCATCCAAATCCCGTCGAGAGTGCCAGGAGCAAACGGATATCTTCGCCAGTGATGAAATGAACCGCATAGGCTCCCAATATTGAGCCAATGACCACGGCAATCGGAACGCATAGAACGCCCCATGAGATCCAGTCACGACCTAACTTGATGCTCGACAAGTCGAGTCCCACCAAGAAGATCAGTACCATTAACATCACGTTGCTGGGCGGAAGCCACAAGCTTGCAACGGTTGATTCTGCATATGTGAACAACACGCCCAAGGCCACCATCAGCAGCGCAATAAAGCATTCTTTCAGAGGAGCAGCAGCGCCATGCATATCGAAACTGGCAACCCTGCCTGGTTCTCGTCCAGCCCCTCTCAAAGCCGCCAAGCCCAGCAGCAGCATGCAAGGCACCACTGTTGTTGCGACCGCGACAAGCGAAGATGTCTTGAGCACATACCCAACCGCATCCAGCGAAGAAACCACTTCGCCGAACTCAGTGCCTATCAGAAAAAGTAGCCCCCAAACCAAAGGGCTGATCAGACTGACCAAACGGACAACAACTTTATCCGGGAGCAAGAGTTTGCTCGATAGATAGCCTATTCCCAACGCAATCAAGATGGGCAATACCGAGCTCAACGCCTGCACCGTCATATCCTCTGAATGGTTGGCGAGAAATCAACCAAAACAATACAGCGCTCACAGACTCCGGGAGAGGCGTCGTCAAGTTTCTTGATCGGGCTTATATAGTGCGAAACCTTCGGATCATGAACGGCAAAACTATCGAGAGGCTCCGAAAGGGTAAACTCCGCCCAAATCTGACTTGACCGCGCGTCCTCAAACAGCATGTTTCGAATTTCCGGATGCCCAATAAAATTGATGCCACCCGTCATGTTCGAAGAACGGTAGATCAAGTGCGCAAACGTGAAGGGCTCTCCATCCTGGTGAAAAAAGTTCGGTGAGCTTATACCTGGCTGATCCGACCTCGCGGACGTGAGTTTTACAAAATGCACCCCAAAATAGATAGGAAGGGGCTGGCCAGGATGCTGCCAGAACGTCAGGGAAAAATCTTCATCGATCAGGTCGAGTAGTACGCGATTGTTTTTTACCGCATCACTCAACGCGTGAAAGTAGCGAATATTTGCGTGATCCGGATTGTTACCGCCTTGGTCGTAACCTGCGCGTCCGTGGCCTGCCCCATCTTTGACGATTGGCAACCAGTGGCCTTCATGCGTGTCTTGCCAGGGAAGAATGACTCCGTTGCCATACCGTCGAAACCTGTTTACTCCAGGCGGGGCGTACTCATCCGGCTCTAACTGTTCAAACTCTCGACGTAATTCTGCGAGCTCTTCGACGCAATGAGTCTGGCTCACACGAGGCATGTAATGCAGATATCCATCTTCTGCTAAGGCACTTCGAGGCATGGTCATTCCTCCTTGGTTTGATGCCATCAAACATAGGCAATCACCGTGGAGAACTTCAATGGAGGCGCGAACAACGAGAAGTGTCTTACAACGACGTCGGACGCTAATGGAGCGAGGGGGAACGAATCTTTTTACTCGGCATTACTGACGCAGTACTACGCAGATAGGGTGGAACTGTACGCAGGTTGCTGGGCCGGGGAGTCTCTGAACCGGCGCACACTGCTACTGGTAACCCACATCCAGGGAGGTGTACGCAACAATAGCTGCCCCGCCGTCCTGCTCAGCGGTCTGGTTGTAATTCCCGGCCTTGAAATACAGATTGATGCCCTGCCAACCCGATGGCGAAATATCGAATTCCCGGCTGGCCTGCCTGCCATTCGCCGCAGCCGAAACCAGCAGCACCATGCCACCCTCGGAGCCCTTGACCTCAATCTTGTAATTCAGCTTGTCGTTAAGCTCGAGCCCCTTCAGCAATACTGTCCGTTGCTCCTTCTGCCCATAGCGCGTTTTGGTCCCGGCGATGATCGAGCCACCTTCCCAGCGAAGCTTCAGCAGCTCCGAACCTCCCGCCTTGTCGCCATGTATCTGGGCAAATATGATCGATTTTGTGCTTGGATTTTGCACCACATAAAGCTCGCCGGACTGGGTGTTATCAAACACATCACCTGCGGTGAACTCTCTTTTTGCCCGCAGTTCAACCCGGGGATAGTGACTGTTGGGCGTCGCGTTAAAACCCGAGGGTGTGTTGAATACCAGCGCTCCTTCCGGCACACCTTGATGGCATCCCGATGAGCGATAACAGTTTGTGTAGAAATAGGCGTTCTGAAGATTTTCGCCTAGCGCTATTTCTTCTGGCTGACCTTGCGCATTGAAATCCTGAAGAACGTACGCACGGCTCAGGTTGGGCAGGTTGTCGCCTGGGGTTTTTGTGGCATCCAGGGCAAAGGCATTTCCACCGTTAAAAATCACTCCGATGGCCAAGACCGACACCACGCTAAATCCAGCGCCAAACACTTTAAATGCGTGCATCACCGTCACCGATCATTCGTCAAAGCGCCAACTGCAACGCCAGCAATCCGACAGCGATTGGGGGCGTCGAATCAATGTGGGTGAGTTATACGAGCCAGTACACATCTGTTGATCCTCGGTTAGGACCACCTTCCGAAGCTACTAAACAAAGGGTGGCGGCTATACGCGGGTTAGTAGACCGGTTGATCAACGAAACCGGCGCGCCCAAAGGCGCCCCGCGTACAGCCACCATAAAGACCAGACATTCAAACGTCTGAAAAATGGCACAGCCATACGCCGTTGATCAAATCGGGCTACTAAACCCGACCGCTGATGGGCAGCGGCTGACGAACCTTGAAGACGTCGCCCAAGGCGTACAACCGGGACGATTCTGATGGTTGTGTAGGCAAAGCCGCAAGATCTCTCTTCCAGATAGCTGCGCTCAACAATCCCCCCTTGGTTCCTCACCTTCCCTACACACTAAGCATCCCCCTCATACCGGGCGCATCAGCGTCGACCGACGGAAATCCGTCATCCCTTCCCTCAAGATCCATCCCCCAATCAATCGCTTTTTTATACATATAAAATATGCATAATGAAAACCTTCAGAATCCAGTATGACTACACCAAGAACACACTGAATCAGCTAAAGCACAGAGGTGTAAGCCTGGCCGATGCTGAACCGGTATTTCACGACGCTAGAGCATTGATGATAGAAGACCGCGACCACGATGAAGAACGCTGGGTAGTCGTGGGCAAAGATGCAAAGGATCGAATATTGGTGGTGGCCTACACCTACCGTGATCCGAATTTCGTACGCATCATCGGTACAAGGCTCGCATCCAAAAGTGAACGACGCCAGTATCTGGAGGTTTGAACCATGAAAGACGAATACGATTTCAGCTCAGGGAAGCGCGGTGCTATTGCAGGCAACAAAGGCAAGACACGCATCACCATCATGCTGGATGACGTCGTGATCGATGCAGCACGCACATGCGCCGAAAACGCCGGTACGGGCTATCAGACGGTGATCAATAACATTCTGCGCCAGGCTCTGGTCTCCCAGGATGCACATAACCTAGTAACCGCCCCGAAAAAGCGGGCGAAAACCTTGCCTGTCATCAATGACAGGATCAACGCATCCGATGTGGAAGCCTTGGAACAGCAACTGCTTGCTGTCGCGGGGGAGTTGCATCGTGTGTTAGGAGCACACAACTCCGGCAAACACTAAGCCAGGCCTCAAGCGTGGTGTTTCACAATGATCAAACGGCCCGTCTCATTCACCGAATACGTTTGAAATAAACCAGCTCCGGATCATCCTCATTCGGGTTCTCGATAACCCCGCTTGGAAAAAACCAGCCTTGGCGATGAGTCTCTGGGAAGCGACGTTGGACGTATTTGCCGAGGTAAAAAGCTTCATCGTCTTGCAGGCGGTCTCAGACGCAGCAAGCAGCCGAAGCGCTATTCCTTGACGTTGGAATGCTGGAGAAACAACGACTAATGAAACAAACCCGTTCTCGAAAACATTAGTAATCTGCCCTCCAGCAATTCGACCTTAAAAGCCCTCCAACTGCGCAAGATCCGCAAGCAACCCCGGCCCCACCGGTTCCCATCCCAACTTCTTGCGCGTGATCGCACTGGATGCAGGCATATCGTGAGCGGTAAACCTTGCCAACCAACCAAAAAACCCCTGAGCCTCTTGCGCCGAAATGGATTTAACCGGCAACCCTAGCCGCGTCCCCAACACCTCGGCAATCTCCCTTTGCGACACACCCTCCTCCGCCACCGCGTGATACCTCGTGCCCGGCTCGGCCTTTTCAATCGCCAGCCTGTAGAGCCGAGCCACATCCAGAATATGTGCCGCCGGCCAACGGTTTTTCCTGTCGGCGATGTAAGCGCAAACGCCCTTCTCGCGATACAACTCGATCACCGGGCTAACCAGCCCCTGCCTGACGGTGTCGTGTACTTGAGGCAAACGCATCACCGACACATTCACCCCCGTCGCGGCTACAGCGTTAGCCGCTTCTTCCGACGCTGCACGAGGAATTTGCGCTGAGGTAACCACCGCACCATCCTCCGTCGCCAACTGCCCCGGCACGGTGCTCGCAATTCCGACACCGGAGGTAATGATCAGCGGTCGATCCGACCCGGCAAGTGCCTCTCCCAGCGCCTGGATAACCCGGCGGTCGTCCTCGCAGTTCGCGACGAATTTCGAGAAGTCGTGATTGAACGCCAGGTGAATCACTCCATCCGCCTGGGCAACACCAGACTTGAGGCTTCCCAGGTCCTCAAGCGACCCACGATGTACCTGAGCCCCGGCGGCCTCCAGCGCTGCCACCCTGTCATCCGAGCGACACAACCCCAGCACCTGATGGCCCGCCGAGATCAGTTCCTTGACGACAGCCGACCCGATAAATCCGCTGGCACCCGTTATAAATATGCGCATGAACCGTATCTCCGTGTGTATTCAGAGACTAATCTGTGCGCTTGCCCTATACGGGTAAAGTAGTGAAGTTATCAGGGTATAGAGGCTAACAGGCTATGAGCGCAAACCAGTTGGGCAGCTATCTGAAAGACCGACGTACCCGGCTTGATCCGGCGGCATTCGGCTTCTCATCGGCACGACGGCGTACGCCAGGTTTGCGCCGCGAAGAGGTGGCCCAACGCGCGAACATCAGCCCTACCTGGTACACCTGGCTCGAACAGGGCCGTGGCGGCGCGCCGTCGGTGGAAGTGCTGGAGCGGATTGCCCATGCGCTGATGTTGACCGATATCGAACGCGAGCATCTGTTCCTGCTGGCCTTCGGACGCCCACCCGAAGTGCGCTACCAGCAAAACGAAACGGTGACGCCACGCCTGCAACGGGTACTGGATGCCTTGAACCCCAGCGCCGCGATCCTGCGTACGGCGACCTGGGACGTGGTGGCCTGGAACCAGGCGGCGACGGTGATGTTGATGGACTACGGATCCCAGGCGCCGGAACAGCGAAATATCCTGCGGTTCATGTTCCTTGATCCCAATTCCCGCGCGGCCCAATACGACTGGGAAAGCGTGGCGCGGTTTGTGTTGGGGGCTTTCAGGATTGATACGGCGCGCTCAGGCGCGGCGGAGCAGGTGCAGCCGCTGGTGGATGAACTGTGTCGACGCAGCCCTGAATTTAAGGCGATGTGGAGCGAAAACGATGTTCAGGGCGCCCATGGTGATCGCATCAAGCGGATACGCCATTCGGTGTTGGGGCCGATCGAATTTGAGTATTCGGTGTTTGCGGTCGATGGGCGCAAGGATCTGAATATGGTGGTGTACAACCCGGCGACGCCGGAGGATGCGCAGCGGATCGCATCCTTGATGGATTAGGCGCCAGCAACTGCAAGAGACTTCGACACTGCAATCGCTCGCAACAAGAGACCATTTGAATCCTTAGCCTTACTCACATCATTCTCCTGCGCCTAACCGCGCCGCGCGCACGTGCTCATGCCTATTGCCAGCCAGTATCCATATGGATACAGTGAGAACCCGTGAACTATCATGTCCAGCAAACGCAGACCTTCATTACCTGGCATTCAGCAATACGTGATTTACGCGCAAAAATCGCCATCGCCCGGCGCATCGATCGCGCATCTGCTGGCAATCTGGGCGATATAAAGACGGTAGGCAATGGTGTCTCGGAAATGCGCGTAGATATCGGTCTAGGTTATCGAGTGTATTTCACGCAGCGAGGAAGAACCGTCATCGTCTTGCTGGCCGGTGGCGACAAATCCTCACAAGACGCCGACATCCGGCGAGCAAAAAAACTGGCAAAGGAAGTTTGATCATGAGCCAAACACTGACGACATTTGATATGGCGGCACTGCTCGACAGTGATGAAGCCATCAGCGAATACCTTTCTCAAGTTCTGGCCGACGGCGATAACGAGGAGTTCCTCAGGGCCGTCGGGTACGTGGCCAAAGCTCGCGGGATGGCGCGGGTCGCGACCGATACCGGCATGGGCCGTGAGAGTCTGTACAAGGCATTTGCCCCTGGAGCAAAGCCCCGCTTCGAAACGGTACTCAAGGTGCTTCACGCACTGGGTATCGATCTGCAAGCACAGCCGGGGCATGTCGCCAATCATTCGATTATTTGAGTGAGCAGCCCCGCTGCACCACCCACGCCAACGGCAACGTCAGCAACAACATCCCCGCCAGCACCATCACCGCCACCGGCACGCCCATCAAGTCCCCCAGCCCGCCAAACAGAACCGGCGCCAACGCGCCACCTCCGATGGTGCCGGTGTAGAACACGGCAAACGCCTGCTCTCGTTTACCTGCGCCAGCGAGATCCGGCACCGCGCCGTACAGCACCGAAGAGGTGCCATTCAACGCCAGCCCCAACACCGGCAATATCACCATCAACCCGCTCAACGGCAGGTACACCGCCGCGACGATCAACAGCGCCGTGACGGTTTCCGTCAGCCACACGGTTTTCATCATGCCGATGCGTGCGCCGAGGTAGCCGCAGAGCAATTTGCCGAAGGCGCCGCCGATAAACAGCATGGTCAGCGCGAGACCGATGCCCGCAGTGCCGGCGCCTTTAGCTTTCAGAAGAAAGGGCAGAAACGTGAGAAAGCCCATCCGCACGGCACTGTCGAGTGTGCCCGTGACGATCAGCGCACGCAGACCGCTGACCGAGCCACTTCCGATCAAGGTCTTGGCGGTTTTGCCGGAAGCAGACGCCGCTGCCTGCGTTGGGATCAGCCACCACAGCAACCCCGCCGCGGCCAATCCCAGCATTCCAAGAAGCGTGACGCTCGCGCGCCAGCTGATGACGGTCAGCAACAGGCCGACCAGCCCGGGAACCAGGGTTTTGCCAATGTCTCCGGAGAAGTTGTATTGAGACAGCGCTTCCTTGACCCCACCACCGTTCTCGTAGGTGTCGGTGATCATCGAAGAAGCCAGCGGATGCTGGGTACTCGCCCCCAGCCCGCCCAACAGCAGCGCCAGCAACAACATGCCCAACCCGGTCGCCTGCCCCACCAACAGATAGGCAACACCGGCAAGCGCCGTGCCGCCCACCAGCATCGGCGTGCGTCCCCAGCGTTTGGCGGCGCGACTGGCCATCAGCTGAAACACCGCCATCATCCCGGAATAGGCACCGCGCAGCAGGCCGACCTGGGCGTAGGTCATGCCGAACTGCGCTTGCCAGATCGGCAGCAGCACGTAGATCACATCGGTCAGGCCATCGTGAATCGCGTGGGCGCTGCAGCCGGCGATCAACGAGCGGCGACGGGCGGAAGTCTCGGGTACCGGCAGGGCAACGGCATCGTTCATGAGGTCTTGCTCAGTTCAGGTTGGAGGGGCTTCCAGCCCGCCAGGGCGATCAGCAACGACAGTAGCTGGAAACCGATGATCAGCGCCACACACCCCACCCAACCCCAACGCCCCCAGATCAGCGCCGGGACGATGGCGCCGAAGCTGCCGCCCAGGTAATAGCAGGTGAGGTACAGGCCCACGGCGCCGGCCTTGTTGTGGCGGGCGGTGGCGGTGGTGAAGGCGCTGGCGGCGGCCTGGGCGAGGAACACGCCCGTGGAGCTGAGGGCCAGGCCCAATACGATGCACCACAGGGATGGCAGCAAGGTCAGGCCCGAGCCACAAACGCCAAGCACCGCAGCCGCCGTCAGCAGTTCGGATTGCGGGCGGGATTTGCTCAGGCGCCCGGCAACGGGAATGACCACCAGGGCCAGCAGGAACACCATATAGATCGTGCCCAGCGCCGCCGGGCCAAGGTCGAACGGGGCTTGGCTGAGGTAAAGGCCAGCGTAGGTAAACGTCGCCACTTGGGAGAACAGCACGCAAAATCCTACGGCGTAGGCTGCCAGCAGCGGCGTGCCGAGCACGTCGGCCCAGGTGGTTGAAGGTCGTGCGACTCGGGGCGGATTGCCCGGCAGCAGGAACTGGATAAATCCGCCCACCATCAGGCTCAACACTGCCAACAGTTCAAAGGCTTCGCGCCAGCCGACGTACTCGGTCATCACGCCGGTGACGAAGCGCCCGGCAAACCCGCCGAGCACGGTGCCGGCCACGTAGAGGCTGGTGACTTCGGTGACGGTGCCGCCGCGCCAGCGATCACCGATGTAGGCCACGCTGGTAGCGAACACCACGGGGATCAGCATGCCTTCGATAAAGCGCCACACCAGCAGTTCGGCAAAGCTGCTGGCATAGGCAGTCATCAAAGCCGGCAACGCCAGCAACAGCGAGGCCGCCGAGATCACCGTGCGTTGCTCAAAACGCCCGGTCAGGCGGCTGACAAAGGGCGCGGTCAGCGCTACCGCCAAGGTGGTGACGGTAATGCTCCAACCGGCCGCCCTGGCGCTCACTTCAAAGTTGGCGGCAAGGGTCTGCAAAATGCTCTGGGTGGCGTAGAGGTTGAGAAACGCCGCGCAGCCACACAGGAACAGGGCAAGACGGGCACAATGCAGGCGCGGTTTCATGAAACCTCTCGTTTTATTATCTGAGGCCTTTATAGAATGACCCGCACACCCGAGACCAATACCGATTTCGAACCGATCAATACCCTGGGGCCAGGATGCTCGACCTACGCAAGCTGCGTTACTTTCTGACCGTCGCCGAAGAATTGCACTTCGGCCGAGCGGCCATTCGCCTGCACCTGGCCCAGCCGCCGTTGACCCGGCAGATTTCCGCGCTGGAGATTGAGCTGGGATTTCGCCTGTTCGACCGCACCAGTCGCACGGTTTCGCTCACTCCCCAGGGGCGCGCGTTCCTGCCCTACGCACGGGCGGTGCTGGAGCAGGTCGACCTCGCTGAAGTCATCGCGGGCAAACTGGCGGCGGGTGCCGCCGGGCAACTGGCGCTGGGTTACGTCAGCTCGATAGCCCTGTCGGACTTGTTCAGCCAGGCGATTCAAGCCTTCGCCCAACGCTTTCCCGATGTGCAACTGACGCTGGTGGAATGCGCCTCCGGCAGCCTGGGCGCACAGGTGGCTGATGGCCGCCTGGATATCGGCCTGAGCCGGTTACTGCCCCAGGACGGTCAGACTGAGGTGCAAGCGTTGTCGTTGGGTGAGGAGCGGCTGGTGGCGGCGGTGTCCAGCGACAGCCCGTTGGCCAACCAGGCCGAGGTCAGCCTGGCGCAGTTGAGTGGGTACCCGTTGATTCTGTTCCCAGCCGATTATGGCTCGGGGCTTAACCAGTCCATTGAGCAGCTTTATCGGCACAAAGGTTTGCCACTAAAGGCTGGGCCGTCGGGACGGCAAATTACCTCGATCATTGCACTGGTGGCGGCGGGACAAGGTGTGGCGCTGGTGCCGGAATGTACGCAGAGTTTGATGAACAAGGGCGTGACGTATCGGCCGTTGGTGGACGCGGAAGCGTATGCACGGCTGCTCGTTCTTACGCGTAGCGGCGCAAGCAGCTTGATGGTCACGGCATTTCTCACGGTAATTGATGAGTTGCTGCAGGCTCGTCAGAAAGCCTGATTGTTCTCTCGAAAAACCTCGCAATACCTCCGTCGGGCACCGTCCCCATGCGCTCATACACTGCATACAGCCCCTACAGAAACACCGGTCATCGACCGCTGGTAGGTAGAGTGTTGATAATTTATTTTCAGTGGTTATAGTCTCCACCAACACACACCACAAGGAGGTGCTGTGGACAGCCGATATTTGATAGGTCACATCGTTGCGGATGGCTGGTATCTGGTGCGAATCAGAGGCAGCCATCATCATTTCAAGCACCCGACAAAGCCGGGGCTCGTGACGATTCCCCATCCTAAAAAGGACCTGCTGGACAAGACCGCAAAGAGCATTTTGAAACAAGCTCTGCTCAGCTAACACGTTCGTGGAGGACAACAAACATGCTGTACCCAATCGCAATTTCAACCGGTGACGAGGACCATGCCTGGGGTGTGGAAGTCCCGGACATTCCCGGTTGCTTCTCAGCTGGAGATGATCTGGACGACGCCATGGCCATGGCCCGCGAAGCGATCGAAGGCCACTTCGAGATCCTCGCAGAAGACGGTGCGCCCATTCCTACAGCACAGAAAGTCACCCTCCATGCCGCCAACCCGCAATATGCCGGCTGCACGTGGGCGGTGGTGGATATTGATGTGACCAAGTACCTGGGCAAGGCACAGAAACTCAATATCACGTTGCCCGGCTATCTGCTGAACCGCATTGACGAATACGTCCTGCATCATCCGGAAGAAAAAAGCCGTTCGGGCTTTCTTGCGTCTGCTGCCCTCAAGGTATTGCAACAGGACCGGTAACAGCACTTCAAGGAACCGCGCAATGCTCCCTCCGTCACACCGCACGCCCAGCCCCGTACTGCGCAAGGTACTGGGCTGGGTGCTGATCGCTCCTCTGCTGCTTTCGTTCCTCAGGCTGCCCTTTGCGCTGGGACTCGTGTTGGTGCTGGCGTCCATCACGGCCTCCGTTTATGGCGCCCGGTTTGCCCAACTGCATGCCAGTCGGCGTGTAACCGTATTTGCCGTGATCATCACGCTGCTCAACATCGCTTCATTTTTTGTCATTGGCACGGCATCGGTACTCAAGGCGCTGTACTGGTTCTCGTGGTTTTATTGGTATCCGTATTACGCCGATTGGGTTTACTGGAACTTCTAAGTCGTTCGCGAATTCGACCGCAAGAAACGTAGTTCCACCCTGGGCCGGCCCATCTACAGTAGAGCCATACCCACTCAAGGAGCCCGACCATGTCCTACGAATACAAATACATGCCCTCCCCCGTCGGCCAACTGACCCTCGTGGCCCGTGACGGAAAACTCACCGCCATCCTCTGGGAAAAAGAGCGGCCCAATCGCGTTCGCCTGGGTGCCCTGCAAGAAGCCAGCAACAGCCCGGTACTGCTGGAGACCGAGCGACAGTTGAAGGAGTACTTCGCCGGTGCCCGCAATCGTTTCGAGCTGGAACTGGACTTCGCCGGCACCGACTTCCAGAAGAAAGTCTGGCAGGCGCTGTTGACCATCCCGTTCGGAGAGACCCGCAGCTACAGCCAGATCGCTGCGCAGATAGGCAACCCCAAGGCCGTGCGTGCCGTCGGCGGCGCCAACGGACGCAATCCGATTTCGATTGTTGCGCCGTGCCATCGGGTGATTGGTGCGTCGGGTGGCTTGACCGGGTTCGCCGGCGGGCTTGAGGCCAAGCAGTATCTACTGGCGCTGGAGGATCACGGCTGACCCCCAGCAGGAAAACGTACAACTTTGTTCAGATCCTCAATTGTAAAAAGAAATTTCAGAGCGCGCCTGCGGTCAGTATTTTCATCACCCACCCTTATAGGAAAACGGTCATGAAATTCTCCGCCATCTCACAATCCCTGTCCCGCTGGGCAGGCAGCGCCCGCACGTTCTACGCGGCGGTGGGATTGATCCTCCTGTGGAGTCTGAGCGGGCCCTATTTCCACTACAACGACACGTGGCAGCTGATCATCAACACCTCCACCACCATCATCACCTTCCTGATGGTGTTCCTGATCCAGAACACGCAAAACCGCGACAACGATATTTTGCATATCAAGATTGACGAGTTGCTGCGCGCCACCAAGGATGCACAAAACGCCGTATTGAGCCTGGACGGCCTGGACCGCAAGGAACTGGAGAAACTGCGCAAGGAATACAAGACCATCGGCGACAGTGAAACCATCACTGTGACGACCCTGGTTACCGAAACAACGGATGACAATGGCCGGTCCAAGACAGACCTGAACCAGGCATAAAAAAACGGCGGCTGGATCACTCCAGCCGCCGTTTTTCATGGGGTACTCAAGGCAATCAACCGTCGCCCTGGTGACCCTTGCCGTACGTCGACGCCAGCGCCCGGGCTTTCTCCAGGCGCTCTTCCAACTTGGGCAAGGTCTCATCCACCAAAGCCTTTATTTCCGGGATATCCGACTCGGCGCCCTCCTGCTTGAACAAGGCGATCGCGTCTTCGTTGGCCTTGATCTGCTGGGCGGTGTAGGCGGCGTCAAAGGAGTCGCCGTCCTTGAGCTCGGGCATCAGCGATTCGGCCTTGTCGACAATCTTGTCCCGAGGGGCCACCGGCAAGTCGAGCTTCTTGGCGATGGCCGCCAGGTGCTGATTGGCCAGGGTGCGTTCATTGATGACTTCGATGGTGTAGTCCTTGATCTCCTGGGACGAAGTCTTGGCGTGTGCCATGCGGCTGGTCTCGATATCGGCCATGCCCTTGGCCGAAGCCTGCTCGATGAAATCGGCAGGCGACTGGGCGAAAGCATTGCTGGCGCCGAGGCCCAGCAGCATCGCGAAACTGGCGGTGCGTAACCGGATAGCCATGCGGCTCATGATGGGTTCCTCCAGGTAATAAACAGGTGCAGGGAAACGAGCCCCGCTCTGAATCTGAATTTTCAGGGCGGTAAAGGTTTAGAAAAAACTTGTTAGTGCGACGAACGGTCGTCATGCCCTGCTGCCAAACAGGCCCGGTAACAAACACGGTATTTATCAACCGCGCTCAGACAATACGCCCTGCACCTGCCCATTCAACCACTGCAACGCCGGGTCTCCCCCCCGCCGCGAATGCCATGCCAGCACAAACGCAAACGATGGGATATGAAACGGCGGCGGCACGGCCAATAGCCGTTCGTGATCAATATTGAGCAGCCCGCGAGACGACACGGTAAGCACCAGGTCCGTGCCCTGGATCAACTGCGGCGCGACACCCCAATGAGGCAAGCTGATAGCCACGTGTCGGCGCTCGCGAATCGCCGTCAGCGCCCGTTCGATTTCCGGGGTGCCGCTGCCACGCATTTCCAGCAATACGTGGGGCCGCGCCAGATAGGTGGGCAGGTCGAGTACACCGCTTGCCGGCAGGCTGTCACGGTCCACCAGGCACACGTAATGCTCTTCAAACAGCGGCGTGCTGCGCAGTTCGGCAGGCATGTCGGGAAACACCCCGGCCGCCAGGTCGATATCGCCATTGAGCACACCGTCAAGCATGCCTTCGCGGCTGGCCTGGATAATCTGCAAATCAATCCCCGGCGCTTCCCGGCGCAAGGTGCGCACCAGCCCCGGCAAGAAAATCGCCGCACTGTAGTCCGACATGGCGACCCGGAAGGTGCGCTTGGCCGACGCCGGATCAAAACGATTGGGCTCCAGCAGCGCCTGTACCTGGGCCAGCGCTTCCGCCAGCGGCATGGCCAGTTCCAGAGCACGAGCAGTGGGCACCAGCGAGCTGCCCTGGCGCACCAGCAACGCGTCTCCGAGCAAATCCCGCAACCGCGCCAGCGCGTGGCTCACCGCCGGCTGGCTCAGGTGCAGGCGCTCGGCGGCACGGGTCACGTGTTGCTCGCTGAGCAAGGCATCAAGGATCACCAGCAGGTTAAGGTCGATGCGTCGTAGATCATTCATCAGCTGCATGTTCTGCATAAGAACTTGGAATTTAAATTTGCGCGACGAATAGCCTAGAGTCCAGCAAAACCTCTGGGAGATTGATAATGACGACGTTGCATTGGGTAGGTTTGTTGCTGTTGGCCGCGTTCGCCGGGGCAGTGGTGCCGTTTCAAAGCGCGATCAACGCCAACCTGGGACGCGGCCTGGGGCATCCGCTGTGGGCCACCCTGGCCTCGCTGCTGGTGAGCATCATCGTGCTGCTGCCGGTGATCCTGGCCCTGCGCCTGCCGCTGCCCAACCTGGGTTTTATCACCAAGGCGCCGCTGTGGATGTGGAGCGGCGGCGCGTTCGGCGTGTGCTTCATTTCGCTGGCGTTGATCCTGATGCCCAAGCTCGGCGCCTCGGGGTTTATCGCCCTGGCGATGGCCGGGCAAATCGTCGCCTCGTTGATGCTGGACCACTTCGGCTTGTTCGGGCTGGTGGAACGCCAATTGACCGCGCCCCGGTTGATCGGGGCGCTGATGTTGATTGGCGGTGTGGCCCTGATTCAATTCAGTGCCGCACCCACCCGCTCGCTGGTGACCGCCGGCTGATCAGCGCTTGTCGAGGGTGCGCAGCTTCTGAGGCAAGCCCCACAGCAACAGCGCCGCCGCCAGCAACGCACACACGCCGATGACATACAGCGCCGGCGTGGTGCTGCCGGTGAGGTCCTTGATCCGGCCGACCATCACCGGGCTGACGATGCCGCCGAACTGGCCCAACGTGTTGATCACGGCGATCCCGCCAGCAGCGCCCGCGCCGGCACCGGCCAACAACTTCGGCGGCAGCGTCCAGAACGTCGGGATCGAAGCGATGATCCCCGCGCCCAGCAAGCTCAGGGCGACGATCAGGAACGTGGTGTGATCGGCAAAGATCCCGGCACAGAAGAACCCCACCGCCCCCAGCGCCACCAGGCCGCTGACGAACTTGCGACGTTCGCCGGTGGCGTCGGACAAGCGTCCGATCACCACCATGCTGATGGCACCGCAGACGTAGGGAATCGCCGTCAGCAAGCCGATCATCACCGGGCTCTGGGTGCCGGCGCTGCGGATCAGTTGCGGCGCCCAGAAGTTCAGGCCGTAGGACGCCACCTGGATCAGGAAGTAGATAAAACCCAGCATCAGGAAGCCTGGGATACGCAATGCAGCCAGCAACGAGCCACCGCTCTTGTGGGGTTCATGCACGGCAATGCGGCTGGCCAGCAACGTCTTCTCCGTCGAGGTCAGCCAGTGGGCGTCCTCGATACGGTCCTTGAGCAGCTTGAGCACCAGGAACCCCAGGCCCACACAGGGCAAGCCACCGAGCAAGAACAACCAGTGCCAGCCGCGCATTTGCAGCACACCATCGAGGTGTTCCAGCACCAGCCCGGAGAACGGCGCGCCCACCAGCCCGGCAAACGCCGACGCCAGGAACAGCATCGAGGTGATGCGCCCACGGAAGTGCTGCGGGAACCACAACGTCAGGTAATACAGCACGCCCGGGGCAAACCCGGCCTCCATCGCACCGATGATGAAACGCAGGCCGTAGAACTGCCATTCGGCCGTGACGAACACCATAGCGGCCGTCGCCAGCCCCCACGACATCATGATGCGAGCGATCCAGCGGCGGGCGCCGACCTTGTACAGCATCATGTTGCTCGGCACTTCAAAGATCACATAGCCCACCACAAACAGCCCGGCGCCGAGACCATAGGCAGTGTCACTCAGGCTCAGATCGGCCTGTAGCTGGAACTTGGCGAAGCTGATGTTGATGCGGTCAAAAAACGCGAACAGGTAGCAGACCATGATCAGCGGCATCAGGCGCCAGGCGACCTTGCTGACCAGGGCTTTTTCGGCATCGTGTTCAGCGGCCGGGCGCACGCCGGCCTCCAACGTATTAAGGCTCATCGATTCTCTCCAGCGGACTGCTCGCAGGCATCCGATTGTTTTTGTTGTCTGGTTACGGCTTACAAGGTGGCGATGTAGGCCGGTGGCGGATGCAGGTCGCAATTGCGCCCGGCCTTGGCCACCTGGCCCGGCAACTCATGGCCCAGCAAGGCCGGCAATTGCCGCGACATTTTCAGCAGGTGCGGCAGGTCGATGCCGGTGTGGATCCCGACTTCATCACACAGGTTGACCAGGTCTTCAGTGCAGATATTGCCCGACGCGCCGGGCGCAAACGGGCAACCGCCGAGGCCGCCCAATGCCGCATCAAACCGCCGCGCACCGGCCTCGTAGGCGGCCAGCACATTGCACAAACCCAGGCCGCGGGTGTTGTGGAAATGCAGGGTCAGGTCGCTCGCCGGAACACGTTCCAGCACGCGCTTGACCAGGCGCTCGACCTGACGCGGATTGGCCATGCCGGTGGTGTCGGCCAGGCTGATGCCCTGGATGCCCAGCCCGCGGTAGGCGTCGACCAATTGCAGCACGCGGTCCTCATCGATCTTGCCCTCGAACGGGCAACCAAAAGTGGTAGCGATGCTGCCGTTGAGGCGCACCGGGTGCTCGGCAGCAAAGCTCACGATATCGCCGAATGCGGCCAACGAAGCCTCGCAACGCATGCGCATATTCGCCAGGTTGTGGGTCTGGCTGGCGGACATCACCAGGTTCAACTCATCGGCCCGGGACTCGATAGCACGCTGGGCGCCCTTGAGGTTGGGGATCAACGCCACGTAGATAACCCCGGGGCGACGAGTGATGCCCTGGAAAACCTGTTCACCATCGCGCAACGCTGGGATGGCCTTGGGCGACACGAACGAGCCGGCTTCGATCCGGGAAAACCCGGCCATGGACAGTTGATCGATCAACGCGATCTTGTCGACAGTCTCGACCCAGGTCGGCTCGATTTGCAGGCCGTCACGAGGCGAGACTTCCTGCACGACCAGCGCATCGGAATAGTTTTTCATTGCACCACTCCCGAGGTTTTCAGGCGTTGAATATCGGCGCCGCTCAGGCCCAGGTCGCCGAGGATTGAATCAGTGTGCTGGCCCAGGCTCGGGCCCTGCCAATTCACCGCGCCGGGGGTTTCCGACAGTTTGGGCACGATACCGGGCATCTTCACCGTGAGGCCGCCGGGCAGGTCGGCGCTGAGCAGCATGTCGCGGGCCTGGTAGTGCGGATCGGCGACGATATCGGCCACTGAATAGATGCGCCCCGCCGGCACTTCGGCGGCTTCCAGGGCACTGAGCACCTGGTCGATGGGCAGGCTGCTGGTCCAGTGGGTGATGGCGGCGTCCAGCAGGCCGCTTTTCGCGGCGCGGCCATCGTTGTGGGCAAACTCCGGCGCTTCGGCCAGGTCGGCGCGGCCGATGGCGAGCATCAGGCGTTTGTAGATCGGGTCGCTGTTGCCGGCGATCACCACATAGGCGCCGTCGGCGGTCAGGTAGGTGTTGGACGGTGCAATGCCGGGCAAGGCGCCGCCACTGCGTTCACGCACATGGCCAAGCATGTCGTATTCCGGCACCAGGCTTTCCATCAGGTTGAACACGCTTTCGGCCAGGGACACGTCGACAATCTGGCCATCGCCCTGGCCGGTCTTGACCCGCAGCAGCGACATCAGCGCGCCGATCACACCGTGCAGCGACGCCAGGGAATCACCGAGGCTCACGCCGACCCGCGCCGGTGGCGAATCCGGGTTGCCGGTGGTGTAGCGAATCCCGCCCATGGCCTCGCCGATGGCACCGAAGCCCGGGCGGTCGCGGTAAGGGCCGGTCTGGCCGTAGCCGGAGATGCGCACCAGGGTCAGCTTGGGGTTGAGGGCGTGCAGCACGTCCCAGCCCAGGCCGAGTTTTTCCAGGCCGCCGGGGCGCAGGTTTTCGATCAGCACGTCGGCGTCGCCCAGCAGTTGCTTGACCAGGTCCAGGCCTTCTGCCGACTTGAGGTCCAGGGCCAGGGACTTCTTGTTGCGCGATTGCAGGTACCACCACAGCGACGTGCCTTCGTGCAGCTTTCGCCATTTGCGAAGCGGATCGCCCTGCCCCATGGCTTCGATCTTGATCACCTCGGCGCCAAACTCGGCCATCAGCCGGGCGGCGAAGGGCGCGGCAATCAGGGTGCCGATCTCGATCACCTTGATACCGCTCAGGGGAGCCGTCATGGGGTGTACCTCTTGTTCTTGGAATGTGGGGCCAAGGCTAGAGGACGCAGGCAGTAGAAATCCAACCGTCAGTTGGCAACGAGCGTTCGCCAAATGCGAACGCTTGAGTAAGGACTGGTTGTGGCGAGGGAGCTTGCTCCCGCTGGAGTGCGTAGCGCTCCCTGGATTTTGGGGCCGCTTCGCGCCCCAGCGGGAGCAAGCTCCCTCGCCACAGCAAGCTCCCTCACCACAGCAAGCGCCCTCGCCACAGGGTTTGCTTACGCCTGCTCCCGCCGCAGGTAATCGAACAACAACCGGCTCACCGGCGACAGCTGCGCCTCGTCACGCACCACCAGGATCAGGCTGCGGTCCGACCAGGCATCCGTCAGCGGCACCGCGTGCAAGCCCAACGCCCGGCCAAACAGTTCATAGGCTTTTTGCGGCAGGATGCCGATGCCCATGTTGGCCTGGACCATCCGGCACATGGCATCGAAGCCCGGCACATGGATCCGCAAGCGCAGCACCTTGCCCGCCTCCCGCGCCGCCGCATGGGTGCGCATGTTGATCGAACTGGCGGAATGCAGCCCCACGTAGTCGCTGTCTAGCGTCTCGGCGAACGCCAGGGTCTTGCGCGAGGCCAACGGGTGATCCGCCGGCATCAGCACCACCAGCTTGTCCCGGCGATAGGTCACGCCGGGCAGGCCTTTGGTATCGGTGTCGCTGGAACAGATGCCCAGGTCCGCAACGCCGTCAATCACACCCTGGACCACGCCATTGCTGGGCCGCTCTTCCAGGTCAGCCTTCACCTGTGGATGCAGCGCGGAAAAGTCGCGCAAGTCTTCCGGCAGGAACTGAATGATTGCCGAGAGGTTCGCCAGCATCCGCACATAACCGCGCACGCCGTGACTGTGTTCGCCCAGCTCCAGGCCCATCTTCTCGACATTGAACAGCATCTGCCGTGCATGGTGCAGCAAGGTCTCGCCCGCAGCCGTGAGCTGCATGCCCTTGGCCTGGCGCACAAACAGGCTGACGCCCAGCACCTGCTCCAGCTCCATCAAGCGCTTGCTGGCCGCCGAGACCGCGATAGCTTCACGGGCGGCGGCGCGGGTCAGCGTACCTTCTTCATGCACTGCCACAAACAATTGCAGGGTGATCAGGTCAAGGCGGCGAACCAGGCTTTTGTGCAGCATCTAGGCGCGCTCGGTGGCCAGGCGATTGATATCGGCCTGCTCCACCACCGGCAGAGGTGCACCGTGCCGGACGGCCGAGAGCATTGCGCGGCCAACGGTTTCCGTGCTCACCACCCAGGCCGGTCGCACATGGCGCAGCAGCGACAACAACGGGCCGACCACGGTGTAGATGGACTGGTAGAGCGGGGTTTTCGAGCGCACACCGTGCAACGGCTGGATCACCCCGGGACGGAACAGGTACACCGCCTTGAACGGCAGGCGCAGCAACGCATTCTCGGTCTTGCCCTTGATCCGTGCCCACATGGTTTTGCCGGTTTCGCTGCTGTCGGTACCGGCGCCGGACACGTAGATAAAGGTCATCTGCGGGTTGAGCCGCGCCAGGGTGCTGGCGGCCACCAGCGTCAAGTCGTAGCTCAAATGGGTGTACTTGGCTTCATCCATGCCCACCGAAGAAACGCCCAGGCAAAAGAAGCAGGCATCGAAACCTTGCAGCAGATGCTCCAGGGGCTGGAAATCGAACATGTCGGCATGCAGCACCTGATGCAGCTTGCCGTGTTCCTGGGTCAGCGCGGTACGGCCGACGGCGACGACTTCCTGCACGTCACTGGCCAGCAGGCACTCGCGCAACACGCCTTGGCCGACCATGCCGGTGGCGCCGAATAATAGAACTCTCATAAGGTTGGTTCCTAAGCGACAAGCGGTTAGCTTCATGCTGCAAGGTAGAGACAAACCCACTGGCAACTTGTAGCTTGCGGCTTGCAGCTTACTGCTCAACAGGATCTTTTGCCCCTTGAAAAGCACCACGACCCTCGCCATCGCCTGCAGCGCGGCCTTTCTGTCCCAGGTTGGCATCAGCAGTTATCTGCCCGCCGTGCCGGCGATTGCCTTGTCATTGACCGCTGCAGAGGACCAGGTGGCACTGGCCCTGGCGGTGTACTTGATCGGCATGGCGTTGCCGATGCTGCTCTGGGGCAGCCTCGGTGAGCGCCTGGGTAGAAAGCCGGTGTTGCTGGCAGCGTTGGCGTTGTATGCGCTGGCCAGTGCGGCGATTCCGTCCGCCTACAGCCTCGAATCGTTCCTCGGCCTGCGGCTGGTCCAAGGCCTCGGTGCGGGCGGTGTGTCGGTGATGGCGCGGGTGCTGGTTCGTGACAGCTTCAGCGGTGCCCTGTTGGCCAAAGGTTTGTCGTGGCTGGGCATGACGTTCGTGATCGCCCTGGGCATCGGGCAGTTTGTGGGCTCGCTGTTGCAGGTGGCGTTTGGTTGGGAGGCGATCTTTTATGGGCTGGCGGTCGCGGCTGTCGGCTTGATGATTGCGCTGCAACGGGTGGTGTTTCCAAGATTGGAAAAAGCCTCTGGACACGTCTCGGCCTGGCGCATCTACGGCACGATCCTGCGCCATCCGGCGTTCCTGCGGCCTGCGTTGGCGGGCGGTTTGGGTTACGGGGTGATCATCGCGTTCAACACCTGCGCACCGTTGATTTTGCAGGGCCATTTCGAGTGGAGCGCGGCGCAATATGGCTGGCTCGGCTGGCCAATCAGCGGGGCGTATCTGGCGGGGGCGTTGATGGTCAATCGCCTCGTCGCCCGCACCGGGCGCCTGTCGATGATGAGTTGGGGCGTGGCGTTGGTGATGTGCGGCAGCGCGACGATGTTGCTGGGCAGCCTGTTTGCCAATGGGCTGGCGATCCTGCTGTGGCTGCCGTATTGCCTGGCGGTGTTCGGCCAATCGATGAGTTATCCCATCAGCCTGTCGCTGGCCAATGATGAATCACCGGTGAGCGGCTCCTACGCCATGGCCTTGAGCGGCTTTATGCATCAGTTGATGGCTGCGGCGATCGGTGGCGTGGCCAGCCTGCTGGCGAGTCAGCAGGCCTGGCCGTTGGCGGTGTTATGCGTGACGCTGGCGGGCGGCGCACTGCTGTGCGTCGCCATGGCCAGGACTGATCAGAACGCGCTGCGGAAGATCTCTTCAATCTGACGCTGATCCGCCCGCCGCGGATTGGTCAGGCCGCAGGCGTCCTTCAGGGCGTTGGACGCCAGCAGCGGGATGTCCTGCAACTTGGCGCCCAGCTCCCGCAACCCGGCAGGAATTTCCACATCCTGGGACAGGCTGCGAATCGCCGCGATGGCCGCCTGGGCGCCCTCTTCCACCGACGTACCCTTGATATCTGCGCCAAGGGCCCGTGCCACATGGCTCAGGCGCTCGGCGCTGACGCTGGCGTTGAAGCTTTGCACATGGGGCAACAGCACCGCATTGCACACGCCGTGAGGCAAGTCATACAGCCCGCCCAACTGGTGCGCCATGGCGTGCACGAACCCCAGGGACGCGTTGTTGAAGGCCATGCCGGCAAGGAACTGCGCGTAGGCCATGTTCTCCCGGGCGGCCAGGTCTTTACCGTCGCGCACCGCAATCCGCAGGTTGGCGCTGATCAGCTCGATGGCCTTGATCGCGCAGGCATCGGTGATCGGGTTGGCGGCGGTGGACACGTAGGCTTCGATTGCGTGGGTGAGCGCGTCCATGCCGGTGGCGGCAGTCAGGCCCTTGGGCATGCCGACCATCAGCGCCGGGTCGTTGACCGACAGCAGCGGCGTGACGTTGCGGTCGACGATGGCCATTTTCACGTGGCGGGTTTCGTCGGTGATGATGCAGAAGCGGGTCATTTCGCTGGCCGTGCCGGCGGTGGTGTTGATGGCCACCAGCGGCAGTTGCGGTTTGGCCGACTGATCGACGCCTTCATAGTCACCGATGTGCCCGCCGTTGGTTGCACACAGGGCAATGCCCTTGGCACAGTCATGGGGTGAGCCTCCGCCCAGTGACACCACGAAATCACAGGCACTCTGTTGCAGCAGCGCCAGGCCTTTTTCGACGTTCTCGACGTTCGGGTTGGGCTTGGCGCCGTCATAGATCACCGAGTCGATGTCTTGCATCGCAAGCTTCTCGGCGATCATGCTGGCCACACCTGCCTTGGCCATCCCGGCGTCAGTGACGATCAGCGCCTTGCGAAAACCGTAGTTGCGAATCGCGGTCATGGCTTCGTCGAGGCAGTCGAGGCCCATGATGTTGACGGCGGGAATGAAGAAGGTGCTGCTCATGGTGGCTAATCCTTTAAAGTCGTTATGCCTACAGCATCGACCTCGATTGCCTGCGGCATCTTGACCAGGATCAACGCCCGCTCGTGATAAAGTCACCGCCCAGCCGATTTCGAGTAGACCCGCCGCAATGAAGGATTCCCAGGATTTTGATGCCCACCTAGAAGACTGGAACGCCTTGCGCAGCAGTACCGCCATCAGCGGGATCCTGATCGGCAACGGCGCCAGCCGCGCAGTGTGGGAAGACTTTGCCTACGACTCGCTGTTCGAAAACGCCCGCACCGTGGAAGAAAAACCCCTGAGCCAGTCCGAACTCAGCGTGTTTGACGCGATGCAGACCCGCAGCTTCGAGCAGGTGCTGGGTGCACTGAAAACCACCAGCCGGGTCAACAAGGCCCTGGCGGTCAGCTCGGCTGCGCCGCGTAATCGCTATTACGCGATCAAGGAAGCGCTGATCAATACGATCCACAGCGTGCATATTCCGTGGCGCCTGGTGAAGCCGTCGACACTGGCGACCCTCCATCAGGAGCTGGCGAGTTACCCGACGGTGTTCACCAGCAATTACGACCTGCTCAACTACTGGGCGATCCTGCATGCGCCGGGCATCGATGATCTGTTTCGCAGTGCCGATGCGAGCTTTGACCTGCGCAATACTGCCTGCGACACCACGCGCATTTTGTATCTGCATGGTGGCCTGCACCTGGTGCGTAACCTTGATGGTACGGCGCGTAAATTGCCGACCACTGACAGCACGTTGCTCAGCAGTTTTGCGATCAACAACACGATCAAGACGCTGGATGATGTGCCGTTGTTTGTCAGCGAGGGCAAGGTTGAGGAGAAGCTGAAGACCATTCGCAGTTCTGACTATTTGTCGTTCTGTTATGAGCAGTTGTTGGGCCATGAAGGTGGGCTATGCATCTTTGGGCATCACCTCGGCGCGCAGGATGTGCATCTGGTGCAGGCGATTCGACAGGCGAAGATCAGCACGTTGGCGATTTCGGTGTTTGGCCGCAGTGCGGGGTTTATCCAGCAGCAGAAGCGGCGTTTTGCGGAGTTGTTTGAGGGGATGGAGGTGGAGTTGCGGTTTTTTGATGCGCGTAGTCATGCGCTTGGGAATTCGGGGCTTTCGGTGCCCGTGGAGCGGTGATGGTAGTTGGGGTGAGGTGGGGTGGGGTGTACATATCCGTTGCTGCGGTAACGGCCACTTA
>NZ_JACAPN010000026.1:0-75410 GCF_013385665.1 Pseudomonas sp. D4002
CGGGGGCGGTGAGTTCTTGTGGTGTGCCGAGGTGGTCGAGTTGGTAGTGGACGGGTTTTACGTCTTCCGGGCCGTAGCCTTTCAGCAGCGCTAATGGGCGAAAGCTGTTGGGTTCGTAGATATAGCTTTGGTGGTGATCAGCACTGTGTTCGGCAATCAGCGTGTCGCCTTGCCAGAAGAACTCGGTGGTTTGGCTTTTTATCGTTTTGGCGATACGCCGTCCAAACGGGTCGTAGCGATATGTGGCTTCGGTGCCGTCCGGCTGGGTGACGCTGATCAGTCGGTGCTGGCAGTCGTAGCGGTATTCAGTGACCAGTTGCTGAGCCCGACCCCGGCGTTCCCGCAGGAGGTTGCCGAAAGCGTCGTAGTCGTAATGGCGGTCACCTTGCATCAACAGGCGATTGCCTTTGACTACGCTCGGACCGACGCGGTCTTGCATCAGCAGGTTGCCCGCCGGGTCGTGGACGAAGCGTTCCTGCAGGTCGTGCGAGTGGTTGGCGCGGGTCAGGCGGTCGAGCGGGTCGTAGTGGTAGTCGTGCTGGCCTTTGCGGGTGTCGAGGATGCGGGTCAGGTTGCCGCGTTTGTCGTAGTCGTATTGGCGGCGCTGGTGGCGTTGTTCCTGTTGGGTGATCGCGTGGGCGTGCAGGCGGCCCTGGTCGTCATAGTGGTAGTGGCTGAGGAGTTGGCCTTGCTGGCGCTGATGTTCACGGCCGGACTTGAACAGGTGCGAGGTGAGCAGGTTGCCGTTGAGTTCGACGGTGCCGAGGTCGCCACCTTTGTCGTAGTGGAAGGCGAGGCGGTTGTTGTCGGGCAGGCGCAGGTAGTTGAGTTGGCCGCATTCGTCGTAGCGGTAGCGCAACGTGCCCCAGCCCTGGTGTTCGGCGGTGAGGCGGTTTTGCAGGTCGTATTCGTAATGCAGCGGCCAGTGGCCGTCGTCGACGCTGAGGAGATTGCCGAGGCGGTCGTAGGTGTAATCGACAATGCTGCGGTCGGGCAGGGTTTTTCTTACGAGGCGACCGGCAGCATCGCGCGCATAACCGGTAACCAACTGACTGCCGTCATCGCCGTATTCGGTCTTTTCCAGCAGATGCCCGGCGAGGTCGTAGACATAGGCAGTACGCCGGCCATCAAACCCGATTTCCTGCTGGATCAGGCCGTTGGCGTGATAGTCGAGTCGATAGGTTTCGCCGACCTCGTTTTCAATCTCGGTCAGTAACAGCCGAACATTGTCATAACGGTATTTAAGCTGCGTGCCGTCCGGATTAATGCGACGGCTGATCAGGTGCAGACCGTCGGCGTACTCATAGCGCGTAACCCGACCCAGTTCGTCGCGCTCAGCAGTGATTTTTCCGTACGGGTTGTAGCTGAATTCGCGTGTGGCCCCGTCAGGCTGAATCACTTTCAGCAAACGACCTACGGCGTCCCACTGATACTGGGTCAGCGCACCATGCTCATCCTCGCAAGCCACCTGCCGCCCCAGGTCGTCATAGCGATAACGCCGCACACCGCCATTCGCCAGTTTTTCCTCAATGAGCTGGCCGCGTTCGTTCCAGATAAAGCGTTGGCTGCTGTTGTCCGGATACCAAACACCCGTAAGCTTTCCGTGTGGGGTGTAGGTGTATTCGGTGTAATTGCCGTCCGGATCAGTCTTGCGAGTGATATCGCCTTGATCGTTACGCTGGTATTTCCACACCGCGTCACCACGGCGCACAACCCGTACGAACCCGTTGTCATGCTCGTAGGACGTCGGCATATCGTCCCCGGGAAACAGCGCAATCAACCGACCGGCTTCGTCGTACTGATAGGCCGTCACCGCCCCCAGCGGATCCTGCTCGACCGTCAGCCGGCCTTTTTCGTCGTAGGATTTGAAGTGCTGCGCGCCGTCCGGATCGATCCGCTGCACCAGCCGTGCGCGCTGGTCGTGTACGTAGACTTCCTGGCTGCCATCGGCGTTGTGCACGGTGACCGTGCCGTTGTCATCCCACACATACCGCGTGTCCATCTGCGAAAAGCTGGCCCAGTGCCGGACGCACCTTGCCGCCTTGCCGGACCGTTCCCACTCCCAGAAGAAACTCGCCCCACCGGCCAGTTCCCGCTCCAGGATCACCTGCTGATCGTCGTACCGATAACGCTCGCTTTCGCCGACAGCGTTGGTCGCCTCAACCAACCGCCAGGCATCGTCGTACGTGTAGGAAACAACGTTCTGTTCGGTGACCCAGCCCGGCTCCCGCTGCACCTGATAGTCGACGGCAACGATATGGCCGTGCTCATACCGCAGCAGCAATCCCTGGCCAACATGGTTATCGATCCGCTGAATCCGCCCGGAATAATCGCGAGTAATGCGCAGCCGGTTGTCATACGCATCGCTGATCGCCGTCAGCACACCGTCACGGAAGTGGTAGAAAAGCGACGCCTGAGCCAGCACCCATTCATCCGGCAAGGCACCCAGATAAATCGCCGCTTCCGCCAGGCTATTGGTGATCGCCGGCCGTGCAGCAGAGGGCAGGGGAAAGGTGGTGCTGCGGTTTTCGTGATCGGTCCACACCACCGATTCGCCGCTCACCACCAAGCGCTGCGCCAGCGCATGACTCCAGCCAAACCCCAACCCGCAATCCACTTCCACGGCACTGCTGCGATACAACCGCGTCCAGGCAAATGGCAGGACACCCTCCAACGAGCCATCCGTAAGGGTCAGCAGCTCTTCACCGGTAACCATCGAAACCGGGCAGCCATTGGTACAGGTATTCGCCGAACAGACCGAAGCATCTCCATTGGGGTTTTTCGCCGAAGCCGGGGCATCATCCACATGTTCTTGCTTCACCAGCGCCGTGCGCGCCGCCTTAGGCTTTCGGACCAGCGCTGCCGGATTCGAAACCTCGTTTACACCGGCCTTCAACGGCACGGCCGCTGCCTTGATCGACACTGGATCATTTTTAAGCGACACCGGCTTAAGCACACTGGGGTGCCAGTCCAGCCGTGGTGCCTCGCCCAACTTGGCCATCTGCTCGAGTAACACCCGTGCCCGGCCGGACCTGACCTTGCCCAGCACCTGCGGGCCCAAACGCACCGCCACACCCATGCCGCCGGTGGCCAACAGCAACAGCAGGTTGAGCAGTACCTCGGAAGTCATTTCCCCCAGCAGCTCGTTCATGTCCGGCGGCGGAAGCAATTGCGCCCAACTGAACATCGCCGACAGATAGATGAACAGCAGCGGTTCATCGCTCAGCACCAGAAGACCGTTGGCAATGGCCTCATTGCTGAGCTTCAACAGCTCTTCAAGCTCGCCTTGGGAGAGGTACTGCAGGAGCTTTTCGCTATTGGGTTTGATGTCCGCCAGCCAGTCGTACAGGTTTGGAATACCGTCCCAAAGGCTGTACAGCGTGTTCGTAATCCCTCGCACAAACGCGGCGTCCATCAACTTGCGACGGTCGAGGGCGCTGGCGTTTGAGTACTGTTTCCACTGCTCTTCGAAGGTGCTCGTCCATTCACTGCGCAAGCTGCTTTCCAGCGAGCTGATCACCGACTGATAGGAGGCGTAGAGCGCCTTGACGTGATCCTTGGAAACATCGGGGTAGAAGCTGACCTGATACTGCTGGTCGCGCGTGCAGTCGGTGATTTCGAGGATGCCGCTGGGGCCGATGGTTTTATGAATGGGGGGACCGATCAGGCTGCCGTCCTCGGCGATGGCCTGGAGCATGACCGGCGTGTTGCCGATCGGCACAAACCGCTTGCTCTCAAACATATGCACCAGGGTCAGCGCACCATTGGGTTTGCACATTGCAACGGTGGTACTGGGGGCTTTAGAGGAAACAGGCGCGACCAGCGCGACCTCATCCCCAACCTTGAACACCTGCTCGACTTCCAGCGACGAAAAGCTCCAGAAGCTCTCAGCCCAATCGTCAAACGAGTTAAGGCACTCCCTGAAATTACGAAAGACCGCTTCAACGTCCTTCGTCTCCACATCCATGGGAGCCAGGGCCAACCTGCCTATGGCGGGATTCAAGAGGCAGCCCCATCGGGCAGGGCATTAATCGAAAAAAACATCGGCGTTCCCTCGCGCTGTGTGATCAGGCGAGGGACTTTGCAGAGGTTTGTAAGAGAAAGAAGTCAGAGCTATCCGCTGCTACTGATAGGACGTTTCGCCAAATCCCCGGCTAAACCGACCCGTTTTCGTAAGCCAAATCTCCGACAAAAATAAATCCCACAAAACCCACATACGCAACAAATCCAACTTGACAGCGTCCATTCCCTTGGCGTCTATTGACGTACCCGCTGGATCATTTCGCAGATGTCCCAGGATGCTCAATGAAGACTGATACCTCACTGACCCACATGCCCAGCGTCCTGCACGCAGCCGAAAGCATCCGCCAAGGCACACTGACCCCTGTGCAACTGGTCGAGCAAAGCCTCGAAGCCATCAAAGCCCACAATCCCACACTGAATGCCTTCGGCGACGTCTACACCGAATCCGCGCGGGAGCAGGCTGAAATCCTGACCGCAGAAGCGCAGGCCAACCAATTTCGTGGCCCGCTCCACGGCATCCCCTTCGGCATCAAAGACCTGTTCTCCACCGCCAATCTGCGCACCACCCGCGGTTCGCTGACCGGCCTGGACAACGTCCCCACCCAGGACGCCCCGATCATCCGCCGCCTCAAGGAGGCCGGCGCGATCATCCTCGGCAAGACCGCCACCACCGAATTCGGCTGGACCGGCGCCAGCACCTCCCGGGTTTTCGGCAATGGCCGCAACCCCTGGAACCCCCAGCTCACCAGCGGAGGATCCAGTTCCGGCTCGGCCATTGCGGTGGCAGCACGCATGGTCCCGGCCACGCTGGGTTCCGACGGCGGCGGTTCGGTGCGCATTCCCGGCGCCTTTTGCGGTGCATTCGCTCTTAAAGGGTCTCTTGGGCGCATCCCCACCTGGCCCTGGTCCGCCACTGAAATGCTCAGCCACGCCGGCCCGATCACCCGCACCGTGCGCGACAGCGCGTTACTCTTCGATATCCTCTCCGGCCCCGATCCGCTGGATCACCAGGCCTTGCCCGCGCCCACCGAGTCCTACCTGGCGCGCTGCGACCAACCGCTGGGCCCCGTGCGTGTGGCGTATTGCCCGACCTTGTTCGATACGCCGGTGGACCCGGTCATCGCCGTCACCGTCGAAGCGGCGGTGCATTACCTTGCGGATGAGCTGCCGGTCACCGTCACCACCCTGACTCTGGACTGGCAAGACCCGCTGGCCACCTTCGAAACCCTGTGGGTCGGCGGGCGCGGGATCGCCTATGGCAAATCCCTGGCCGATCGCCTCGACCAACTGGACCCGGGTTTCGCTGCGCTGATCAAGCGCTCCGCCGATTACGATCTGGCGGCCTACCTCAAGGCCGTGCAGCAACGTGCACTGTTCGCCAATCAGGTACACGCGCTGTTTAATGACTACGACGTACTGCTGATGCCGACGATGCCGATCCTGCCGTTCGCCGCCGACCGGGTTGCCCCCGAGGGCTGGCCGGGCGAGGAGGGCGCGGTGCCCTGGGCCCGCTGGACGCCGTTTACCTATCCGTTCAATATCACCGGCAACCCCGCTGCCAGCCTGCCCTGCGGCTTCAGCCCGAGCGGTTTGCCGATTGGCCTGCAGGTGATCGGCCCACGTTTTGCCGACGCCCAGGTGCTGCAATTCTGCGCGGCCGTCGAAGCCATCGCCCCCTGGGATCAGCACCTCCCCCCGATGCTGATGCCCTGATTGATTGCACCCGGAGTGGGCTCAAAAGAAGCCCGCCCGTGATAAACGCTTTGTGTTGTCCTGCCCTTTCACACCCTGATGAGTGAGAGGTACCCGTGACCCTGTCCATGGCTGTATTACGTTCTATGCTCCCCGCTGGACCGGCTCGCGCCGCGTTTCGCCGTGGGGCGCGCAATACCGGCCGCCTGAACCTGCCCTGGAATACCTCTTTTATGCTCAACCAGCCACGTCTCGACGAAATCATGCTCCTGCTCACCCAACACCAGCGCGTCAAGGCGTCGGACCTGGCGCAGGCGCTGTTCGTCTCCGAAGAAACCATCCGCCGCGACTTCAAGTACCTGGAAGAAGCCGGCAAGCTGCGGCGCATCCACGGCGGCGCGATCCTGCCGCGGCTCAACGAAGAACAGCCGCTGCAAGTGCGCAGCCGCATCAAGCCCCAGGCCAAGACGCGTATCGCGGTGTGTGCAGCGAAGCTGGTGAGCGAAGGCATGGTGCTGTTCCTCGACACCGGCACCTCGACCCTGGCCCTGGCCCAGCAACTGACCGCGTTCAGCCAGTTGCGCATCATCACCAACTCCCTGGACATCGCCCGCCTGATCACCGAGCAAAGCGCCAACCAGGTGCTGGTGGTGCCCGGCGATGTGCGCCGCAACGACAACGCGCTGATTGGCGCCCACACCCTGGAATTCGTCCGACAGTTCCACTACGACATTGCCTTCATGGGCATCGGCGCTGTCGACCTTGAGCTGGGGTTCATGGACTACCAGGAGCCCGAGGCGCTGCTGCGCCGGGAACTGACCAAACACAGCCTGCGCAGCGTGATCCTGGCCGATGACGCCAAGTTCGGCCACCGCACCTTTATCAATACGCTGCCGTTCAGCGCCATCACGACCCTGGTCACCAATCGTGCGCCGTCCAACGACTTTGCGACCCGCCTGGAGCAAGCCCATGTCGATATCCTTTACCCCTGAGTTGCTGGTGCCCAGTGAACAGGACCTTGAAACCTTCGAGGCGCTGTTCCGCGACACCTCGGCCATCGGCGCGACCAAGGCCGGTGGGCTGCATCGCCTCGCCGCCTCGGCCGAAGACGGCGCCGTGCGCGACCTGTTCGCGGCCTGGCTGACTGAACGCGGTTTTGACGTGCGTGTGGATGCAGTGGGTAACATGTTCGGTTTGATCACCTTTAATCCAGAAGCGCCCTACGTGCTGTGTGGTTCGCATCTGGACAGCCAGCCGAGAGCCGGGCGTTTCGATGGGGTCTATGGCGTACTGGCCGGCGCAGTCGCGGTGGCCAGCCTGGCTCGCCAACTGCGCGAGCGCGGCGAAACGCCGGCGTGCAACCTGGTGGTGGTGAACTGGACCAACGAGGAGGGCGCACGCTTCCAGCCCAGCCTGATCGGCAGCAGCGTGTTCACTGGTGACCTGGCCCTGCAAGACGCCTGGGCCTGCCGCGATGGCGATGGCATCAGCCTCAAGCATGCGCTGCAGCAGATTGGTTATCTGGGAGAGGGCCGCGTCGAGCTGGACGTCGCCGGTTATGTGGAAATCCACGTCGAACAAGGTGATGGCCTTGAGCGCGACGGGCTGGCCATCGGTGTGGTGCGCGACACCTGGGCCGCCCTCAAGCAACGGATTCGGTTCATCGGTGAACAGAACCACACCGGCCCTACGCCCATGGCCGCGCGCAAGGACGCCTTGCTGGCCGCCGCCCACGCGATCACTGCGGTGCGGGCCGAGGCCGACCTGCACGGCGTGCAACTGCACAGCTCGGTGGGGCGCCTGGAGATCTATCCCAATTCCCCCAACGTTGTGCCTTCCAGCGTGACGTTGCATGTCGAGTACCGCTCGCCCGACACCGAATTACTGGCCGCAGCCGGTGCGCGCCTGGACGCCAGCCTCAAGGCCACCGCCAGCGCCACGTCGACCGACTACAGCATCGAAAGCCGCGCCCTGCGTGAGCCGACCCACCTGCACCACGGTTTTGCCGAGTTGGCCTACGGCGTCGGCCAGCAACTGGGCTTGCCCATCGGCAACAGCGTCACCGTGTCAGGCCACGACGCCATCAGCCTGAGCCGGCATTACCCGGTGTGCCTGCTGTTTATCCCGAGCAGCAATGGCGTGTCCCACAACGAAGCGGAATTCACCAGCGAACAGGACATGCGCAACGGCCTGCACATGCTGACCGCGTTGCTGCACCGCGCCTGTTCCACCCCCAACGCCTACCGCTGAGGTCTGCCATGTCGAGTCGTTTGCAAGCAAAGTCACGGCTGCTGGGCGCCCTGGAGGCCGCCGGCTTGTCCGCCCATGTGGTGGTCGAAGAGGGCACCGCCGGGATTGCCTCGCCGGTACGCCTGGCCACCGAGTGGGCCGGTTTTACCGTCAGCGCACCGTGGGGCCAGTGTTACGCCAAAGTCTTGCATGACGACATGCGCGCGCTGATCGACATTGAACGCACTGCCCGCGCCACCCAACTGGCAGCTGATTGCGACGTGACGCCGGGTGTGCGCCTGGTGGATGCCACGGCCGGCGTGTTGCTGCTGGATGCGTTGCCCACCAGCGAGTGGCGTTGGGCCCGCCTCGACGAATTGATGCAGCCCCAGCGCCTGCAAGCGCTCTGGGCCCTGAAGAAACAATTGCACCAAGGCACCTCGCCGGGCTTCACCCGCTCGCCGCTGCAAGACATCCAGCACCTGCGCGAATTATGCGTGCGCTACAGCGTGGCCTTGCCCATCGACCACGCCTGGATCAGCACCTGCATTGACCTGGCCTGGACCTCGCTGCAACTGAACGCCAGCGACTCGGTGCCGCTGCACGGCGACGGCGTGGCGAGCAACGTGATGATCGGCCCGGACGGCGCCTTGCAACTGATCGACTTCGATTACGCCGGCAGTGGTGATCCCTGGTACGACGTGGCCATCAGCCTTAACGAGTTGTACGTCTTCGAAAACGACTGGCGCGAAGGCATCCATGCCTGGGCCGGCGAGTGCCGTGAAAGCGACTATGCGCGCTGCCGCTTGTACGCCTTGATCAACGATTGGTACTGGACGCTCTGGGGCCTCTGGGTCGGCGCTACCTCGGCGCGGCCGCTGGAGTTTTCCAAGGTCGGGCAGTGGACGCTGTTGCGCTGCCGCCAAAGTCTGCAAGACCCGCGGTTTGAAGGTTGGCTACGTCAGGTACAGGAGGGGCAGGCATGAAAGCGTTAGGTGAGGCGTGTACGCCACAAGAGTGTCAGCTGGAAGCGGCGGTGCACGGGGTTGCCAGTTGGGGCGGCACCGGCATTCGTTATGAACCGGTCAGCGGCGGGATTTCCAACACCAACTGGCGGGTGGAAGTGGCCGGGATCGACACTGCGTATTTCTTCAAGGTGCCGGGCGTGGGCACCGAGATGTTCATCGACCGCCGCACGGCCCACGACGCCAGCCTCAAGGCGGCGCAAACCGGCTATGGCGCGCCGGTGTTCGCATTCCTTGAAGAGTTCGGCGTGGAAGTCTTCGAGTTCATGGAGGGCTGGCGCGCCTCCTCCAACCACGACTTCCTCGACCGCGATGTGCGCCACAACGCGCTGCACGCCCTCAAGGCGTTCAACGACCAGCCGCCACTGGTGCAGACCAAGACCGTGTTCGACATGATTGCCGAGCACCAGCGGCAGGTGGAGCAACTCAACGGCTGCAAGCCCGCCGACGACGCCTGGCTGCGCCGCCAATGCGACCGCGCCCGGGGCGTGCTGCAAGCTTCCGGCATCGACCTGGCTCCCTGCATGAATGACACCCTGGCGGGTAATTTCATGCTCAACGACCGTCGGCAAATTCGTCTGGTGGACTTCGAATACGCCTCCAACAACGACCGGCATTACGAACTGGCGCTGTGGTTCGGCGAGATGTTTTTCACTGATGAAATGGAACTGGCCCTGATCGAGGATTACTTCGGCCAGGTCACCCCGCAGAACCTCGCGCGCATCAAGTTGCACAAGGCCCTGGCGGACATCAAATGGTCGACCTGGGCGATGGTGCAGCACGCGGTGTCGCAGCTGGATTTCGACTTCTACAAATACGGCACCTGGAAGCACATGCGTGCCCGCAGCATCATCAACGATTCGCAATGGGAAACCTGGCTAAGACAGGCTTGAGCCTGCGCCAGACAACAATAATGCATTGAATGAAGTCACTTGGGCGCTGATTGGTGCCTGCGTTTTCACTGCTTGATTTTTGTTTGATCACACAAAAAAACGATCCACAAATTCAAGGAGCACCCGACTCATGAAATCTGATAGCGCACCACCCGGACGCCTGAAAAGCCAACTCTTCGGCGTGTACTTTTTCCTGTTGCTGATGCTCGCCTTATTCCCGCCGTTCTATTTGAGCGTGAGCGGCAGTACCGCGTTGGTACTGGGCATACCGTTGCCGATCTTCTACTGGATCGCCATTGCAGTCCTCGCAGGCCTGGGCCTGTGGGCGTTGTACGTCGCCGAATTGAAGGCCGGCGAAATACCCGAAGAGGGGGATGCGCAATGATCAGCACCGCCAGCGATGCCAACCTCTTTATCACCTTCGGCGTCATCGGCCTGTTCCTGGCCGGGATGATCGCCGTGCTGTACGCCACCAACCGCGAGAGCACGAGTTTTTCCGATTACGCCGTAGGCGGGCGCTCCTATGGGCCGTGGTACATCGCCATGTGTTACACCAACTCGTGGTGGCCGGGCTCGACCTTTACCGCGTTTTTCGCCCTGACCATCGGCGGCGCCCTGGGCTTCTACGGCATGGTCTACGCCACCCTTGGCGTGACGGCAATGTACCTGATGGCCCGCCGCGCGTGGACCTGGGGCCAGCGTTTCAACCTGCGCACCCAGCCGGACTTGCTCGGCATGCGCTTCAACAGCCCGGTGGTCAAGCGCGTGGCCTCGATCATCGGCATCATCTCGGTATTCCCGTGGGTGGTGATGGGCATCCAGGCGTTGGCGATGTTGTTCCAGTTCGCCAGCTTCGGCCGCTGGGGCGTCACCACCTGCCTGGTCGCCGGCGTGGTGGTGGTGCTGGTGCGCCAGTACTGGACCGTGAGCATGGGCATGCGCGGGCTGATCATGACCGACATGTTCCAGGGCCTGATCGCCTATGTCGTGTGTGCGGCGCTGTGTGTGTTCCTGCTGTTCGGCGACCAGGCGTCGTTCTCCAACCTGGCGCACCTGCCGGCGAAAATGTTGCTGATTCCCGGCGCCAGCGGCACCGGTTACGGCCCGCTGTACATGTTCAGCCTGATCTTCACCGGCGTGATCGGCTCGATGTGCTGGCCCATGAGCTTCCAGCGCATCTACACCGCCAGCGGCGTCAAGGCGGTGAAGAAAGGCACGCTGTACACGATCCTGTTGGTGGGTGGTTTCTACGGGATTCTGATGCTGTTTGCCGCGGCCATCAGCCAGGACCCGAACGTCATCGCGCACCCGCAACAAGGCTGGTTCCTCTCGCTGTTCGACATCGGCGGGCCGTGGATGCTGGCGCTGGCGATCGTCATCGTACTGGCGGCGAGCATCGGTCACGTCGACGGCTGCGTGCAGGTCTGCGGCACCCAGTTCGCCAACGACCTGGCCACCTGGAACACCCCGCGTACCGATCGGCAACTGACGCTGCTGGCCAAGTCCGGGATGGTGGTGTTTATCGTCGCCGCCTCGGTGCTGGCGTACCTGACCTTTGATTACGCGCGGTTGCAATTGCTGGCGCAGATTTCCTACCAGGGGATTATCCAGTTGGCGGTGCCGCTGTTCTTCGGCATTTTCAGCCGCCGCGGCAACAAGGAAGGCGCGATTGCCGGGATGCTGGCGGGGATCGTGGTGGCGATTGTGCTGACGACGATGTACCCGGACGACATTCCCGGGCTGGGGTCGTTGACCAGCGGGATTGTGGGGCTGGTGGTCAATGCGGGGATTTTTGTGGCGTGTGCATGGGCGATCAAGCCGAGTGAGGAGGAGAGTGCGCGGGTGGAGCAGTTGTTTGAGATGGCGGCGCCAGGGCGCAAAGTGCCAATGGGGGCAAGGCCGGTCCTGAACTGAACCCACTTCTCAAACCCAATGTAGTTCCAATGTGGGAGCGGGCTTGCTCGCGAATGCAGACTGTCAGTTAAAGCATCAGCGACTGATATACCGCATTCGCGAGCAAGCCCGCTCCCACATTTTTGATTGTGTTTCTACACAGAATTCCCGTTTTGTCGCAGGCGTTTGTAGAGGGTATTGCGGCTGACGCCAAGTTCTCTGGCCAGGTGAGAGATATTCCCGCCCACCGCCTTCAGTCGCTCATTCAGGTCCAGACTGTCATCCACTGCATCACACACCGGCACCACCCCATTCAAATCCACAAAAAAATCATCCGGCAAATGTTCCGCCCGAATCGGCTGCTCTTCCGCCATGGCCAGTGCCACCTGCAACACGCTGCTCACCTGGCGTAGATTGCCCGGCCACGGATGCTGTTCAAACAAGGCCAGCACCTCGTTACTCAACCCGGCCCACTGCGTCGGCTCGCGATGCTGTTGCCACAGCTGCTTGAACAGCGCCTGTTTATCCGTGCGCTCCCGTAGCGGGGGGAGCTCCAGGGTCAGGCCGCCGATGCGGTAATACAGGTCTTCGCGAAAACGCCCGAGCTGTACCTGTTCGCGCAGCGAGCGGTTGGTGGCGGAGATGATCCGCAAATCCACCGGGTACAACTCGCTGCTGCCTACAGGCTGCACACAGCGTTCCTGCAATACCCGCAACAGCCGGGCCTGGGTCGGCAGGGGCATGTCGCCGATCTCGTCGAGGAACAGCGTGCCTTTGTCTGCCTTGCGGATCAGCCCGATGCTGCCTTTCTGGTTGGCGCCGGTGAACGCGCCTTTTTCATAGCCGAACAGTTCCGACTCCACCAGTTCGGCGGGGATCGCTGCGCAGTTGACCGCGATAAACGCTTGTTGGCTGCGGGAACTGGCCTGGTGCAGGGCTTTGACGAACACTTCCTTGCCGACACCGGTTTCACCGTGGATCAGCAACGGAATATCCTTTTCCAGCAGGCGCTCGGCCTGACGCACGGCCTTTTCCACGCGGGCATCGCCGAAGTGCAGGGTCTTGAGACTGATGGCCGTGGGGCCAGGTTCGCGGGGCTTTTTCGTTTCCACAAACACGCGAGCCTGCACTGGCGCCTGTTTCGGCCGTTTCAGCAGGCACTGGAAACGGTTGCGTCCGGCGGCTTGCAGCGAGAAGGGCAGGCCTTCGGGCTGGTTGAGCAGTTCCAGCAACGAGACCTTGAACAGGCTGTCGATCAATACCCGCGACAGGCTGATGCCCAGCAGGTTGTCCGCCCGGCGATTGGCTGACAGTACCTGGCCGCTTTCATCAAAAATCAGCAGCCCGGCCCACTGGCTGTCGAGGTTGTTCAGCCCGGTGTTGAACGTCAGCTGGAAATGCTCACCGCGAAACAGGTTGAGGATCAGCCGGTTCTCGACGGTCTGGCTCATCATCTTGACCATGCCGAGGGTGTGGGAGGGCGGCAGGTAGCTGTCGCTGGACACATCCAGCACCGCGATGATTTCCCGCTGCGCATCGAAGATCGGCGCTGCCGAGCCGGTCATGAAACGGTTGGCCTTGAGGAAGTGTTCGTCATGTTCGATATGCACTGCCTGGGCACAGGCCAGGGCGGTGCCGATGGCGTTGGTGCCGCTGGAGCGCTCCATCCAGCTGGCGCCGGCGCTGAAACCACGGGCCAGCTTGGGGTCGATAAAGCGTTGGGTGCCCCACGAAGTCAGCACCTGGCCCTGGTTGTCGGCAAGCATGATCAGGCAGTTGGAATTGCTGAGGATGTTTTCGTAGTAGGGCAGCACTTCCTGGTGGGTGGTCTGCACAAGGGAATGCTGGCTTTCCAGCAACTGGCTGACGCCGTCTGCGGGCAGTTGGTCGAAGCTCGGTGTGCTCTGGTGATCCAGGCCATAGGCCCGGCAGCGGCGCCAGGAGTCCTGGATGATGGCATCGTGCGCCAGCGGTGTGCTCATGGCGGTGACCCTTGCTTTATTGTTGTTCTGGGGTGCGGAAGGCCCGTTCAGTGTTGTTCAGAACTGTTCATTGTCAACCCGCCGATTGTTCAGTTGTTCAGCCTGACCTGTTCATTTCTGTTCAGAGGCGAATCGCTGTTTTGCCTAACTCGTTGACCGGCCTGAGGTTTGGGTTGTTGGCACGGAACTCGCTCTGTGCTCCTGCCAGAACCATTCCAATAATAAAAAGGTCGTGTCATGTCATTGACCCTGGAGCACGTCACTCGCGTTGTCGAAGGCCAAACCTGGATCGACGACGCCAACCTGCGTTTCGAAGCCGGTTCCTTCAATGTATTGCTGGGCCGCACGCTCTCCGGCAAGACCAGCCTGATGCGCCTGATGGCCGGCCTGGACAAGCCCGACAGCGGGCGCATCCTGATGAATGGCGTGGACGTCACCCAGAAGCCGGTGCGCCTGCGCAATGTGTCGATGGTCTATCAGCAGTTCATCAACTACCCGACCATGACCGTGTTCGAGAACATCGCCTCGCCGCTGCGCCAGGCCGGAGTCTCTGCCGAGCAGATCCAGAGCAAAGTCCTCGAAACCGCGAAAATGCTGCGTATCGAGAAATTCCTCCAGCGTCACCCCCTGGAACTCTCCGGCGGCCAGCAGCAACGCACCGCCATGGCCCGGGCGCTGGTCAAGGATGCCGAGCTGATTCTGTTCGATGAACCCCTGGTGAACCTGGACTACAAACTGCGCGAAGAACTGCGCCAGGAAATGCGCGAGCTGTTCAAGGCACGCCATACCATCGCGATCTACGCCACCACCGAACCCAACGAAGCCCTGGCCCTGGGCGGCACCACCACGATTCTGCATGAGGGCCGGGTGATCCAGAGCGGCAAGGCGGCCGAGGTCTATCACCAGCCGCAAACCGTGCTGGCGGCCGAGCTGTTTTCCGAGCCGCCGATCAACCTGATGCCCGGGCGCATCAGTGGCAATGAAGTGAGCTTCGCCAACTTCGTGCACTTCCCGCTGAACGTCGACCTGCGGCCCATCGGTGAGGGCGAGTTTCGCTTTGGCGTGCGTCCCAGCCATATCAGCCTGGTGCCGAGCAACGACGATGACCTGGAATTGGCCGTGACCGTGGAGGTCGCCGAGATCAGTGGCTCGGAAACCTTCCTGCATGTGCGCAGCGAACACTTCCTGCTGGTGCTGCATTTGCCCGGGGTGCACGAGTACGACGTCGACGCGCCGATCCGCATCTATATCCCCACCCACAAACTGTTTGTGTTCGATGGCCAGGGACGGCTGGTCCAGGCCCCCGGGCGACGTGTCGCGAGGGTTGCCTGATGGCCGAGATCCATTTGCAGAACCTGGCCCACAGCTACAGCTCAAAGCCAAACGGCCCTGAGGACTACGCGATTCGCGAGATGAACCACGTCTGGGAGCAGGGCGGCGCCTACGCGTTGCTGGGGCCGTCGGGCTGCGGCAAGTCGACCTTGCTCAACATTATCTCCGGCCTGCTCAGCCCGTCCGAAGGCCAGGTGCTGTTCGACGCCAAGGTGGTCAACGAGCTGACCCCGGAAAAACGCAACATCGCCCAGGTGTTCCAGTTCCCGGTGGTGTACGACACCATGACCGTGTTCGATAACCTGGCTTTTCCCCTGCGAAACCAGGGCATGGCCGAGGCGAAGATTCACAGCAAGGTGCAGGAAATTGCCGAGGTGCTCGACCTGCAAAACCTGCTGGACAAAAAGGCCCGCAACCTCACTGCCGATGAAAAACAGAAAGTCTCCATGGGCCGCGGGCTGGTGCGGGATGACGTGTCGGCGATCCTGTTCGACGAACCGCTGACGGTGATCGACCCGCACCTGAAGTGGAAGCTGCGGCGCAAGCTCAAGCAGATCCACGAGCAGTTCAACATCACCATGGTCTACGTGACGCATGACCAACTGGAAGCCTCGACCTTCGCCGACAAGATCGCGGTGATGTATGGCGGGCAGATCGTGCAGTTCGGTACGCCCCGGGAGTTGTTCGAGCGGCCCAGTCACACCTTTGTCGGCTATTTCATCGGCAGCCCTGGGATGAATCTGATTGAGGTGCAGGCAGAGGCGGGCGGTGTGCGCTTTGCCGGGACACATCTGGCGTTGCCCGAGGCGTTGCAGCAGCGCATTGGCGAAATGCCTTACAAAAGGCTGCAGGTCGGCATCCGCCCGGAATTTATCCATGTGTGGGATGAGCACAATCCCGACGCGCTACAGGCGCAAGTCACCCATGTGGAAGACCTCGGCACCTACAAGATCATGACCCTCAACCTCGATGGCGCACCGTTGAAAGTGCGCCTGGCCGAAGACAAACCGGTGCCCGAGGGCCAGGCGTCCATCAGCTTTCCGGGGCAGTGGCTGATGGTGTATGCCGATGACTACTTGCTGGAGGTGCAGCCATGAACAAGGTGCAGAACAACAAGGCCTGGTGGCTGGTATTGCCGGTGTTCCTGCTGGTGGCCTTCAGCGCGGTGATCCCGATGATGACCGTGGTCAACTACTCGGTGCAGGACATCTTCGACCAATCCAGCCGCTACTTCGTCGGCGCCGACTGGTACAAACAGGTGCTGCTGGACCCGCGCCTGCATGACTCGCTGCTGCGTCAGTTCATCTACTCGGCGTGTGTGCTGTTGATCGAGATTCCGCTGGGCATCGCGATTGCCCTGACGATGCCCACCAAGGGCCGATGGTCGTCGCTGGTGTTGATCGTGATGGCGATTCCGCTGCTGATTCCGTGGAACGTGGTCGGCACCATCTGGCAGATCTTTGGCCGTGCCGACATTGGCCTGATGGGTTCCACGCTCAACGCGATGGGCATCAGCTACAACTACGCCGCCAACACTATGGACGCCTGGGTCACGGTGCTGGTGATGGACGTGTGGCACTGGACGTCCCTGGTGGCGCTGCTGTGTTTCTCGGGGCTGCGGGCGATCCCGGATGTGTACTACCAGGCGGCGCGGATTGATCGGGCGTCCAGCTGGGCGGTGTTCCGACATATCCAGCTGCCAAAACTGAAGAGCGTGCTGTTGATCGCGGTGATGCTGCGCTTCATGGACAGTTTCATGATCTACACCGAACCGTTTGTGCTGACGGGCGGCGGGCCAGGGAACGCCACCACCTTCCTCAGCCAGACGCTTACCCAGATGGCCGTAGGCCAATTCGACCTGGGCCCGGCGGCGGCGTTTTCGCTGGTGTACTTCCTGATCATCCTGTTGGTGTCCTGGCTGTTCTACACCGCCATGACCCACTCCGACGCCAACCGCTGAGGCCGCCAACATGAGCAAGCGCAAGGTAATCCCGCTGCTGGTCTACATCCTGTTCCTGCTGGTGCCGATCTACTGGCTGCTGAACATGTCCTTCAAGAGCAACACCGAAATCCTCGGCGGCCTGACCCTGTTTCCGCAGGACTTCACCTTCGCCAACTACAAGGTGATCTTCACCGACCCGAGCTGGTACACCGGCTACCTCAACTCGCTGTACTACGTCAGCCTCAACACCGTGATTTCCCTGAGCGTGGCGCTGCCGGCGGCCTACGCGTTCTCGCGCTACCGCTTCCTCGGCGACAAGCACTTGTTCTTCTGGTTGCTGACCAACCGCATGGCGCCGCCGGCAGTGTTTTTGCTGCCGTTCTTCCAGCTGTATTCGTCCATTGGCTTGTTCGATACGCATATCGCGGTGGCCTTGGCCCATTGCCTGTTCAACGTGCCGCTGGCGGTGTGGATTCTCGAAGGTTTCATGTCGGGCGTGCCCAAGGAAATCGACGAAACGGCCTACATCGACGGGTACAGTTTTCCCAAGTTTTTCGTGAAGATCTTCATCCCGCTGATTGGCTCGGGGATCGGCGTCACGGCGTTTTTCTGTTTCATGTTTTCCTGGGTCGAGCTCCTGCTGGCACGCACGCTGACGTCGGTGAACGCCAAACCCATCGCCGCAGTGATGACCCGTACGGTTTCGGCCTCCGGCATCGACTGGGGCGTGCTGGCGGCGGCGGGGGTGTTGACCATTTTGCCGGGCATGCTGGTGATCTGGTTCGTTCGCAACCATGTGGCCAAGGGCTTTGCCCTGGGCCGGGTCTGAGGAGTCGATGATGGAATGGATGGCCTGGACCACCCCGACTGCACTGTTCTTTGCCGCGATCGGCCTGCTGCTGGTGGGCATGACGACCTGGGAATTGCGCTCGCCGAGTATCCCCCGGCGCGGCTTTTTACCGATCAGCACCACCCGTGGTGATCGTTTGTTTATCGGTCTTCTCGGCAGCGCCTACCTGCATTTGTTGGTGATCGGCGTAACCGGCTGGAGCATCTGGGTGGCGTCCGCGCTGTCTCTGGTGTGGCTGTTGTCTGTGATGCGTTGGGGCTAGCTGCCCCTTTTGAACCCCAAAACCAGGAGGTCTCTATGTTCGATAAAAACAATAAGCTGCGACATAGCATTTCATTGGCGGCCGTGCTGGCGCTCAGCGGGCTCAGTGCTGCGGCCTGGGCGGATGCTTATGAAGACGCTGCGAAAAAATGGATCGGCAGTGAGTTCAAACCGTCGACCCTCACCGAAGCCCAGCAGCTTGAAGAGCTGAAGTGGTTTATCAAGGCCGCGGAGCCGTTTCGTGGGATGAAGATCAACGTGGTGTCGGAAACCCTCACCACCCACGAGTATGAATCCAAGGTGCTGGCCAAGGCCTTCAGCGAAATCACCGGGATCAAGCTGACCCACGACTTGCTGCAGGAAGGCGACGTGGTGGAAAAGCTGCAAACCCAGATGCAGTCCGACAAGAATATCTATGACGGCTGGGTCAACGATTCCGACTTGATCGGTACGCACTTTCGCTATGGCAAGACAGAATCCATCACCGACCTGATGGCCAACGAAGGCAAGAACTTCACTTCACCCACCCTGGACATCAAGGACTTCATCGGTATTTCGTTCACCACTGCGCCCGACGGCAAGATCTACCAATTGCCCGACCAGCAGTTCGCCAACCTGTACTGGTTCCGCGCCGACTGGTTCGAACGGGCAGACCTGAAAGCCAAGTTCAAGGAGAAGTACGGCTATGAACTCGGCGTGCCGGTGAACTGGTCGGCCTACGAAGACATCGCCAAATTCTTCAGCGAAGACGTCAAGGAAATCGACGGCAAGCGCGTCTACGGGCACATGGATTACGGCAAGAAAGACCCGTCCCTGGGCTGGCGCTTCACCGATGCCTGGTTCTCCATGGCCGGTGGCGGCGACAAGGGCCTGCCCAACGGTTTGCCGGTGGACGAATGGGGCATTCGCGTGGAGGACTGCCACCCGGTGGGCTCCAGCGTCACCCGTGGTGGCGACACCAACGGCCCGGCGGCGGTGTATGCCACGCAGAAATACGTGGACTGGATGAAAGCCTATGCACCACCGGAAGCGGCGGGCATGACCTTCTCCGAATCCGGTCCGGTGCCGTCCCAGGGCAACATCGCCCAGCAAATCTTCTGGTACACCGCGTTTACCGCCGACATGACCAAGCCGGGCCTGCCGGTGGTCAACGCCGACGGCACGCCGAAATGGCGCATGGCGCCATCGCCCGTCGGGCCTTACTGGGAAAAGGGCATGAAGAAGGGCTATCAGGACGTAGGTTCCTGGACGTTCCTCAAGTCGACGCCCGAGAAGCAGAAACTGGCGGCCTGGCTGTACGCGCAGTTCGTGACCTCGAAAACCGTATCGCTGAAAAAGACCATCGTTGGCCTGACGCCGATTCGTGAGTCCGACATCAACTCCCAGGCCATGACCGACCTGGCGCCGAAACTCGGCGGGTTGGTGGAGTTCTACCGCAGCCCGGCCCGGGTGGAGTGGACCCCGACCGGCACCAACGTGCCGGACTATCCACGGTTGGCGCAATTGTGGTGGAGCCATATTTCGGAAGCGGCCAGCGGAGAGAAGACGCCGCAGCAGGCGCTGGATGGGTTGGCCAAGGATCAGGACGCGATCATGACGCGCCTGGAACGCTCCAAGGTGCAGCCGATTTGCGGGCCGAAAATGAACGAGGAACGGGACGCGCAATACTGGTTTGACCAGCCGGGGGCGCCGAAACCGAAGCTGGCGAATGAGAAGCCACAGGGTGAGACGGTCAGTTATAACGAGTTGCTGAAGTCGTGGGAGGCGGCGCGCAAGTAACCCAGACGCCGCAGATCAAAATGTGGGAACCCGGTTTGTGTGGGAGCCGGGCTTGCCCGCGATGGCATCACTTCGGTCTGTCAGTCAGACCGCGGTGATGCCATCGCAGGCAAGCCAGCTCCCACACAAGCCCGGTTCCCACATTGGGTTTTGGGTGTTTCTGAGAGGGGCTATTTGGGATACAGCGGCGGCAAGCTGGTGCTGTCCCCCGCAGGGTCCTGCTCGCGCTCCGCCATCGGAATCGCCTTCACCGCCCGCCACAATTCCTCTCCCTGCCAATACTGCCCACTCTCGCTGTACAGCGCGCCGTTCAACCCATCCAGCGCATCCGACAACGGCACAAACCGCGCCGCCATATCCGCCAGGGTCTCCGGCTGCTGTCGCGCCCAGGCATCCAGCGCCTGACGCGTAGCCTGCGGGTCATTCGCCTGGCTCGCCCGCTTGAGGTCGTCCAGTAGGGTTCGCGGGCTCGGGCCGGTTTGCGCGGCACGCAAAATCGCCGGCTGCCAGCGTGCACGCCACCACAAACCGAAGCCCAGCAGGGTGGTGCAGGCCAGGATCAGGCTGGTCAGTTGCCAGATCCACAGGCTGTCGTTGTCCGGCGCGGTGATCACGGTCGGGCTGGCCGGCGTGTCCACGATCAGGCTCGGGTTGGTCGCCACTTGCAGGGTGCGCGCCGGCAGGCTGGTGCGTTCCAGATGGTCTTCGTGGGTGTTCCACCACACCACGTCCACCGCCGGCAGTTCAAGCGCGCCAACGCGGTTGGGCACCAGCGCTTCGCGGTCTTCACGGCTGCCGATCAGGCCACGGTCGTTGTTCTGGTTGCTCAGCACCGGCTGGTCCGGGTAGCGGCGCAGGCCGGGGATGTCGCTCAGTGCCAGCGGTGGCAGTTGCGCGCCGGCCAGGCCTTCGGCTTTCAAGGTCAGGCTGCGGGTCAGGGAGTCGCCCACCTGTACGTGATCGGGCTCGGGGTTCCAGCTTTCCGTGAGGGTCAGGCTGCGGGCCGGCAGCCAGGGAGCGTCGGCCGGGTACATTGCCGGCTTGGCCTTGACCGTCAACGACAGCTCCGGCGAACTGACGTGAATCAGCTTGCCGGGCTTGGAACCCTGGGGGTTGTTGTCCTGGGCGGGCCGTGGCTCTACCAGGGTGGCGCTGAACGTCTGCGTCGGAATGGTCAGCGTGCCGCTGTGCTGCGGGTAGATGGCATAGCGGGTTTCGATCACACCGTGGCGGATGCCGTTGATGACTTTCTCGTAGGTGCGCGACTCGCCCAACTGCTCGATGCGCGTATCGGCGACCTGCAACGGCGTGAGGCTGCTGTCGTCATACAGCGACACCGAGTGGTAGACGCGCACGGTCAGCAACGCCTGGGCCTGGACGTAGACGCTGTCCTGGTCGAGGTTGGTTTCGATGAACACAGGAGCCAGTTGGGCCTCGGTGTTCTGGCTGACGGTTTCCACCACTTGCAGGGTAATCGGCTGGGTCTTGAGTTCGCCGATCTGCAACGGTGGAATCACCACGGTGCCGTTCTCCTTGGGCAGCAGGGTGATGATCCAGCGGGTGGTGGCGTGGTTGTCGCCGCCCAGGGTGGTGAGCTGGTTGATCTGGCGCGTGCCGCTCACTTCAAACAGCGGGTCCAGCGGCGCCAGGTCCGGTTTGCCGAACAGCGTGACATCGTTGGACTCCACCGTCAGTTCCACCGTCTCCCCGGAATTGATGCGGCTGCGGTCGACACTGGCCACCAGGCCGGCGGCCTGGGCCTGGCTGGCCCACAACGCGAGGGTGAGAAGAAAGGCGGTGCAGCGGTTCATCGAGTCTTGTCCTGATGTTGTTGCTGTTCGTACCAGAATTTGCGTCGCAGCAGCTCGCCGGGGTTGTCCGGGATCTGCCGCAGCCATTGTTCCAGGGCCTGGCGCTGCTCGCCTTCAAGCGTGCCGTCGACCGGGCGCAGGGGCGGGGTGGTGGTTTGTTCATCACCCAACTCGCTGCCGGGTACCTCGTTGCTGCCGGCGTGGGGCGTGGCCCCGGTTTGCGCGTCGGTCGCGCCGGGCTGGCCCTGGCCTTGGGACGTCTGCTCGCCACCGGTGGCGGTCTGGCTGCTGGCGCCCGGTTGCGCAGTCTGGCCGGGTTGGGTGGTTTCGTCATCCTCGTTTTTTGCAGGCTTGGCCGGCTCGGTTTTTTCCGGTTCCTGTTGCATCAGGCTTTCCACCAGCGCCTTGTTCTTCAGCGCCGGCTGCAAGTCTGGCTGGGCTTCGAGGGCTTGTTCGTAGGCATCGATCGCCGCTTCCAGCTCGCCGCTTTTGGCCAGCGCATTGCCTCGATTGTAGTGGGAGTAGGCGTCGCTGCCTTCGGCAAACCGCTTGGCGGCTTCGGCATAGTTGCCCGCTTCATACAGTGCGACGCCTTGCCATTGCGGGTCTTCGAAATGTTCGGCTGCTTCGGCCGGGCGTTTTTTCTTCAGCAGCAGTTGGCCCTGTTGGTCGGGGCGCAGCCACAGGTCCTGGAAGTCGAAGGCATAGCTGGGCTGCGGCGCGCCCAACAGCAGCAACGGCAGGAAGAACAGCCAGCCCCGGCGCCCGGCGCAGGCAGCGAGCAGCAGCAGTGGCAAGAGCAACCAATAACCCTGGTCGGCCCAGGTATCGAGGTGCAGCAGTTGGCCGTCATTGCGCAGGCTTTGCGGGCCGTCCAGCATCCCGAGGTGGCGCAGGTCCTTGTCGTCCAGGCGTGCCTGGCGGTAGAGGCCGCCCATTTCGCTGGCGAAGGCCTTGAGGGTCGGGCTGTCCAGGCGCGGCACGAGGATCGCGCCTTGGGCGTCCTTGAGGAATTCGCCGCTTTCCTGGGTCACCGGCGTGCCTTCACGGCTGCCGATGCCAAGGATCGACAAGCTCGGCGCCTGGTTGCCTTGCAACTGCAGGCGGATGCCCTGGCGCTCCTGCTTGGACAGGGACGATCCGATCAGCAGCAGTCGGCCCTGGCCGAGGCCGCCATGCTTGAGCAGGCTCAGGGCTTTTTCCACCGCCAGGTCTGCGCGGTGGCCGGGCTCGGGCATGATCGAGGGGCGCAGGGCTTCCAGCAGGTTATGGCTGGTGGCCAGGTCGTCCGAGAGTGGCACCAGCGTATGCGCGCTGCCGGCGTAGACCACGATGGCGGTCTGCGCATGGATGCGGGCCTGAAGCAGGTCGAACAGCTTGCGCCGTGCCTGTTCGAGGCGGCTGGGCGGGCTGTCGGTGGCGAGCATTTCCGGGGTCAGTTCCAGCAGCACCACCAGCGGGTCGGCGGGCTTCTGGCTGGACTGTTCGACGCGTTCCCAGCTCGGGCCCAGCAACGCCAGCACGGCCAGCAGCCAGGCGATGCCGAGCACCACCCATGGCGACTTGCTTTCGCGGCCACTGCCGCCGCTGAGCAGCGCGGCATGGAACGCCGGCGGCAGAATCATCTGCCAGCGCCCGGCGCGTTTCTGGCGGTGCCACAACTGCCACAGCAACCAGCCGAGCAGCGGCAGCAGCAACAGCCACCAGGGACGGAACCAGTGCGGCCACAGGGCGATCATCGACGCCTCCGCAAACGCAAGCGTTTGAGGCGTTCACGCCATTCAGGATTGGGTTGCAGGAAACGGCCCTTGCTTGAGAGTTTGCTGAACAGGCGTTGCAGGGCGTTATCCGGCCAGCGTTCCTGGATCACCAGCAGCATGCTGAGGATCAGCGCCAACGCCAGCGGCGCGCTGTACAGCGCCTGGGCGGGGCGGGCCTGGGTGGGTTGCTGGGCCACGGGTTCGAGCTGGTCGAGGGTTTCCTTGATCTTCAGCAGTTCGTTGCCGTCGCGGGCGCGGAAGTAGCGGCCGCCGGTGGCCTCGGCGATGGCCTTGAGGGCCGGTTCGTCGAGGTCGAGGCTCGGGTTGACGCCGAGGATGCCCAGGGAGCCGGTTTGCTCGGGGTCTGCGCCGATGCCGATCGGGTAGATTTTCACGCCTTCTTCGGCGGCCAGGCGGGCGGCGGTCAGCGGGTCGATTTCGCCGGCATTGTTGGCGCCGTCGGTGACCAGGATCAGCACCCGGCTTTGCGCCGGACGCTGGCGCAGGCGCTTGAGGGCCAGGCCGATGGCGTCGCCAATCGCGGTGTTTTTACCGGCGATGCCAATCCGTGCCTCATCCAGCCAGGTGCGCACGGTGCGCCGGTCAAAGGTCAGCGGCGCTTGCAGATAGGCCTGGCTGCCGAACAGGATTAATCCCACGCGATCACCTTCGCGGCCTTCCAGGAAATCTCCCAGCAGGTGCTTGACCAGGCTCAGGCGGCTGACGTCTTCGTCTTGCCATTGCATGTCGGGGAAGTCCATCGAGCCGGATACGTCCACCGCCACCAGCAAGTCGCGGCCGCTGGCTGCAATCGGCAAGGGTTCGCCCAACCATTCCGGGCGGGCGGCGGCGGTCAACAGCAGCAGCCACAGGAACACAAACGGTGCTTGCTGGCGCCATCCCGGCAGGTTGACCCGCGCGCGGCGGCGGGCCAGGCCTTCGAGGTCGCTGAGGAAGCTGACTTTCAGCGCCGGTTCGCCGCTGTCGGCCACCGGCAGGATGAGGCGCAGCAACCAGGGCAATGGCAACAGGGCAAAGATCCACGGCCAGGCGAACTCAAACATGTTTGCGAATCCAGGTGTCGACGGCCTGGGTCAGCCCGGCGATGGCCTTGTCGTCGAGTTTGCATTCGGGCTTGTAGGCGCCTTCCACCAGCACCATCCAGCGGGTCAGGCCGGCGGCGGGGCAGCGGTTGTCGAGGAACGCCAGCCACTTGCGGCCATTGAGGGTGTGGCTCTGGCTGTAGGGGTAGTCGTTGCGGCACAGGCGCTTGAGCAGGCCGTTGAGTTGTTGCAGCCAGGCACCGGCCGGTGCGCCGTCGTAGGGTTTGGGCATCAGCGCCAGTTCGGCGAGGGCGGCGATGCGCAGCGGGTCCAGGGGTTGTTCGGCACGGGCCAATGGGCGCTTGGCTGGCAGGAAGCGGCGCAGCCACCACAGGCCCCAGCCCGCCAACGGGATGATCAGCAGCAACAGCCACCAACCCGGCGCCGGCGGCCAGAAGCCGATCACCGGCGGGGCGATCAGGGGTTGCAGTTGGTCGAGGCTGCTCATTGCTTTTTAACCGGGCGTTGCGGGTTCAGGTATTCGCGCAGTTGCTCGACCATTTCACCCTGGGTACTCAAGGGCATCAACAGCACCCGCAGCTTTTGCGCGAGCAGTTCCCAGCGTGCGCTGCGGGCTTCGGCCTGGGCCTTGTAGGCCTGGCGCAGATCAAAATTCAGAGTGTCCAGTTCCAGCTGTGCGCCGCGCTCGGCGAAGCGCAGCAGGCCGGCGGCGGGCAGGGCGTGGTCCAGCGGGTCGGAAACCGGCAACAGCAGCAGGTCGCAATGCCGTGACAGCAGGCTCAGCTGTTGCTCGGCGCCTTCGGTCAGGGCGCGCTCGTCACAGATCACAATCACCAGGCTGCCCGGGCGCAATACTTCCCGGGCTCGGCGCAAGGCCATGCCGAGGGCGTCGGCTTCGGGGCGGCGTTCGGTGTTGAGGCTCTGGTTGACCCGTACCAACCGGTTGAGCAATTGCAGCAGGCTTTGCTTGCTGCGCCGGGGTTTGATTTCGTAGTGCTCGCTGTCACCGAACACCAGCCCGCCGACCCGGTCGTTATGGCCCAGCGCCGCCCAGCCGATCAGGCTCGCCGCCTGAGCCGCCAGCACCGATTTGAACATCTGCCCCGAGCCGAAAAACAAGCGGCAGCTTTGCTCCACCATGATGAAGATCGGCCGTTCGCGCTCTTCATGAAACAGCTTGGTGTGTGGCTCCTGGGTGCGTGCAGTGACGCGCCAGTCGATGGTGCGCACATCGTCGCCGGCCTGATACACCCGCACCTGGTCGAAATCGACCCCGCGCCCGCGCAGTTTAGAGTGGTGCAGGCCGATCAGCGGGCTGCGCTGGCTCGGCGTGGAAAACAGCTGCACTTCCCGCACGCGATGACGCATCTCGATCAATTCGCTCAGGGTGACACGGGTTCCATCGCCAGCGTTCATGGACGTCAAGCGACGGCAACGACGTCGAGAATGCGTTGCACCACGCGGTCCTGGTCGATGCCGGCCGCTTCGGCCTCGAACGACAGAATGATGCGGTGGCGCAGCACGTCGAACAGCACCGCCTGGATGTCTTCCGGGCTGACGAAATCGCGGCCGGCCAGCCAGGCGTGGGCCCGGGCGCAGCGGTCCAGGGCAATCGAGCCACGAGGGCTGGCGCCATAGGCAATCCATTCGGCCATTTCCGGATCGAACTTGGCCGGGGTGCGAGTGGCCATGACCAGTTGCACCAGGTATTCCTCCACCGCATCGGCCATGTACAGGCCGAGGATTTCCTTGCGCGCGGCGAAGATCGCCTGCTGGCTGACGCGTCGCTCGGGCTTGGTTTCACCGTTGAGGGCTTCGCCACGGGCCTGCTGCAGGATGCGGCGCTCGACGGCGGCATCGGGGAAGCCGATTTTCACGTGCATCAGGAAACGGTCGAGCTGGGCTTCGGGCAGCGGGTAGGTGCCTTCCTGCTCGATCGGGTTTTGCGTGGCCATCACCAGGAACAATGGCGACAACTCGTAAGTGCTGCGCCCCACGCTGACCTGGCGCTCGGCCATGGCTTCGAGCAATGCCGACTGCACCTTGGCCGGGGCACGGTTGATTTCGTCCGCCAGCACCAGGTTGTGGAAGATCGGGCCTTGCTGGAACACGAAACTGCCGGTTTCCGGGCGATAGATCTCGGTGCCGGTGATGTCGGCGGGCAGCAGGTCGGGGGTGAACTGGATGCGATGGAACTGGGCCTCGATCCCTTCGGCAAGCTCCTTGATGGCCTTGGTCTTGGCCAGCCCGGGAGCGCCTTCAACCAGCATATGGCCATCGGCGAGCAGGGCAATGAGCAAGCGCTCGATGAGTTTTTCCTGGCCGAGAATCTGCGTTGAAAGAAAGGTTCGCAGCGCAAGCAGCGCTTCACGATGTTCCATCGATGACGGTTCCTGGAGAGGTGAGACTGGGCATTGCGAAAAATGCCAGGCCTGGGGGCGTTACTTTAATGCATCGGAGGGGGTGGAGACTAACGGCGCGGGGGGTATTTTTCGGGAAATGTGGGAAATGTCTGAGGTTTTTTCCGATAGGCGCCTGCCTTTGTGGCGAGGGAGCTTGCTCCCGCTGGGTTGCGCAGCAGCCCCAGCAAGGCTGCCGAGTTTTTCCAGGCAGAACGCAGTTGGCTGGATTGGGGCCGCTTCGCAGCCCAGCGGGAGCAAGCTCCCTCGCCACATTGTGCGGGTTTGGCAACTAGGCCCGGATATAGGTCCCGGTGCCCTTGAGAATGTTCTGCAGGGTTTCTTCCACTTCGGCCAGATCCGACTCGGCGGTGCCGTGGGTGATTGCCAATTGATCGTGGCCGCCCAATGCATCGGCATCCGCCGCGCCAATCTCCACCAACAGTGTCGTGGCACTCAGGGTGATCTTCAGCCCGTCCAGGGTCGACGGCTCGTAATCCCAGGTGACTTCCACCTCGTCCTCGTCCGGATAACGGGTCACCATGAACATCTCGCCCTTGTCGCCGTGGCAGCAGAGCATGGCCATGTTGTCTTCTTCGTCATCGCACGGGTTGACGATCAGGTGGGCGGTGGTGAGTTGCAATGGCATGGTTAATCCTGTCTGGGGGAGGGCGAAGCAGGGCAATTGTGCCATTGCGGCGAATTTTGTGCTGCATCGTGTGTCAGACCTTGTGGCATGACCTGGCGGGCAATATCAGTCATTTCCGGTACTCGGCGCCCCGGGATTTCTCCGAAAACACCCGGTTGCCCAAGTCGCAACCCGCCGGCAGCGTGCCGATGACCGAATATGTCGCAGCGTCGCAAGCAGCTTGCTTCCTACACTCGTTAAGCTGCGCAACGGATGTGCCTCGCCAGGAGTCTGACCTGCCCGTCGTACCGTCACCTGGCAAGGTGCGCATCTTATGGAAGTTGAATGTGACCTCATTGTCTTGTCCAGCTTCACCCACCTGTCACTCTGAATTCGTTACTGTAGACCGCGAACAGAGCTGACGGTCTCCCCGCAAGGGGATAACACGCGACGCTTCCATCAATAACAAGCCCAAGCGGAGTACCACAGATGGCGTTCTTCACCGCAGCCAGCAAAGCCGACTTCCAGCACCAACTGCAAGCGGCACTGGCGCAGCACATCAGTGAACAGGCACTGCCACAAGTGGCGCTGTTCGCTGAACAATTCTTCGGCATCATTTCCCTGGATGAACTGACCCAGCGTCGCTTGTCCGACCTGGCCGGTTGCACCCTGTCTGCCTGGCGCCTGCTTGAGCGCTTTGATCACAACCAACCGCAAGTGCGGGTCTACAACCCCGATTACGAACGTCATGGCTGGCAATCGACCCACACCGCGGTCGAAGTGCTGCACCACGACCTGCCATTCCTGGTGGACTCGGTGCGTACCGAGCTGAACCGCCGTGGCTACAGCATCCACACCCTGCAAACCACCGTACTCAGCGTGCGTCGTGGCAAGAAGGGCGAACTGCTGGAAATCCTGCCCAAAGGCACCCAGGGCGAAGACGTTCAGCAAGAATCGCTGATGTACCTGGAAATCGACCGTTGCGCCAACGCCGCCGAGCTGAGTGTCCTGAGCAAGGAACTTGAGCAGGTACTGGGCGAAGTGCGCGTTGCAGTCGCCGATTTCGAACCGATGAAAGCCAAGGTCCAGGAGCTGCTGGCCGGTATCGACGCCAGCCCGTACGTGATCGACGGCGAAGAAAAAGCCGAGATCAAGAGCTTCCTGGAATGGCTGGTGGGCAACCACTTCACCTTCCTCGGCTACGAAGAGTTCGTGGTACGTGACGAGGCGGACGGCGGTCATATCGAATATGACGCCAACTCGTTCCTCGGTCTGACCAAACTGCTGCGCCCGGGCCTGACGGCCGACGAGCTGCGCATCGAAGACTACGCGGTGAACTACCTGCGTGAGCCGGCCGTGCTGTCGTTCGCCAAGGCTGCACACCCAAGCCGCGTGCACCGCCCGGCCTACCCGGACTACGTGTCGATCCGCCAGATCGACGCCGACGGCAAGGTCATCAAGGAATGCCGCTTCATGGGCCTCTACACCTCCTCGGTGTACGGCGAAAGCGTGCGGGTGATTCCTTACATCCGTCGCAAGGTGACGGAAATCGAGCGTCGCTCGGGCTTCCAGGCCAAGGCGCATTTGGGCAAGGAACTGGCCCAGGTGGTCGAGGTTCTGCCCCGCGATGATCTGTTCCAGACCCCGGTGGACGAGCTGTTCAGCACCGTGATGTCGATCGTGCAGATCCAGGAGCGCAACAAGATCCGCGTGTTCCTGCGCAAAGACCCGTACGGCCGCTTCTGCTACTGCCTGGCCTACGTGCCGCGGGACATCTATTCCACCGAGGTGCGCCAGAAGATCCAGCAAGTGCTGATGGATCGCCTGAAAGCCTCGGACTGCGAGTTCTGGACGTTCTTCTCCGAGTCCGTACTGGCTCGTGTGCAGTTGATCCTGCGGGTAGACCCGAAGAACCGCCTGGACATCGACCCGCTGCAACTGGAAAAAGAAGTGGTGCAGGCCTGCCGCAGCTGGCAGGACGACTACTCCAGCCTGGTGGTGGAAAGCTTCGGCGAAGCCCATGGCACCAACGTGCTGGCTGATTTCCCGAAAGGTTTCCCGGCCGGCTACCGCGAGCGTTTCGCCGCGCATTCGGCCGTGGTCGACATGCAGCACTTGCTCAGCCTGACCGAAGCCAACCCGCTGGTGATGAGCTTCTATCAGCCGCTGGGCCAGGTTTCCGGCCAGCGCGAGCTGCATTGCAAGCTGTATCATGCCGATACGCCGCTGGCGCTGTCCGATGTGCTGCCGATCCTGGAAAACCTCGGCCTGCGTGTCCTGGGTGAATTCCCGTACCGCCTGCGTCATGCCAATGGCCGCGAGTTCTGGATTCACGATTTCGCGTTCATCGCCGCCGAAGGTGTGAACCTCGATATCCAGCAATTGAACGACACCCTGCAGGACGCATTCGTGCATATCGTGCACGGCGATGCCGAAAACGATGCGTTCAACCGTCTGGTGCTGACGGCCGGCCTGCCATGGCGCGACGTGGCGCTGCTGCGTGCCTACGCCCGTTACCTGAAGCAGATTCGCCTGGGCTTCGACCTGGGTTACATCGCCAGCACCCTGAACAACCACACCGACATCGCCCGCGAGTTGACCCGGTTGTTCAAGACCCGTTTCTACCTGGCGCGCAAGCTCACCGCCGAAGACCTCGAAGACAAGCAGCAACGCCTGGAACAAGCGATCCTCACGGCCCTGGACGACGTTCAGGTGCTCAACGAAGACCGCATCCTGCGTCGCTACCTGGACCTGATCAAGGCCACCCTGCGGACCAACTTCTACCAGGCTGACGCCAACGGCCAGAACAAGTCGTACTTCAGCTTCAAGTTCAACCCGCACGCTATTCCTGAGCTGCCCAAGCCGGTGCCGAAGTTTGAAATCTTCGTCTACTCGCCTCGGGTTGAAGGCGTGCACCTGCGCTTTGGCAACGTCGCTCGCGGCGGCCTGCGCTGGTCCGACCGTGAAGAAGACTTCCGCACTGAAGTGCTGGGCCTGGTAAAAGCCCAGCAAGTGAAGAACTCGGTGATCGTGCCGGTGGGCGCCAAGGGCGGTTTCCTGCCGCGTCGTCTGCCATTGGGCGGCAGCCGGGACGAGATCGCGGCCGAGGGCATCGCCTGCTACCGCATCTTCATTTCCGGCCTGTTGGACATTACCGACAACCTGAAAGACGGCGCCCTGGTGCCACCGTTGAACGTGGTGCGCCACGACAACGATGACCCGTACCTGGTAGTAGCAGCGGACAAGGGCACTGCGACCTTCTCCGACATCGCCAACGGCATCGCCATCGACTACGGCTTCTGGCTGGGTGATGCGTTCGCTTCCGGTGGTTCTGCCGGTTACGACCACAAGAAAATGGGCATCACCGCCAAGGGCGCGTGGGTGGGGGTGCAGCGTCACTTCCGTGAGCGCGGCATCAACGTCCAGCAAGACAGCATCACCGTGGTGGGCGTGGGCGACATGGCTGGCGACGTGTTCGGCAACGGCCTGTTGATGTCCGACAAGCTGCAACTGGTCGCCGCCTTCAACCACCTGCACATCTTCATCGATCCAAACCCGAACCCGGCCAACAGCTTCGCTGAACGTCAGCGCCTGTTCGACCTGCCGCGCTCGGCCTGGACCGACTACGACACCAGCATCATGTCCGAAGGCGGCGGTATCTTCTCGCGCAGCGCGAAGAGCATTGCCATCTCGCCACAGATGAAAGAACGCTTCGACATCCAGGCCGACAAGCTGACCCCGACCGAACTGCTGAATGCCTTGCTCAAGGCGCCGGTGGACCTGTTGTGGAACGGCGGTATCGGCACCTACGTCAAGGCCAGCACCGAGAGCCACGCCGATGTGGGCGACAAGGCCAACGACGCCCTGCGCGTCAATGGCAACGAGCTGCGCTGCAAGGTGGTGGGCGAGGGCGGTAACCTCGGCATGACGCAGCTGGGTCGTGTGGAATTCGGCCTCAATGGCGGCGGTTCCAACACTGACTTCATCGACAACGCCGGTGGTGTGGACTGCTCCGACCACGAAGTGAACATCAAGATCCTGCTCAACGAAGTGGTGCAGGCCGGTGACATGACCGACAAGCAGCGCAACCAGTTGCTGGCGAGCATGACCGACGAAGTCGGCAGCCTGGTGTTGGGCAACAACTACAAGCAAACCCAGGCCCTGTCCCTGGCTGCCCGCAAAGCCTTCGAGCGCGTGGCCGAGTACAAGCGCCTGATGAGCGACCTGGAAGGCCGTGGCAAGCTGGACCGTGCCATCGAGTACCTGCCGACCGAGGAGCAGCTCAACGAGCGCGCCGCTGCGGGCAAGGGCCTGACCCGTCCGGAGCTGTCGGTACTGATCTCCTACAGCAAGATCGACCTCAAGGAAGCGTTGCTCAAATCCCTGGTGCCGGATGACGACTACCTGACCCGTGACATGGAGACCGCTTTCCCGCCGAGCCTGGTGGCGAAGTTCTCCGAAGCCATGCGTCGCCACCGTCTGAAGCGCGAGATCGTCAGCACCCAGATCGCCAACGACCTGGTCAACCACATGGGCATCACCTTCGTTCAGCGCCTCAAAGAGTCCACCGGCATGAGCCCGGCGAACGTGGCGGGCGCCTACGTGATCGTGCGAGACATCTTCCACCTCCCGCACTGGTTCCGTCAGATCGAAGCCCTGGACCACCAGGTCTCGGCCGACGTGCAACTGGAGCTGATGGACGAGCTGATGCGCCTGGGCCGCCGTGCCACGCGCTGGTTCCTGCGCAGCCGTCGCAACGAACAGGATGCGGGGCGTGATGTTGCGCACTTCGGTCCGCACCTTGCCGCGCTGGGCCTCAAGCTCGACGAACTGCTGGAAGGCCCGACCCGCGAAGGTTGGCAGAACCGTTACCAGGCTTACGTCGAAGCCGGTGTGCCGGAGTTGTTGGCGCGCATGGTTGCAGGCACTACCCACCTGTACACCCTGCTGCCAATCATCGAAGCCGCCGACGTGACAGGCCAGAGTGCGGCAGACGTCGCGAAGGCTTACTTCGCCGTCGGCAGCGCCCTGGACTTGCCGTGGTACCTGCAGCAGATCAGCAGCCTGCCCGTGGGCAACAACTGGCAGGCCCAGGCCCGCGAAGCCTTCCGCGATGACGTGGATTGGCAGCAACGGGCGATCACCATTTCCGTACTGCAAATGGCCGATGCGCCAGAAGACATGGAAGCCCGCGTGGCCCTGTGGCTTGAGCAGCACCAGGACATGGCTGATCGCTGGCGCACCATGATGGTGGAGATTCGTGCTGCAGTCGGCACGGACTACGCCATGTACGCGGTAGCCAACCGTGAGTTGCTGGACCTGGCGATGAGCGGTCAATCGGTGCTGTAACTGGCTTGATTGAGCGGTAAAACCAAAAGCCCGGTATCGAAAGATATCGGGCTTTTTTGCATTTGATTATCGGCGTGTTATCTCAACTTGTGGCGAGGGAGCTTGCTCCCGTTGGGCTGCGCAGCAGTCCCGTTTTTGGGGCCGCTGTGCGTCCCAGCGGGAGCAAGCTCCCTCGCCACAGGTTAAAACAGTGTGATCAATTGCTGCGTAGTAGCTTGGCTTCCAGATGATCCAGATGCAGGGTCATCAAGTTGACGGCTTTGCCGGCATCGCCATGCTCCACCGCCTCCACAATCGCCCTATGTTCCTGCCACGCACAATACGTGCAAGCCTTGGCCTCAAACTGCGCAATCGCCAATGAGGTCAGCGGCACCAGGCTGTTGAGAAACTGTGCCAGCGGCGCGTTGCCCGCAATTGCCGCCAATTGCAGGTGAAATTCCCCGGAAAGGCGAATCGCCGGGCCACGTTCGTCACGCTCGATGCAGTCGCGCTCCCGTGCGATCAACTCCCGCAGTTGGCGGATCTGCGCCGGTTTCGCCTGGGCACACGCCAACTGCACCACGGTGATTTCCGTCAGGCGCCGCGCCTCGAGAATCTGCTGGGTCTGTTGTGCATCCGGTGCCGCCACCTGGGCGCGGTGGTTGGGCCGCAGGATGATCACTTGCTGGTGCGACAGCCGCGCCAGCACCCGGCGAATCACGCTGCGGCTGACGCCAAAACTTTGCCCGAGGCTCTCCTCGGTAAAACGGCTGGCGGGGGCGATGCGTTGCTCGAGAATGGCGTCGAACAGTGCCGGGTAGATGTCGTCCACCGAGAGTTTCGGCTTGCCCACCAGGCGCAACGGCGTAAAGGGGAAAGGGGTGTGCAGGGCGTGAGCGGTCATGCGCGGTCTCCTGGAAGTCAGCTACCCAGATGGTCATCCGGGATGTTCAAGCGAATGCCCATGCGCAAGCCTTCCTGCAGGATATGCCGGCGCATTTCGGCGCTGGCCAGGGCGCTGTTCTTGTTGCGGATCGCGCGCACCACGGCGTCGTTTTCCTGCAAGCGTTCCGCCAGGTGTTCGGGGGAGTTGCGCAGCACCTGGGCGCTTTGCTTGAGGGCGTTGCTGGTCTGTTGCACCACGTTCTGGAAGATCGGGTTGGAGGTCAGGGCGAACAGTTCTTCGTGGAACGCGATGTAGGCGTTCATCCCGGCTTCGCTGTCGCCGGCGTCGAGGGCTTCGCGCATGTCCATCAGGGTCAGGCGCAGTTGCCCGACTTCCTTGCTGCTGATGGATTGCGCCACCAGGCCGACGATAAAGGGCTCGAGGGTGTAGCGCAGTTGCAGGATGTCTTCGAGGCTGGCGTCGGCCACGCCGCTGTCCTGGGCCTGGGATTCGCTGAGGGTGGTTTCCAGCACCACCACGCCCTTGCCGGGCATGGAGCGTACCAGGCCGAGGGTTTCCAGCACGATCACCGCTTCGCGCAGGCTCGGGCGGCTGATGCCCATTTGCTCGGCCAGTTCACGCTGGCCGGGCAGCATCTCGCCGCGCCGCCACTGACCCCTCGCCAGGGCGGCGCGCAGTTTTTCTACCACTGAATTGACGACGGTTGACGAGGTAATCACGTGTGGCTCCCTTTAAATTGAACTGTCTGCTTTGTGTGGCGAGGGAGCTTGCTCCCGCTGGACTGCGCAGCAGGCCCATTTTTTGGGGCCGCTTCGCGCCCCAGCGGGAGCAAGCTCCCTCGCCACAGGGGGTGAGTCTGTCTCATCAGAACTCTTGGTGGGCGGGCAGCACCGGTTTCTTGGCCTGGAAGGCATACCCTTGTTGACCGTCCAGCACCTTGTTGGCGCGCTGGATATCGATGTCTTTTTCCCAGCGGGCGATGGCCACGGTGGCGACGCAGTTGCCGATCAGGTTGGTCAGCGCCCGGCCAATGCCCATGAACCAGTCCACCGCCAGCACCAGCACCAGGCCCACCACCGGAATCGCCGGGATTGCGGTGAGTGTCGCCGCCAGAATCACCAGTGCCGAACCCGGAATCCCGTGGGCGCCCTTGGAGGTGATCAGCGACACCAGCAGGATGGTCAGCAGGTCGGTCATCGACAGCGGTGTGCCGGTGGCATTGGCGATAAACACGATGGCCAGGGTCAGGTAGATGGAGAAACCGTCGAGGTTGAACGAGTACCCCGTCGGAATCACCAGGCCCACGGTGGAGCTGCCAATCCCGAGGTGCTCCAGTTTACGCATGATCTGTGGCAACACGGCATCGGAGGACGCGGTGCCCATCACGATCAACAGTTCTTCCCGCAGGTACTTGAGCAGCGGCATCATCCGCAGGCCCGACAGGCGCATCACCAGCCCCAGAATCACCGCGACGAACAGGAAGCACGTAAGGTAGAACAGGCCCACCAGGCTGCCCAGGTGTTGCAGGGAATCCAGGCCGTAGGTGCTGGTGGTGAAGGCGATGGCGCCGAACACGCCGATGGGCGCCAGGCGCACGATCATGCCCATGATGCGGAAGATCACGTGGCTCAGCTCGTTGATCAACCGCGAGATGCCGGAAGCGGCTTCGCCCACCAGGTTCAGTGCGCTGCCGAACAACACCGAGAACAACAGCACTTGCAGCACGTTGTTGTCCGCGAAGGCGCCGATCACCGAGTTGGGGATCAGGTCCATCAGGAACTGGCTGGTGCCCTTGATGTGTTGGCCGCGGTCTGCCAGTTCATTCAGGCCGGCAGACGACAGTTGCTCCAGGTGGATATTGGCGCCGGTGCCGATCCCGGTGCTGAAGGCCATGATCAGGCCGATCACCAGGGCCACGGTGGTCAGTGCTTCAAAGTAGATCACCGACTTGAGGCCGATGCGCCCGACTTTCTTCAAGTCGCCGGCACCGGAAATACCGCTGACCACCACGCAGAAGACGATCAGGCCAATCAGCATTTTGATCAGCTTGATGAAGCCGTCACCCAGGGGTTTGAGTTGCGAGGAGAATTCAGGGAGGGCGAGGCCGCAGATTATGCCGATCACCAGGCCAATCACGACTTGCAGGAAAATCGAACGCGAGCACCATCTGAGCATGGGAAGGATCTCTATTCGGTGCCCTGGTGGGTCCAGGGCTTAATTGTTGTGGTCTGACCGGTATGTCCAGTGCGGGGCCAGTCTACGCTCGGTTTTTTTCAAGTCGCAAGTAAATATTATGCGGATGGCAGGTCCCGGTCTGACCAGTTGGTCCGCAAGGTTCGTACTTGAGCGGTTGGCGGCCCGGAATTTTTTTCGCTTATCATCCCGGGCTTGGTTCACAGGGTGAGTTATGGATATTCCAGGATTGATCACGGACGCGGCGGGCGTCACCAGCTGTACGTGGCGCACGGCGGCGCCGGAGTACCCGGATTACCACGACCACGAATGGGGCGTGCCGGTGGCCGATGACATTGCGCTGTACGAGAAGATTTGCCTGGAAGGTTTTCAGGCCGGCATGGCGTGGATCACCATCCTGCGCAAGCGCGAGGCGTTTCGGCGGGCGTTCGAGGGCTTTGATTTTCGCCGGGTGGCGCAGTACACCGAGCAGGACATCGAGCGATTGATGGCCGACCCGGGCATCGTGCGCAATCGCGCCAAGATCGTGTCCACCATCAACAACGCCCGGCGCGCCTGTGAGCTGGTGGATGAGACCGGCTCGCTGGCGGCGTGGTTGTGGTCGTTTGAACCGGCCGCCGATGAGCGCCCGGCCGTGGTGGACATGGCGTACTGGACGGCCAACCCCACGTCAGCCGCGTCAACGCGCTTGTCCAAGGCCCTGAAAAAGCGTGGCTGGAGCTATGTGGGCCCGACCACGATGTATGCGTTCATGCAGGCGATGGGCATGGTCAACGACCACCTTGAAGGCTGTACCTGCCGGCCTCGAATCGAACACCTGCGCCACCACTTCAAACGACCCTGAGCCACTGACTGTGCGCGGTTAAAACTGTGGGAGCTGGCTTGCCGGCGATGGCGGTGGATCAGCAAACACAACTGTGTCTGATGCACCGCCATCGCAGGCAAGCCAGCTCCCACAGGAGGGTGCGGTGGCGCGGGTTAGTGGGGCAGCGGCGTGAGCACGTCGGCCTTGTCATCCATCACCATCACTACCAGCAGTTTCGCCGGTTGGGTCTGGCTGGCATTGCTGGATTCAAAGTGCCGCGAGCCGGCAGGTTCATAGAACGACTGGCCGACCTTGTAGGTGATCGCCTTTTCATCGTTGACCCGCGAGATGATTGCACCTTCCAGCACATAGGCCACGGCCGTGCCGGTGTGGCTATGGGGCACGGTGGCCTGGCCCGGGGCGTAGTCCACGGTGAGCATCACGGTTTTCTTGCCGGGGACGTTGGCCAGGGCGTGTTCCTGCAACACGTTGATCTTTTCCTGGTTGTACACCGGGTCGTGGGCAAAGGCGCTTAACGAGGCCAGCAGCAGGGTGGTGCCGAGCAGTACTTTCATGGTGAGGCTCCGAGTGAGTCGAGACCCGTTCACCCTAGGCCCCGATCCGGATTTGACCAATAGCCAATCCGGCGGAAATTCCCTCAGCCAATCTGTCGCAGGATATCCCGCACCACGTCCAGCGCCGGGTCAATGTCCAGGGTTTCGATCGCGCCAAACCCGATCTTCAGTCCCTCGCGTACCGGTGTGTCGTGGAAAAACACGCTCAGCGGATAGAGCCCCACGTCAGCCTCCCGTGCCAATTGGGTGAGCTGCGGAATATTCACCGGCACCTTGCACAGTGCGGCCAGATGGAACCCGGCCACGGTGGGCACCACGTCGAACCACGGCGAGAGGTCCCCCGCCAGGCGCTGCAGAATCCGTTCCCGGCGCCCGGCATATACCCCATGGCAGCGCCGAATGTGCTTGAGCAGGTAGCCTTCGCTGATGAACTTGGCCAGGGCCCATTGCGGCAGGGTGGAGCTGTGCTGGTCGGTGAGTTGCTTGGCCTTGAGCACCGCGCCGAAAATCGCCGGCGGCAACACCGTGTAGCCCAGGCGCAACTCCGGCAGCAGGGTTTTGGAGAAGGTCCCGACGTAGGCGACCACGCCGCGGGTGTCCATGCTTTGCAGGGAGTCGGTGGGGCGGCCCTCGTAGCGGAATTCGCTGTCGTAGTCATCCTCGATCACGATGGCGCCCAACGCCAGCGCACGTGCCAGCAACGCCTCACGGCGCGGCACGCTCATGGGCATGCCCAGGGGGAACTGATGGGACGGTGTCACGTAGATCAGCCGCGTGCCGTCGGGAATCAAGTCGACCCGCAGGCCGTGTTCGTCCACCGGCACGCCCACCACGGTCGCCCCCATGGCGTCGAACATCAGTCGCACCGGGGTGTAGCCGGGGTCTTCCATGGCGACGACGGTGCCCGGTTCCAGCACCACGCGGGCGATCAGGTCAAGCGCCTGCTGGGCGCCGTTGGTGACTACGATGTCGTCTTCGCTGCACCTGACCCCACGGGAAAATGCGATATGCCCGGCGATTGCACTGCGCAGGGCCGGCAAGCCTTCCGGCCGGCTGTAGAAGCCGCTGTCCTGTGAGATACGGCGCAAGGCATCGAGGGTGCAGCGCCGCCATTCATCCTGGGGGAACTGGCTGCGGGCGGTGGCACCGCCGATAAAGTCCCGGCTCGGGCGGGTTTCACGGTTGGGGTGACCCATGGGCGCGGGAAGGGCCTGCCACTTGGCCAGGTTGGCGGCGCAGGCAAGGTCGGCGGCACTTTGCAGGTGTTCGCGGCGCGTGGCCCAGGCGTTGACGAACGTGCCACGGCCGATCCTGCCGACCAACAACCCTTCGTAGGTCAGCGCCGCGTAGGTGTCTGAGACTGTCTTGCGCGACACGCCCAGTTGCAGGGCCAGCAAGCGGCTGGGAGGCAATTGCGACCCGGCCACCAGTTGTCCCGACTCAATGGCCGTGCGCAATTGCTGGTAAAGCTGTTCGGCCAGGTCCTTGCGGCCCTTGATAACGACGTGCAGTTCCATGTTTCATCCAGAGGCAAGCAATCACCCGCAAGATTACCGCAAGTCACCCGCCAGCCGAATCAGGACAGGAAACCACCGTCCACATTCAGCGATACACCGGTGGTGTAGCTCGACGCATCGCTGGCCAGGTACAGCACCGCGCCGGCCATCTCGCTCGGGTCGGCCACGCGCTTGAGGGGGATCTGCGCCAGGGCCATTTTCAGGATCGAGTCGTTCTTCACCAGTGCCGAGGCGAACTTGGTGTCGGTCAGGCCCGGCAGCAGTGCGTTGCAACGAATGCCGAACGGCGCGCATTCCTTGGCGAAGACTTTGGTCATGTTGATCACGGCGGCCTTGGTCACCGAGTAGATGCCCTGGAACACACCCGGCGAAATCCCGTTGATCGAGGCCACGTTGATGATGCTGCCACCGCCGTTTTCGCGCATCAGCTTGCCGGCTTCCACGGACATGAAGAAGTAGCCGCGAATGTTCACGTCGACGGTCTTCTGGAACGCGCCCAGGTCGGTGTCCAGCACGTTGCAGAACTGCGGGTTGGTGGCGGCGTTGTTGACCAGGATATCCAGGCGGCCGAACTGTTCGCGGATCGCGGCAAACACGTTGGTGATCTGTTCCATTTCGCCGATATGGCAGGCAATTGCCGTGGCCTTGCCGCCGTCGGCGATGATCGCGTCGGCCACGTGCTGGCAGCCGTCGATCTTGCGGCTCGACACGATCACGTGGGCGCCTTGCTGGGCCAGCAACTTGGCGATGGCCTCACCGATACCGCGGCTGGCGCCGGAAACGAAAGCGATCTTGCCGTCGAGGTCGAACAGTTGGGTCTTGGACATGGTTTTTCCTTGAAGAGGGTCAGAGGGAAGACTGTTTGATGACATTCAGGCTCATCTGCTCAAGCAGCTTGTTCATGTGAATGAACTGCGCAAAGCGTTTGTCCTGGGTCTGGCCATGGAAGAAGCGGTAGTAGATCTGCTGCACGATGCCGGCCAGGCGGAACAGGCCGTAGGTGTAGTAGAAGTCGAAATTGTCGATCTGGATCCCGGAGCGTTCGGCGTAGTAGTCGACGAACTGGCGGCGGGTAAGCATGCCGGGGGCGTTGCTCGGCTGGCGGCGCATCAGTTGCACCGGGGCCGGGTCGGCCGCTTCGATCCAGTAGGCGAGGGTGTTGCCCAGGTCCATCAGCGGGTCGCCGAGGGTGGTCAGTTCCCAGTCCAGCACGCCGATGATCTGCATCGGGTTATGCGGGTCGAGGATCACGTTGTCGAAGCGGTAGTCGTTGTGGACGATGCTCGAGGTGGAGTGGTCGGCCGGCATCTTGTCGTTGAGCCAGGCACGTACCGCTTCCCAGCTTGGGGCGTCGGGGGTCAGGGCTTTTTCGTAGCGGTCGCTCCAGCCGCGAATCTGCCGCTCCACGTAACCTTCGGGCTTGCCCAGGTCGGCCAGGCCGCAGGCGCTGTAGTCGACCTGGTGCAGCTCGACGAACTTGTCGATAAAGCTTTTGCACAAGGCTTCGGTTTTCGCCGCGTCCAGGCCCAGTTCCGGCGGCAGGTCCGAGCGCAGGATGATCCCGTTGACCCGCTCCATCACGTAGAACTCGGCACCGATCACTGACTCATCGGTGCAGTGCACGTAAGCCTTGGGGCAGTACGGGAAACCGTCCTTGAGCTGGTTGAGAATCCGGTATTCGCGGCCCATGTCGTGGGCGGACTTGGCCTTGTGGCCAAAGGGCGGGCGGCGCAGCACGAATTCCTGGCCGGGGTATTCCAGCAGGTACGTCAGGTTGGAGGCACCCCCGGGGAACTGGCTGATTTTGACGCTGCCGCTCAAGCCCGGGATATGGGCCTTGAGGTAGGGATCGATGAGGCTGGCATCAAGTTCTTCGCCGGGGCGAATCTGGGTCGATTGGTCATTAAGCGCCATGCTTATCCCTTCTGCTTATTCTTAAGGCCTTGGACTATTGGCTAATCTAATGCGCGCGGCCGCCAAGCCACAAGGTTGGGGCGGCTTAATAGGTTAGCGTGTTGGCCGATGATCAGCGGGCTTGATGTGCTCAGATCACCAGAACTGCGCGCCCGCCGGGGTTGCAGGACAGGTTGGCACCGATTTCGACTTTTGCCAGGTCGATGCCCAGGCCGGCGAGCAGGTTATTGACCAGCGGGTCGAGGAGCGGGCTGAGCAGTCCGGAGATGATGCCGCTGAGCAGATTCAGTACGCCGGTGACCAGGCCGACCACCAGGTTCAGCACCAGCCCAATCAGTCCGCCCTGTGTCGGTGGATGGTTGATCAACTGGATGCCATTGAGGGTGTTGCTCAAGCTGCCCACCACGTTGTTGGAACTGAAACTGAAGTAGTCCGGGGGGCTTTTCAACTCGGGCGGCGACAGGTAAGTGTGGTTCCGGACGGTCTTGGCCACGCTGCTGTCGATCTTCAGGCTGATGCCACCCACGCCATACGGTTGCCGGGGATCGCAGACACCGTTGCTACAGGTCTTCACCCCAAGGTCGAGTAATGGGAATTCGTCAACGTTCAGTGGTGCTGTGGAGGAAAACAGGTTTTTTGGGTCGATCTGGCCCACCATCAGCCTAACCGCCGAGGTGGTACCGAGCACCGACAAGGCTTTGTCCGCAGGCCCGTTGCAGCGATATCCGGTGACCGTGCTGCTGCCGCTGGCGGCTTCCAGTGCTACATCGATTTGCTGGCCGATTTTGGGGTCAAAGGAGCTGCCTAACAAGATGCCCACCAGCGCCGTTACCCCGCCCAGTAAATCGTTCACCGCGCCGATTGCCGGCAGTTTCACCGAGATCAACGTCCTGACTTGCGCGGTCCTGACGTAGATCGGCTGGGTGGCGATCAGCTTGGGGTTACCTATGGCGGAAACCTGTGCCGGTTCAATGACCTTGGTCTTGACCGTGATATTCAGCAGTCCCAGCACATCCACCGGCAACTCCACCGCGACCGCGTTGTACTTGTTCGACAGTTGCACAAACCCCTGGATCAGGTTGAACAGTTGCAGGTTAACGTCCAGGGCGCTCTTGTCGGTGCCGTTCTGGATGGTCAGCAGGTCGCCCAGGTGCAGGATCTTGGTGCCGGGTGCAATCAGCTTGATCGCTTCCAGGTTATTGATCACCACCTTGACCGCATCGCCCCCCAGCTTGAGTACATCTATCGCGGCCTGGATCAGATCGCCGACGCTGGCGTCGGTCTTGAGCAACTCGTCGTAGTTGCCGGCGCTGACCTTCAATTGAATCGCCAGCGCGTCCAGGTAACTGAGCAGGTTGATATCGGTATTGATCAGGCCCTTCCAGCCCACCGCGTCGAGTTGCAATTTGCCCCCCAGCAGTCCGCCGATCAACGCATTGAGTGCGGCGGACTTGGTGCTGTCCACGGTCAGCAAGGTGCTGCGGATGGTCAGTACGGCCACCGGTGGCGCGGGCACGGCGGCCACGGCCACTGCCTGCAACCGGATGGTCGGCTCGAAAGGGCCGGTGGAGAGCAGCATGAACAGGCGGTTGGCGATACTGGTGACGACGCGGTGGGTGGCGATGACCTGGATCGCATCGGACCTTGAGGGATTGGGGCTGAAGGCGCGCATGAAGTCAGCCCCGGTGACCAGGGTGCCACAGGTGGTCGCCAGGGTACGGTCTGCGTTGAGCGGGAAATCATTGCGGGCTGCGCTTTGGATCGCGAATTGCGCGGCGTTGGTATTCGGCGTCACGCAGGCGCCGCCGCGGGTGACCACTTCCAGCGCCGCGGTGTCGGCAACCCGTTGCAGCTTGCGCTTTTCCAGGTACAGCCGGCCGCTGTCGACCACCAGCAACAGGAACAACAGTGCGATCCCCAGGGTCATCGCACCCATCAGTCCTATTGCGCCGCGTTGGCGGGCCGAGCCGGGTCCTTGGCAAACCATCCTGCGTTCCTTCGCCGGTCCAGTACCGGCATCCTGAGTATCCCCTCAGGCAGTGTAGTCAGGTTTTGCAAGGATTCATGGCTATTGGCCATTATTTTCGCGGAGGCAGTGCCACGGGCGTCAGCACAGGGCGGCCGGCAAAGTATTCCAGCAGGTTGTCCGCCACGCGCTGCACGGTGTCATGGGCGGCTTCCGGCGACAGGCCGGCGACGTGGGGCGTGAGCACGGTATTGCTGAGGCGCTTGAGCGCGTCGGGCACGTTGGGTTCATCGTCGAACACGTCCAGTGCCGCGCCGCCGATGCGCCGTTGCTCCAGGGCGGTAATCAGGTCGGCGGTGACCACCACGCTGCCACGGCCGATGTTCACCAGGAAACCGTTGGGCCCCAGTGCGTCGAGGGCCTGGCGGTCGATCAAATGTCGCGTGCTGGCGCCGCCCGGGGTGGCCAGGATCAGGAAGTCCGAGGCCCGCGCCAGTTCCACGGCGGTGGCGCAGTAGGTGTAGTCCACGTCCTCGCGGGGCTGGCGGTTGTGATAACTCACCTCCATGCCAAAACCCAGGGCGGCCCGCTTGGCGATTTCCAGGCCCACGGCGCCCAGGCCGAGAATGCCCAACTGTTTGCCGGCCAGGGAAGGGCGCATTATCTTGGGCCATTCGCTGCGCCGTATCGCTGCGTCCGCCCGGGGAATGTCCCGCACCAGGCACAGCAACAACGCCATGGCGTGGTCGGCCACCGACGGCGCATTCACCCCGGCACCATTGGTGACCACGATTCCACGGTTGCTGGCGGCTTGCAGGTCCACGTGTTCATACCCGGCGCCGATCACGCAGATGATCTCAAGCAGCGGCAGCGCGGCGATTTCCTCGGCGTACAGGCCCAGCGGGCCACGGGTCAGCACCGCCTGGACCTGCCCGCCGTGGGTCTTGATGGCCTTGGCGCGTTCGGCCGGGGTGGGCGCAAGAATCACGTGAAAGCCATTGCCTTCGATGATCGGCAGGTAGTCGTTGATGGTTTCAACCAGGACCAGAACGGTGACGGGCATCGGAAGGTTCTTCCTGAAGGATTAGAGGCTTGGATTATGCGGGATTTGTAGTCCCGATCGTTTCTTTACCGCAGAAAAATTTCATTTCTCACCAGCCTAATCTGATTTTCCAGACCGCTCGTCCCAGGCCTTTTTACTGCAGCAGACTTCGACGACTTTCCTTAGCAGAGACGTCATGGATGCATGTTCCTGCCACCTCCGAAATCGTCGAGTGGACCTCTTATGGCTACAAGCACAGCCCATCAAAAAACCTAGCTTGGGAAGATATTGTCAGCAGCACCCGATACGGCCCGGCCAAATACAAGCCCGGTATAAATATTGAAAAGCTTGAGCGAGAAGCCTATAAAAATGGAGTGCCAAGCACTCATGCAAAACCCTGGAAACTCAGGGAGTATCCGCAAGTCATAGGTGCCAGTGATGGCAAGCCCAGCTACTGGGTTCGAATTGAGTCAAGCGCGGGCGTCATACATGGTCATCCGGTTTCCGAGCAGGAATTCAGGAGGTTAACAAGTTGATCTCACTAGGCTTTATTGACGGAAACGTCACCCATGATGATCTCTCCATCTTGCAGGATGGGGCGATGGAGAGTCAGGTTCACCTGTTGAAAGAGGACATGCTTCAGGTTGAATACGCCGGTGGGCTTATATTGGATGTCGGCTGGTACCCCTCCTTCGATACCCATGGTGGGTTCCGCATCAATGTAATAAGAAATTACGACTGGGACCGCCCAGTGATTGCGTTAACGGCGCACGCAGCCGGTGATCTGGTGGAGCAACTGGCTGTTGCGCAGAGCGCGATCAATGGCGAACTGCGCAACGTATTGAGAACCTCGGCTTAGGTAAAGCTCCAGGCTTTAGAAGCAGATATCGTCAGCTTTCACACGCTGCACAAATGCCCCGGCCAAGGTTGCGTTATGGTGCTCGATAATCGATGCGGCCGATAACGCCGGAGTGTCCATGCAAGTATGGGCATCCTCCGGCAGCAGCACCGAGAACCCCAGCTCCACGGCCACTCGGCACGTCGTGTCGATGCAGTACTGGGTTTTCATCCCGACGATCACCAGTTCATTCACCTGTGCCGCCGCCAGTTGCTGCGACAGCTCGGTACCGAGAAAACAGCTGGGCCGGGTTTTATTGAAAACCGTGTCGCGAGCTTCATCAACCTCCAGTGCTGGCCATAGTTGCCAAAACGGGCTGCCCACCTCGATGGGCGAACCCGCAGGGCCGGTGTGACGTGCAGCGAAAACCGGCACGCCAACGTGTCGGGCGCGCTGAATCAGCTGGTTGATGTTGTCGAGTACGCGCTGGCGTTCGTAGGGTTTTTCCGGACCATCGTACAGACCGGTCTGCATGTCGATGATCAGCAGGGCGGGGCGCTTGTTGTCAGGCATGGTGCTGCTCCTTGTGTTTGCCAGATGGCGGAGCAATAAAAAGGCCCCGTCCATTGCTGGCGGGGCCTTGGGTAAATCCGGGTGGCTTAGTTTGCGCGCCACTCATCGCTACCACACGACCCGCCGGAAGCGGTCGTGGTGGTGGTGCGGGTGAGGGCCAGCTGAATAAGGTTCATGGGCCGATCATGCTGGCGCTGGCGTTTGGCTGTCAACGCGTCAGCCGAGGTTTTTTTCCGGGATCAGGAGATTCCTGGCGGCAGCGAGGAATTCATCAGACAGGCCGTTGCCTTTGGTCGCACGTGCCAGGGTGAGGGCGCCGACCATCATCGCGTACTGGGCAATGGCGGCCTGCCGGTCACCTTCGGGGGTTCCGGTGGCCTGGGTAGCGGCCAGGATGCCCATGGACGCTTCAAAGCCCCGGATAAAGCTGCGTTGCAACGCGCTGTCGGCGGCTTCATGGCACATCTCCCCGGCAAAAGCCGCAACCGGGCAACTGTCCCCGGGGTTGTCACGATTGGCGGCCGACAGATACGGATCAATCAACGCCAGGCGCGCAGCCTCGGGATCAGGGCTTTGCTCGACCCTGGCCTGCCAGCGCTCGCTCGATTGCTCGAATGCCCGGTTGCAGGCTTCCGTGGCCAGCGCCTCGCGGGACTCGAAGTGCCCGTAGAAACCGCCATGGGTCAGCCCGGCGGCGGCCATCACGTCCGACACGCTGATGCCATGGATGCCCCGTTCACGAAACAGCCGCGTGGCGGCCTCGACGATGATTTCGCGGTTGAGTTCGGCTTGTTTGCGGGACACGCGTGGCATCGAGGGCTCTCAGGATCAGGTGGTGGCAGGGATGGGCGGCATCATAAAACGTTTAGCTGGCGTACTGCGCGATCCCGTTGCCGAACGACCAGTTTTCCTTCTTGACCTCCACCAGGCTGATAAACACATCTTCCAGGCGCACCGCCAGTTCACGGTGCAAGCTCTCGGCAATGGTTTTGTACAGCAGCTTTTTCTGCTCGGTACTGCGGCCTTCGTTCAGAGTGATCTGGATGATCACCAGGTTGTCGGTGCGCTGGATGCCCAGGTACTCCGGGTCATAGATGAAGTGGTGTTCATCGTGCTCGGTGAGGATCTGGAAGTTGTCGTGTTCAGGCACGCCGATGGCCGTGTGCATGGCGTTGTAGATCAATACGCCGACGCGCTTGGCGTAGGTGACGTCGGGGTTTTTCCGAAGGTCGATGCGCACGATTGGCATGGCAGGTAGTCCAGTGAGGGGCGTGCTTTAAAAATACATGACGTGATGAATTTATAAAATAGATTTCTTATGAAATGTAAAATTGACGCTGCCAAAATCGCCTTCAATCCTCTGCACCGCACAACCATTCCTCAGCTAAGTCTTTGCTTCTTCAAGCGAATCCCGGACAATCGCGCCCCTGTTTCGGTCGTGGCGCTGCCTGTCAGGTTTTTCTGACTCGTCTCGACTGAGTGAATGCGGAGATCCGAACGGATGAATGATCAGGCCAATAGCGTCGACGAACGCTACGCAACGACACCTGCAACCCTCACAAGCTGGAGCCGCCAGGACACCACCTGGATGCTCGGCCTGTTCGGTACGGCCATCGGCGCCGGCACCTTGTTCCTGCCGATCAACGCGGGCCTTGGCGGCTTCTGGCCGTTGGTGATCCTCGCGCTGCTGGCATTCCCGATGACGTTTTTCGCGCACCGTGGCCTGACCCGCTTTGTGCTCTCGGGCCGTGAAGGCTCGGACATCACCGACGTGGTCGAGGAGCACTTCGGCCTCAAGGCCGGTGCCGCGATCACCTTGCTGTACTTCTTCGCGATCTTCCCGATCCTGCTGATCTACAGCGTGGCGCTGACCAACACCGTCGGCAGTTTCATGGAACATCAACTGCACATCGCGCCGCCGCCGCGGGCGATCCTGTCGCTGGTGCTGATCCTCGGCCTGCTGGCCGTGGTGCGGTGTGGCGAGCAGGTGATCGTCAAGGCCATGAGCCTGATGGTGTATCCGTTTATCGTCGCCTTGCTGTTCCTCGCCGTGTACCTGGTGCCGCACTGGAACGGCGGCATCCTCAGCACCGCCAGCACCGTGCCGGCCCCGTCGGCGCTGCTGCATACCCTGTGGCTGGCGATTCCGGTGATGGTGTTCTCGTTCAACCATTCGCCGATCATCTCGGCCTTTGCGGTGGACCAGAAGCGCCAGTACGGCGAACACGCCGAGGAACGCAGCTCGCAGATCCTGTCCCGGGCACACATCCTGATGGTAGTGATGGTGCTGTTCTTCGTGTTCAGTTGCGTACTGACCCTGTCGCCGGCGCAACTGGCCGAAGCCAAGGCGCAGAACCTGTCGATCCTGTCCTACCTGGCGAACCACTTCAGCAACCCGACCATCGAGTTCGCCGCGCCGCTGATCGCGTTTGTGGCGATTGCCAAGTCGTTCCTGGGCCATTACATCGGCGCCAGTGAAGGCCTCAAGGGCCTGGTGCTCAAAAGCGGCCGTCGCCCGGCTGCCAAGACCCTGGACCGCATGACGGCTGCCTTCATGCTGGTGGTGTGCTGGATCGTCGCGACCCTCAACCCTAGCATCCTCGGCATGATCGAGACCCTGGGCGGGCCGATCATTGCGTCGATCCTGTTCCTGATGCCGATGTACGCGATCCGCAAGGTACCGGCGATGGCCAAGTACCGTGGCCAGGCGTCCAACGTGTTCGTCACGGCGGTGGGCCTGGTGGCGATTACCGCGCTGATTTATTCGCTGGTGTCCTGACAGCACCCGGTTTCAGTGCAATGATCACGGCCAATTCGCAGACAGCGGATTGGCCGTTTTTTTTGCCAGGGAATTAGGGATTGAACACCAAGCCTGAGAGCGACACCACGCCGAACCGTGCACAAGACTTGCTGGCCGGCCTGTCCATCGCCGGCCTGTTGCTGCCCGAGGCCGTGGCCTATTCCAGCATCGCCGCGTTGCCGCCCCAGGCGGGCGTGATCGCCTTGTTTGCCGGGTTGTTGTGCTACGGCCTGTTTGGCACCAGCCGCTTTGCGATTGTCTCTGCCACATCGTCCTCGGCGGCGGTGCTGGCGGCGGCCACGGCAACGCTGGCGGGAGACGACCCGGCACTCAGGCTGAGCCTGGCAATGGGCCTGGTACTGGTGACGGGGGCGTTTTTCCTGTTGGCCGGGATGCTCAAGCTGGGCGGGCTGACCTCGTTTATCGCCAAGCCGGTGTTGCGTGGCTTTGCCTTTGGCCTGGCGCTGACGATCATCCTCAAGCAGTTGGCCAGCGTGGTGGGCGTGCACCTGACCGATAACAACCTGATTCGCTTCCTGCCCCAGCTCCTGGAGCAACTGCCGCGCTGGAACTGGGCCGCCGCTGCCGTTGCGGGCGTCGCGTTGCTGCTGCTCTGGCTATGCGCGCGAGTTCGGCGCCTGCCGGGCGGGTTGCTGGTGGTGATCCTCGGGATTGCCGCCGGCCAGTGGCTGGATCTGCAGGCCCATGGCGTGGCGTTGATCGGCGTCATCGACCTGCGCCTGGAACTGGCGCATTTGCCGGTATTGCCGTTCGCCGACTGGCTGCGCCTGGGAGAGTTGGCGTTTGCCATGGTGATGATTCTTTACGCCGAGTCCTACGGCTCCATCAGCTCCTTCGCCCTCAAGCATGGCGATCGCGTGTCATCCAACCGTGACCTGCTGGCGCTGGGGGCCGCCAACCTGCTGTCCGGGCTGTTCCAGGGCATGCCCACCGGCGCCGGGTATTCGGCGACATCGGCCAATGAGGCGGCGGGAGCCAACTCGCGGCTGGCGGGAGTCGTGGCGGCGCTGGTGGTGTTGGTGATCGTGCTGACGGTGCTGCCTCTGGTGGCGCTGACGCCGGAGCCGGTACTCGCCGCCATCGTCATCTATGCGTTGGGCCGTGGCTTGAGCCTGCAGCCCCTGGGCCGCTATTTCTCCTGGCGCCGCGATCGGTTGCTGGTGATCTGCGCGGTGGCAGCGGTGTTGGTGCTGGGGGTGCTGGATGGGTTGTTGGTGGCCGTCGGAATCAGCGTGGTGTTGATGCTGCGGCAGATGTCGTCGGCGGACGTGCGTGAGCTGGGGCGCATTGACGGTGGGCATGATTTTGTCGACTTGCTCCATCACCCGAGCGCCGAACAGATCCCCGGCGTGCTGATCGTGCGGCCCAGTGAAGCGCTGTTCTTCGCGAATGCCGAGCGAGTGCTGGGGGCCGTGTTGAGCCTGATGCGACATTCCACGTTACCGCTGCACACCATCGTGCTCAGCCTGGAAGAATCCCCCGACCTGGACGGCACCAGCATCGAGGCGTTGCAGGCGTTTTTCGTACAGGTGCGAGGGGAGGGCAAATGCCTGGTGCTGGCCCGCGTACGGCATGAGGCGCAGGAGGTGTTGCAGACGCTGCCTGAGGCGTGTGCGCCCCAGGTGCTGATCAGCGGGTTGAGTGTCGATGGTGCAGTGCAACTCGCGTTGCAACCCACCGCCTGAATGCAAAAAGCCCCGACTGGTCGGGGCTTTTTATTGACGCGAGCTTACCGGCGGCGGAACAACGGCAACGGTTCATCCGTCGCGGCCTGGTACGTCACCGAGAAATCCTTGAGGCTTTCCAGCGCTTCATACGGGTCTTTGTCCGCGCGCAAGGCGAAGGCATCGAACCCGCAGCGGCGCAGGTAGAACAACTGGTCGCGCAGCACATCGCCAATCGCCCGCAGCTCGCCCTTGTAACCATAACGGTCACGCAGCAGGCGGGCGTTGGAGTAGTTTCGACCGTCGGTGAAGGCCGGGAAGTTCAGGGCGATGACCTGGAAGTGCTCCACGTCATCACCGATCTCTTCGGCTTCTTCATCGGCGTCCAGCCATACACCCAGGCCGCCGTCGCGGGCCTTGAGGGCGTGAGCGTGCTCGCGCCACAGGGCCAGTGGCACGATCAGGTCGTCGCAGTTGGAGATGCCATCGAAGCTCGCATCCTTGGGCAGCAGGTGCCAGGTTTCGTCGAGGACTTCGTTGTTCTTAATGATTCGCTGCATAGACGCGCTCCTTGAACAGGTCAATGCCGATGCGCTGGTAAGTGTCGATGAAACGCTCATCTTCGGTGCGCTGTTCGACGTACACGTCGATCAGCTTGCCGATCACGTCAGGCATGGCTTCCTGGGCGAAGGACGGGCCGAGGATCTTGCCCAGGCTCGCATCGCGGCTGGCGCTGCCACCCAGGGACACTTGGTAGAATTCTTCGCCTTTCTTGTCCACGCCCAGGATGCCGATGTGGCCGACGTGGTGGTGACCACAGGCGTTCATGCAACCGGAGATGTTCAGGTCCAGCTCGCCGATGTCGAACAGGTAGTCCAGGTCGTCGAAACGGCGCTGGATCGATTCGGCAATCGGGATCGACTTGGCGTTGGCCAGGGAGCAGAAGTCGCCGCCCGGGCAGCAGATGATGTCGGTCAGCAAGCCGATGTTCGGCGTGGCAAAACCCTGCTCGCGCAGCTCGCCCCACAGGGTGAACAGTTGAGACTGTTCAACATCGGCGAGGATGATGTTCTGCTCGTGGGAGGTGCGCAGTTGGCCGAAGCTGTAGCGCTCGGCCAGGTCGGCGACGCCGTCCAGTTGCTTGTCGGTGATGTCACCCGGTGCAACACCGGTAGGTTTCAGCGACAGGGTCACGGCGACATAGCCCGGCTTCTTGTGGGCCAGGGTGTTGCGGGTGCGCCAGCGGGCGAAACCCGGGTGCTGCGCATCGAGCTCGGCCAACGCGGCGTCCTGATTGCTCAGGGCCTTGTAGTCGGGGTCGACGAAATGCTTGGCAACGCGGTGCACTTCGGCGTCGGTCAGGGTGGTCTGGCCGCCGCGCAGGTGTTCCATCTCGGCGTCGACTTTCTGGGCGAACACCTCGGGGGTCAGCGCTTTTACCAGGATCTTGATCCGGGCCTTGTACTTGTTGTCACGACGGCCGTAGCGGTTGTAGACCCGCAGGATCGCGTCGAGGTAGCTCAACAGGTCCTGCCACGGCAGGAATTCGTTGATGAAGGCACCCACTACCGGCGTACGGCCAAGGCCACCGCCGACGAGCACACGGAAGCCCAACTCGCCCGCCGCGTTGTGCACCGGCTCCAGGCCGATATCGTGCACTTCGATGGCGGCGCGGTCCGAGGTCGAGCCATTGATGGCGATCTTGAACTTGCGCGGCAGGTAGGCGAATTCCGGGTGGAAGGTGGTCCATTGACGGACGATTTCACACCATGGGCGGGGGTCGATCAGCTCGTCAGCGGCAACGCCGGCGAACTGGTCGGTGGTCACGTTGCGCAGGCAGTTACCGCTGGTCTGAATGGCGTGCATCTGCACGGTGGCCAATTCAGCCAGGATGTCCGGCACGTCTTCCAGGGCCGGCCAGTTGAATTGAACGTTCTGGCGAGTACTGATGTGGGCGTAGCCCTTGTCGAAGTCGCGGGCAATCTTGGCCATCATGCGCGTCTGACGGGAAGTCAGTTGGCCATAAGGCACGGCAACCCGCAGCATCGGCGCAAAGCGCTGAACATAAAGGCCATTTTGCAGGCGCAGAGGGCGGAACTCTTCTTCGCTCAGTTCACCTGCCAGATAGCGTCGGGTCTGATCACGGAACTGCTTGACGCGGTCCTCGATGATGCGCTGATCGTATTCGTCGTATACGTACATATAGGTCCTGTTCTCGGCAAATCTGCGCGCACGGCCGCGCACTCCCAACGGAGCCGGCGCACGATACCAGTTTGCGTTTATGCGCAAAAGTGATGTTTGAGTATATGCAAATAACCAAATGGCCTAATGAGAACGGTTATCGCGATACCCACATTTGTCATGCGGGCAATCATGAACTTTACTGTGCTCGTGTCTTTGTGCAATCACCTATAAAACCGACAAGAGGCGATGCTATGAGCAATCCGACCAAAGCCCGCAAAAGTGACAGCAGTGTCGATGCGTGGGCCATTCTGTTCTTGATTATCCTGGTGGTTTCCACTGCCGTGTTCTGGGTCAGCCATCAATAAAAGGGCGTTATCGAGCCTTGTTGTCGACAATCGGCAATTAGCCGAGATTGACCGGCCTGATGCCATTATCATGGGCCGTCATTCCGAAGGGCTCAGGCAACGATGTTGAAGGTTCTCTGCAAGTGCTTGCTGGTGCTGAGCATGCCGTTCTGGGCCATCGCCCAGGCGACGTCGGTGGTGTTTCTCAACCCTGGCAATTCGACCGAGACCTTCTGGGTCAGCTACGCGCAATTCATGCAGGCCGCCGCCAGGGACCTCGGCCTGGATTTGCGTGTGCGCTATTCCGAGCGCAACCCCGAGACCACGCTGGTGCAGGCCCGTGAAGCCCTGCAAGGCGCCGAGCGCCCGGACTACCTGGTGCTGGTCAACGAGCAGTACATTGCCCCGCAGATCTTGCGCCTGGCCCAGGGCAGCGGGGTCAAGCTGCTGATCGTCAACAACGCGCTGACCGCGGACCAGACTCAACTGCTGGACGCCGGCAAATACCCTGACTGGATCGGCAGCATGGTCGCCGACGACGAACAGGCGGGCTACTTGATGCTCACCCAGTTGTTGCGCCTGCATGGGCCTGTCGCCCCCGGCCAGACCCTCGACCTGATCGCGTTCTCCGGGGCCAAGACCACTCCCGCCGCGCAACTGCGCGAGCAAGGCTTGCAGCGCGCCCTGGCGGATCATCCGCAGGTGCGCCTGCGCCAGTTGGTGTATGGCGAGTGGAGTCGCCAGCGCGCTTTCGACCAGGCCACGCAGTTATTCAAACGCTACCCGCAGACCGCGCTGGTGTGGGCGGCCAACGATGAAATGGCGCTGGGGGCAATGGATGCACTCAAAGGCAGCGGGCGCACGCCGGGCAGGGACGTGTTGTTCAGCGCGGTCAACAGTTCGCCCGAAGTGTTGCAGGCGCGCCTTGAGGGGCGCCTGAGTGTGCTGGTGGCCGGGCATTTCACCCTTGGCGGCTGGGCGATGGTGGTGCTGCATGACGATGCCCGCGGCCTGGGCATGGCGCAGTACGGTGGGCGTGAGCGCAAGCTCGGGCTCTTTCGATTGATTGATCCGCCACAAGCCAGGCGCCTTTTAGAGATGCAGGGGCGCGAGGACTACGGCGTCGACTTTCGAGCACTGTCAGCCCAGGGCAAGCCAGCCACCTATCGCTACCCGTTCAGCCTGCAACTGCTGATGCATTGACCGGCTTCAAACACCGGCCAGGTGCAGCACCAGCTTGACGATGGCAAGCAGGGTCAAGGCAAACACGGCGGTAAACACAATACCCAGGATGACAAAGTGGCTGGGCTTGCCATGGGTAAAGTCGCGGGCGCGATTCTTCCCGCTCTGCACCCCGAAGGCGGCTGCCATCACGCTGTGAAGCATCTGCCAGAAAGTCGGTGGCTTGTTGTTGGAATCGTCCATAAAGGCCTCGCGGTAGGGATCAAACCCATGGATGAGGATAGCCAAGTTCCCGCAAAACACCGGCTGTAGCTATCTACCGCCCTGGCGGTTGGCCCGTTCGCTGTACTGGGACTCCTTAACAGAGTCATCAGGAACGAGCGCATGCCAACCTTACCCGCCCCGACAGAGCAGGGGCTACACACCGCATTGATCAAGAACAGCTTGCCCGGCTGGATTGCCCGCAGCGCGGCTGCGGACATCCGACGCTTGAAGCCGGGCCTGCTGCCCGGGCGCGTCCCCGAGGATGCACCACCTGCCTGGCTCAGTAACGCGCCCCAGGGGTTGCGCCAGGCCTTCGCCGACAGCCAGTTGGCCAGTCGCCGCGCCCACGAGCGGCTGGCCAAGACTCTCGACGGCCTCAAGGGCATCACCGAGTTCGCCCAGCCGCTGCTGGAAGACGCCTGGCGCAAACGGTTCGGTGAGGTACCGGACGTCCACAAGCACCAGTTGCACTACCTGCGTTACCGTCAGGTGCCGCAACAGCATTCGCTGTTGCAGGCAGCATTGCTCAACTTTGAAGGCAATGAAGACTTTGCCGATATCGCCCTTGAGCAAACCAGCGCGCTGGCCCCCGAAGGGGCGTTGTTCACCGAGTACTACGGCGAAATTCTGAACGACCATTCACGCCGGGCCCGCTATCGCTACCGCGAAAAGCTCGCCGTCACCCCGGACCAGTTTGCTGCGCTCTGCCGCACGCTGGACCTGGGCCGGCAATACCAGGCGCATTTGCAACAAGTGTTCGAGGAGGCGGGCACCAAGGCCTTGGTGCGCGAGCAGATGATCGACGCGCACAAGAAACTGCTGGCCGTCAGGCTGCACACGGCGCGGATGAAGAACGAAGTCAGCGACAGTGCCTATGCCATGCTCAACGCCTTGCTGGCCGGTACCGAACGGCCGCAGTTGGATGGCAAGCCCGTTGCCTGCAGCCAATTGGCGATTCTCGGCTGCAAGGTGGGTGAAGTCGTACTGATCGGGCCGGGCGTCGGCGCGATGGCAGATGCCCGGCAGCCGTTGGGCTGGGGCACTGTGCTGGTGCCCGGCGCCTCGCTCGGGGAGTTGCTGGTGCCGGCCGCGGCCGACCAGCGGCTGGTGGCGTGGATCCCCGGTGCGCCGTTGTACCCGCTCAAGGAATACCCGTCGATAAAGGCGTTCGAGGCGGAACTGGCGATCAACCTGCGCTCCCCGGAGTATCAGCGGCTGTTTGCCAGCCTGGTGCCGCAAGACGAAGCCCCGGCTTTCCTGCAACGACTGAAGACCAAGCTCTTTACCTTCGAGTGGAACTCCAGAGGCTACATGGAGCAGGTCTACGACCCGAACATCAACCTGGCGCGCCGCGAAAGCCTGATCAGTGGCGAGCTGTTCGGAGCGCTCTATGACAACCACCTGCAACGCCTGAAAGATAACGCCAGAACGCTCGCCGTACCCACCGCCGAGGCGGATCGCAAGGCTGCCCAGGAACGCCACGAACATTGGCTGAGTATTGGCTTGAATGTGCTGAACGTGGCGGCCTTTGTCGTGCCCGGCCTGGGGGAGGTGATGCTGGCGGTTACGGCTGTGCAGCTGGGCCTGGAGGTCTACCATGGCATCGAGGCGTGGAAGGAAGGCGACATGGATGCCGCCTGGGGACATCTGGAGTCGGTGGCGCTGAACGTGGCCTTCATGGCCGCCCTCGGCGGTTCGACGGCCCTGGCCGGTCGCGCGCCGAAAATCCAGGTGTCCCGCTGGGTGGATGGCCTGGTACCGGTCAAACTGCCCAGTGGTGAGGCTCGGCTGTGGAAACCGGACCTGGCGCCGTACCGCAGCGAGGTGGTGCTGGCCCCGGCTCTCAAGCCCAATGCCCGGGGCCAGTACGAGACAGGCGGCAAGATTTATGTGCGTATCGGCGAAAACCTGCATGAAAAGGTCTTCGACAGCCGAATCCGCAAGTGGCGGATCAAACACCCGGAAAATCCCGAGGCTTACCAACCGATCCTTGAACACAACAACGCCGGTGCCTGGCGGCATGTGCATGAGCGGCCCTTCAAATGGGACCGCCTGACCCTGTTGCGACGACTGGGGCCTGCCACTGAAGAATTCTCTGATACGACACTGGGCATTATTGGGGATATCAGTGGGGTCCAGGATGACGTGTTGCGCAAGGCGTATATCGAAGGCAGGCCGCTGCCCGCCGTGCTGGCCGATACCCTGGAGCAGTTCCGCAGCCAGCCAGTGGCGGAAACGGCGCCGCTGGCTGGCGAAGAGGCGGTGCTGCAACGGCGCTTCCCTGGATTGTCGAGGCGAGCCATCCAGGAAATTCTTGATACCGCCAGCGAACAGGAGCGCTTGCAACTGCGCAGTCAGCGTGGAGCCTCGGCGCGCCTGGACAATGCCGCTCGCCGCGCAGTCCAACAAGGCCGCCTGAGCCGTGCCCTGGCGGGGCTGCATCGTCAGGCCGACGCCGGTGCCGACACGGACCGCCTGGCCCTGCATTGCCTGCAACACTTGCCGGGCTGGCCCACCAATCTGCGCCTGGAAGTGCGCTTTCAGGCTGTCGAAGGACCGTTACTGAACAGCATTGGCCCGCAAGATGCGCCGCTGCGCAGATACCTGGTCAAGCAGGGCGAAGCCTTCCAGGCCTACGACGAGCGCGGTGTCGCGCTGAACAGCCGGACCACCGGGCGGCGTAATTTCTTCCAGTCCGTCGTGCATGCGATCCCCGCTGCGGCCCGACCTGGCCTGGACATGCCCGTGGCGACCCTGGACCGGGAACTGCAACAGGCGGTGGCCAGTTATGCCACCCGCCGCCGTAGCCAAATGTCCAATGTGCTCGGCCTGCGCGCACCGCGTTCGCGGCCCGTGTTGACAGGGGCGGGGGGCGTCCTGGGTTACCCGTTGAGCGGTCGGGGCAAAGGCTTTGACGTGGATGCATCGCTGACGGCGAGGGTGCAGGCGCTCTATCCGAACCTCAACGCCGGGCAGGCCAGCGATTTTGTCCTGAGCCGATTGCAGGCCGGTGAAAGCGCCCAACAGATCTTCACCCTGTTGGGGAACCGCCAGCGTGAGTTTGACCTGTTGCAGGCAGAGCTTGATCAGTGGACCGCCGCTGCTGCCGGGCAGGCGGGCGGGGCCAGCCAGCAACAACGGGTAGCGGCCGACATCATCGGTTGCTGGCGCCAGGGCATTTACCGCGAGCGGCCGCCCCAGAGCATTCTGTCGTTGGGCAGCGTGACGGACCTTCCGCGGCTGAGTGCAGACTTTTCCCATGTGCAGGCGCTGAGCGCACATGCCGAGCTTTTGTTGGGTGATCAGGGCGTGCGCCTGGCCGATCAGTTTTCCCGGGTGCGACACCTTGAGGTGTTTCTTGACGCAACGCCGGGCACCGGACTGGTCGACGGGCTGAACCGCTTCGTCGATCTCAACCAACTGACGTTGAATGGTCGGGACGTGGCCTATTCGGTCCCCTTCATTCAACGCCTGGGGGCAATGGAGCGCTTGCAGAACCTGTCCGTCGCGGGGCTTTCGCAAAACCTGGACGTCAGCGCCCTCACGCACCTGCGCTCGCTGCGCATGGAGGGCTCGGTGCAGGAGTGGCCACAGGGGGTGGCGTCACTTGAGCTCCTTGAGAGGCTCGACCTGTGGCGAACAAACATCCGTTCGGTGCCCCCGTCGATGCTCATCGGGCATGAACGCCTGTGGCGCGGCTTGAACCTGCGGTGGGCCGCGTTTGACCGCCGGGAATTCATGGCGGTGTATGAACATGTGCGGGGCAATCCGGCTCACCTGCTCAATGAGCAAGCCCTGGTGCAGGGTTACTGTGAAGGCGTGATGGACCGCTTGAAAAATGTGCACTGGGGGTTTGGCATAGACGTTGTCTCTCAGTTCCGGCAGCAGGGTCTGACCACTGAACAGATACTGGCCCGCACTCACCAGGTATTCGACGAACAGCTCGCCCTGAGCCGGGACCTGGAGGAGTGGGCGGCCAGGGAGTTGCGGGTTGACCGCCGGCAGGTGGATGTCTTTTACCGCCAGCGCGCCGCCGAGCGGCTCCTGGACAGTTGGCGTGAAGGCCTGGGGCCGCGGCTTGCGCCGTCGGGCATGTCGGCGCGCTCCAACCTGCCGACCGCCACACTGAACCTGTCGGGGGGCGTACTGGGCGACTTGCCCGGGTTGCCGGCGGCCGCGTTCGCCCATGTCAAACAGGTCAACCTGAGCGGCACCCGGGTTTCCATTGAGGCGTTGAATGACTTTCTCGGCGCATTCAACGCCATTGAAGACTTGAACCTCAGTGCCAGCAACCTGGCACAGCTGCCTTCGGCCCTGGACAACTTCACCGCCCTGCGCCAGTTGGATCTTTCCCACAACCAACTGAGCATCATCCCGTCCATCCAGCAACGCTTGAGCCGCCTGACGACTCTTGAAACCCTGGACTTGCAATACAACCGTGTCGCGAGCCTGGATCTGCGTGGCCTCAACGCCTTGCGCCACTTGAACCTCAGCCGCACTGGAATAACCGAATGGCCCGAGGGTGTCCTGGACTTGCCAGTCCTGGAGAGCCTGGACCTGAGCCACAGCGCTATCACCCGGGTGCCCGCCCAGGCGCTCACCGGCCACGACACGCTGATGCTCAAGAGCAACCTGCGGGGTTGCCGACTGAATGCCCGGGCCTGCGCCGACATCCTGGCCTTTGCGCAACGCACCCTGCGGGAAAATCCATTGGGCCTTGATGTGGAATTACTGCCGTTGGTGGGGCCGGAAATCTACCTGCACAAGCCGCTGGGCATTCCCCAGGAACAGCTGCGCATCGGCCGGACCGGCGGCGATCCGGAGTATTTCCCGGTCAGGGTCACGGACGACCCCGGCCAGTTGCTGTTGCCCCTGCACGTCGAGAACGTCGACGCGCAAGCACGCCTCACTCCGGCGGCGCGCCTGCAACAACTGGATCCTGCCTTGAGCAGTGCCCAGGCGGTGGCGCGCATTGATGAATGGCTGGCCGCCGGCCTGGGCGCCACCGGCGTCGACACACGCCTGGTGCAGTTGCACGCCGAGCATCAACGCTTGAGCCGGGTGTTGAACAGTTGGATCGACATCGAGGGTTATCGCGAGGGGGGCGGCTGGGTCAGTGCCCTCGACCGTCGTCGTGCCGCCGGCCGGCTCCTTGAAAGCTGGCGCCACAACCTGCGTGCCCGGCCCGAGGTGCCGCCGGTGGACGGGCGCGAGGTACTGGACCTGTCCGGGTTGTATCTGGGCGACCTGCCGACGTTGCCGGCTTCAATGAGCCACGTCAGCGTGCTCGACCTCACCGAGGTGAAGCTGACGGAGCAGGGGTCCAATGGGTTCCTGGGCAGTTTCCCCCACCTGCGCCGGCTTGTGCTCAACAAGAATGGCCTGGCGCACCTGCCCGAGGTGATCAACCAATACACGGCGCTGACTCATCTCGAAGCCACCTACAATGATTTGCGCGACGCTGTGGAGCTACAGGCACTGCTCGGCCCATTAAGTGCGCTGGAATGGCTCGACCTTGGCGAAAACACCCTGGCCAGCCTGGATGTCAGCGGCCTGCGCGGGCTGACAAACCTGGACCTGCACAACAACGTCCTGGAGGAATGGCCGGCCGGGGCATTGGAACTGCCGCGACTGCGCACCCTCGACCTCAGCAATAACCAGATCGAGACCATCCCGGACGATGCCCTGTTGCCTCGCCACAACCTCCTGATGAGCAACACCAACCTGACGGACAACGGGCTGGAAGAACGCGTGTTCGAGCGCCTGAGCGACTTCCTCGAGGAAACGGGGTTCGGCCTGGGCTATACCCGGGAGCAAATTGATCGCGAGCTCGATGGCTTCCTCCTCAGTACCAGTCACGAGGAAGCGGATCTGAGCGGTGAGCTGCATCCGGAGCTGCTGACGCCCGCAGCACAGAAGGCCCAGTGGTTTGCTGGCGTGGCGGCCGACTCCAGCAAACACGCAGTCTGGGAGTCGCTCAAGAGCGCTGACGACAGTGAGGATTTCTTCTACATCATTTCCCAGCTGAAAAACGCCCAGGACTTCATCACCGACCGCCCTGAGTTGACGCGCCGGGTATGGGAGGTGCTGGAGGCCGCCGAGCAACGTCCGGCGTTGCGCGAGCAACTGTTCGGCAAGGCTCGCGGCATGCGGATCAACGCGACCTGCGGTGACGGTTGGATCCTGCTGTTCAGCGACCTTGAAGTCAGTGTCTATGAGTTCAAGGCCCTGGAAACCGTGGAACCCGGAAAAGAAGGCGCGGCGCTGTTCAAGCTGGCCAGAAGCATGATCCGCCTGGAACAGACTGAAGCCACCGCCAGCCGCGTGGTCAGCCTAAAGCCCAGTGTTGACCCGGCGGAAATTCGCCTGGCCTACCGCATCGGCCTGGCCCAACGCCTGGAGTTGCCGCGCCAGCCGTCCGGCATGCTGTACCGCAACCTTTCCCAAGTGAAACAGGCCGATATCGACCAGGCCTACGCCAGCATCATCGGCCGGGAGGCGACCGAGGCGTTCACGGCCGATCTGGTCACGCGCCAGTACTGGGTCGACTACGTGCAGAAGCAATACGCGGCTGACTTTACGACGCTGGCCCAGACCCAGGCCCGCGAGGCTGAAGCCCTGGAGGATCGCTATCCGGCGTTTGGTGCGCAGTACGAGGCGCAAGCCGTGGTCTTGGCCAAGCAAAGGATTGAGCAATGCCAGGCCCTGCTGATTCGCCTGTCCGAGCGGGAGAGAGCAGCACTGAGGCTATAACAGCCTGTGCCCCGGCGGCAGGTCCGGAAACGGGCCTGCCGCGCCTCAGTGGTCGTTACCCAGGTTCGGCGCCAAGGTGCACAAAAACATTTATCTACCTGCGAAGGCGCTCGCCTGTTCGCTGTACTGGGCCACCCAAAAGCGTTCTCAGGAAGCCGCACATGTCTACTCCACCTAACGCCCTCGCGGACGAAAGCTTGCACACCGCCCTGATCAAGGCACGTCTGCCCACGTGGGTTGCCCACATGGCCCCCGTCGATGTGCGCCGGCTCAAACATGGACTGTTGCCCGGCAGGGAGCGGCCTGCCACCAAGGTCCCGCTCTCGCCCGCATTGAACAAGGCACTCGATGACAGTCGCAAGGCCAGCCGTCAGTCCCGCGAAGCCTTGGCCAAGGGCCTTGGCGCGCTGCAAGGCATTGTCGAATTCGCCCAGCCCAAGCTGGAAGCGGCGTTGCGCGAGGCGATGGGCGAGGCCCCGGACGTCAACAAAAACCAGCTGCATTACCTGCGGTATCGCCAGGCCCCGCAGCAGCATTCGTTGTTGCAGGCAGCGTTGCTGAACTTCGAGGGCGATGAAGACTTCACCGATATCGCCCTCGAACAGACCAGCGCCCTGGCGCCGGAAGGTGCGCTGCTGACCGAGTACTACGGCGAGGCGCGGGCGGATGGCTCGCGTGCGGCGCGTTATCGCTACAGCGCAACCCTGTCGATGACTCCACAAACCTTTTCCACCCTGTGCCGCACCCTGGACCTGGGGCAGCAATACCAGGCCCACCTGGCGCAGGTGTTCGATGCCGCTGCCACTCGGGCCGTGGTGCGGGAGCAGATGATTCGCGCGCAAAAAGACCTGCTGACGGTACGCCTGTATGCCGCATGGGCGCAGGGCGACATCGGGGCGGCGGTGTTTCTCGTGTTGCGTGAGTTGCTGGCAGGTACTTCGCGGCCGCTGCTGGAGGGTGAGGCCGTCCGTTTCGGTCAACTGTCGATCCTGGGCTGCGAGTTGGGGGAGGTGCTGCTGATCGGGCCGGGTGTCGCACCGACCCGGTCCGTGATCCCGCCCTTGTTTCCTGGGGCAGGTGTGAGCGGGCTGCTTCCCGTGGCGCCTGATACGCGGGTGGTGGCCTGGATTCCGGGCGCGCCGCAGTGCCCGCTCAAGGAATACCCGTCTATGCAGGCGTTCGACAAGGAACTGGCGGTGAACCTGCGCTCACCTGCCTATCAGCAGTTGTTTGCCAGCCTGGTACCTCAGCAACAGGCGCCGCAGTTCCTTGAGCGCCTCAAGGAAAAACTCTACACATTCACCTGGAACCCGCGAGGCTACAAGGAGCAGGTCTACGACGAGCAAATCAACTTGAACCGGCGAGAACGGATGATCGAGGGGGAGCTGTTCGGCGCGCTCTACGAGCGGCATGTACAGCGCCTCAAGGACAATGCCAGAACCCTGGCGGTGCCCACTGCGGAGGCTGACCGAAAAGCCGCACAGGCACGCCATGCTCACTGGTTGAGCATGGGTTTGAACACATTGAATGTGGCCGCATTCATGGTGCCCGGCCTGGGGGAGCTGTTGTTGGCGGTCACGGCGATTCAGTTGGGCCTGGAGGTCTATCACGGCATCGAATCCTGGCAGGAGGGCGATATGGATGCGGCATGGGAGCACCTGGAGTCGGTGGCGCTGAATCTCGGGTTCATGGCCACCCTGGGCGGGGCGGCAGCCCTCGCTGGCCGGGCGCCCGCTATCCAGGTGTCGAAATGGGTCGATGGGCTGGTGCCGGTGAAGTTGCCGAACGGCGAAAGGCGCCTGTGGAAACCCGACCTTGCGGCCTACCGCAGTCATACCGTTCTGGATGCATCACTCAAGCCCAATGCCCAGGGTCAGTACGCGCAGGACGGCAAAATGTATGTGCGCCTGGGTGAAAGCCTTTATGAAAAGGCTTTTGATGCGCGGACTCGAAAATGGCGGATCCAGCATCCGAACAATCCCGCCGCGTACCAGCCGATCCTCGAGCACAACCAGGCGGGTGCCTGGCGCCATACCCATGAACGCCCACTGGAATGGGACCGCCTGACCTTGCTGAGGCGCCTGGGTCATGAAACCCAGGGAATCAGCGATGCAACGTTGAGCGCCCTTGGCGACATCAGCGGCATCAGTGATGACCTGTTGCGCAAGGTCCACATAGATGGTTTGCCGATGCCTGCCGTGCTGGCCGATACGTTGCAGTTGTTTCGCGGCGCGCCGCCACAGGCTGTACTCCTGTCCCCCGAGGGCGCAGTGTTGCAGCGCCGCTTTGCTTCTTTGTCCCGAGGCGGGATCAACGAAATTATCAGTACGGCCAGCGATAAGGAACGCCTGCAGATACTGGGCCGAACCGGTGTTGCGCCGCGCCTGGATAACCTGGCGCGGCGTGCGGTACAGCAACGTCGCCTGAGCAGTGCGTTGGCCGGCTTGCACCTGCCGGCGCTCGCCAGCCTGGACAGTGACCGGCTGGCGTTGCATTGCTTGCAGCAACTGCCGGGCTGGTCTCCCACGCTGCGCCTGGAACTGCGCGCCGACAACCCCAGTGGGCGCTTGCTGGCTGAAGTCGGGCCTGAAGACGCGGCAGTGCGCCGTTACCTGGTCAAAAAAGGCGAGACATTCCTGGCTTACGACCTGCAGGGGGCTCCTCTTAACAGTCCGGTCCCCGGCAGTCGTAATTTCTACCCATCAATCGTCCATGCCTTGCCCGTAACCCTGCGCCAGTCACTGGGTTTGCCGCTGGCCAGCGCGGACGTCGATTTGCAGCAAACCCTGGCACGGTATGCCACGGCACACCGCCTCGAAATGGCCGCCGTGCTGAAGATACGCGCGCCCATGGCTCGCCCGGCGTTGCGTCTGGCGAGCGGGTCATTAGGTTATGCCCTGAGCGGCCGGGGTGCGGCCCAGGCACCCAATGCCGCCCTGGCGGCCAGGGTTCGCGATGTTTACCCCAACCTCAGCGATGAGGCGGCCCAGCTGTTTGTGCAAAGTCTGTTGCAGGCCGGCCAGCGCCCCCCACAGATCTATGAGTTGATTGGCAACCGCGAGCGCGAACTGACCCGGTTACGCATGACCCTGGATCAGTGGGTGACGCAAAACAGTGCTCAGGCGGGGGCACAACATACGGCAGACACCCTGATCAATTGCTGGCGCGAAGGCGCGTACCGGGGCTTGAAACCCCATGCCTATCTGTCACTGGGCAAGGCCGGTAACTTGCCGGCGCTGGATGCTGATTTTTCCCATGTGCGAGGGTTGGGCGTAAGCGGCGAAACCCTGGCGGGCGCCCAGGGCACCAGGCTTGCGCAGCAGTTCTCCAACGTCGAAGTCCTGAATGTGTTTACCGAGCCCGCCCATGTCGAAGCGATTGCCGCGGGCCTCGGGCTGTTTCCCAAGCTTGAAGAGTTGTCGATCGACGGCTGGGGCTTGACCTATTCGCCGGCCTTTTTGCAACGCCTTAACACGTTGAGCCAATTGCGCCGGTTAGTCCTGACGGGCGCGCTGGACGCGTTGGATGTCAGTGGCTTGAAACAGCTGCTTGCCTTGCGGGTGGCGGGCGCCCTGAAAGAGTGGCCGGTAGGTGTTCTGACGTTAGACAAACTGGAGACGCTCGACCTGTTGGCGACCGGGATAAATACCATGCCGGCGGCAATGCTTGAGGGCCACGAGCGCCTGTGGCGTGGCCTTACCCTCAACTGGGCAGCGTTTGAGCGACGTGCGTTCATGCCGGTGTATCAGCACGTGAAAGGCCACCCGGGGCATTTGGTGGATGAAGTGCTGATGGTGGACGCTTATTGTGAAGGCGCGTTGCGACGCCTGAAAGACAGCGACCCGGCGTTTGCGCCCAGTGCCTTGGCGTACCTGCGGCGCCATCGGTTGACCAGTGACGCCAAGTTGACCCGTGTGCACGCCTTGCTGGATGAACATGCAACCTTGCAGCAGGCGCTGGAAGAGTGGCAGGGCAGGGAAGTGGAGGTCGACCGGCGACCGGTGGACCCGCTCAATCGTCAACGTGCGGCAGACAAGCTCATGGCTTACTGGCGCGATGGCCTCGACCCACGTTTTGCCTCCCCCCGTGAGGTGGCCGGGCCTTCTTCGCCAGCCGCCTCCGAGGGGGTCATGCTGGACCTGTCGGGTACGGTACTGGGGGATTTGCCGCTGATGCCGGCCGCAGCTTTTGCCCACGTGCAGCGCTTGAACCTCGCAGGCACCCGGGTTTCAGTGGCGGCATTGAACGATTTCCTCCCCCAGTTCACCCAAATCCACGGCCTGGACCTGAGCCGCAGCAACCTGATGGACCTGCCGGCGTCCCTGACGCAGTTGAGGTCTCTCAAACAGCTGGACCTGGCGCACAACCAGTTGACGATCACTGAGGCGATACAGCAGCGCCTCAGCGCCCTGGTCACGCTTCGAGGGTTGAACCTGGATTACAACCGTGTGGGTACCCTGGATGTCAGCGGGCTCAACCAGCTGCGCAGCCTGAACCTGAGCCACACCGCGACCACCGCCTGGCCGACAGGTTGGCTGGCATTGCCCGAACTGCGTCAAGTGGATCTGAGCTACAGCGCTATTACCACGATCCCCCAGGCTGCACTGACCGGCCATGACCTGCTGATGCTCAGCAGCAACGTGCGTGGCTGTCGCCTGACCTTGCCGGCTTGTGCCGACATACAGCGTTTTGCCCTGCGTACCTACCAGGACAATCCGTTGAACGTCGCACCGGCCATGCTGCCGGTTTTTGGCCCGAGCTTTTACCTGGATAAACCCTTGGGCATTCCCCGCGAAGGGCTGGCGGAGGGCAGAACGGGGGGCGATCCGGAATACTTTCCCCTTGAGGTCACGGACAGTCCCGATCTGCTCCTCGCGCTGGAGGTAGAGGTGCCCAACAGTGAAGTTCGGCAGACACCTGCGCAGCGTCTGCAACAAATAGACCCGGCGTTGTCCACGCGCGATGCGGTACGGCGCATTGACGAACTGCTTGCCAGTGGCCTGGGCGCACTGGAGGTCGAGGCATGCCTGGTTCGGTGGCGCACGGGCTACCGGGGTATGGTGCGGGTGTTGAACGACTGGATCGATATTCGCGGTTATCGCCAGGGGGGCGGCTGGGTCAGCGCGGTGGACCGTCGTCGCGCGGCCGACAGGCTTATCGACAGTTGGCGCCATACCTTGCGGGCGCACCCCGAGGTTGCGCCGGGCGATGGGCGCGAGGTCCTTCAATTGAACGACCTGTATCTGGGTGACCTGCCGGCGTTACCCGAGCCGTTGGCCCATGTGAGGGTGTTGAACCTCAACGCAGTCAAGCTTACTGAGCAGGGCTCCAATGCGTTCCTGCGGGCGTTTCCCAAGCTGCGTACCCTGACTCTCAACAATAATGGCCTGATGAGCCTGCCCGACGCCGTCGGCGAATGCTCGATACTCACCGAGCTGCGCCTGAGCCATAACGAACTGCGCTATCGCAGCGAGCTGCAGGGCCAGCTCAATCGGCTGACCGCGCTGGAGCGCCTGGACCTGAGTGAGAACGTCCTCGATTCTTTGGACATCAGCAGCCTGCCTCAATTGCAGTCATTGGAACTGCGTGGCAATAACCTTCTGGCGTGGCCGCAGGGTGTCCTCCAGGCTGCGCAGTTGCGCCACCTGGACCTGCGCAGCAACCGTATCGAAACCATCCCTGAAGACGCGTTGCTGCCCCAGCACAGCGCTCTGATGTGGGGCACGGACCTGTCCGATAACCTGCTGTTTGAGGAAGATCTTGCACGCTTGCGCGTCTACCAGCAGCAGACCGATTGTGGCCTGGGATTTTCCGCCGAGGAACTGGAAGACGCACTGGAGGGGTACCACAGTACCGATAGCAGCTCCGGGTCGGACATCCACCCTGAACTCTTGACCCCGGAACAACAAAAGGCCCAATGGTTCTCGGGTATTGCCGCCGATTCGGCCCGCCACCGGGTATGGAGCGTGCTCAAGCAGGCCGAAAACAGCGAGGATTTTTTCTACATCATTTCCCAGTTGAAGAACGCCCAGGATTTCTTGCACGACCGCGCCGACCTGACTCGCCGGGTGTGGGCGGTGCTTGAGGCGGCGGAGCAATACCCGCACTTGCGCGAGCAACTATTTGGCCAGGCCCAGGCGATGCGGGTAAGGGCTACCTGTGGTGACGGCTGGATCCTCCTGTTCAGTGATCTTGAAGTCAGCGTGTATGAGTTCAAGGCCCTGAGGGCCCTTGCACCCGGGCAGGAAGGCACCACGCTGTTCAACCTGGCCCGGCGCATGATCCGTCTCGATGAAGCGGAGCGCATTGCTGGCGAAGCGATCAACCGCAGCCCCGGCATCGATCCGGCGGAAATTCGCCTGGCCTACCGCATTGGCCTGGCCGAGCGCCTGGATCTGCCTCACCAACCGTCCACCATGCTGTACCGCAACCTGTCCCGGGTGACCCAGGCCAATATCGATCAGGCGTATGCCGCCATTATGGCCAGAGAGAGTACTCCGGTGTTTATGCAAGAGCTGGTCAAGCGCCCGTACTGGGTCAGCTACTTGCAGAAGCTGTATCCCGAAGAGTTTTCGGTGTTGGCCCAGGCGCATCAGGTCAAGGTAGATGCCCTGGAGGAGCTTCACCCGGACCTCAGCGCCCAATACCTGAGCGAAGTCGCAGCCTTGGACACCGAAAACCTTGCCGAGCAACAGGCACTGGCGCTCAGGCTTTCGGGGCGGGCGAGGAGGGACCTGGGGATCTGACCCGGGCGCCCAGCCGGCTGGACGCCCGGGTCAGCGCATCACGACTTAGTTGTCGTAACCCAGGTTCGGCGCCAGCCAGCGTTCGGTCACGCTCAGGTCCTGGTCCTTGCGGGCGGTGTAGCTGGCGACCTGGTCCTTGTCGATCTTGCCCACCGCAAAGTACTGCGCCTGCGGGTGAGCGAAGTACCAGCCGCTGACAGCCGCTGCCGGGAACATCGCGTAGTGCTCGGTCAGGAACACGCCGCTGCGGCCGGCGTGCATCTCCTGGGCCTCAGGGTCCAGCAGTTGGAACAACTGGGCCTTCTCGGTGTGGTCCGGGCACGCCGGGTAACCCGGGGCAGGGCGGATACCGCTGTACTGCTCCTTGATCAGCGCTTCGTTATCCAGCACTTCGTCCTTGGCGTAGCCCCAGTGCTCTTTACGCACCTGCTGGTGCAGCCACTCGGCGCAGGCTTCGGCCAGGCGGTCGGCCAGGGCCTTGACCATGATCGAGTTGTAGTCGTCGCCGGCGTCCTGGTAGGCCTTCGCCACTTCTTCAGCGCCGATGCCGGCGGTGGTGATAAAGCCACCGATGTAGTCGGTCACGCCGCTGTCCTTGGGCGCGACGAAGTCGGCCAGGGAGAAGTTCGGCTTGCCGTCGGTCTTGATGATCTGCTGGCGCAAATGGTGCAGCCTGGCAATCGGCTGGCCGTCATCGCCGTAGACTTCCAGGTCATCGTCCTGCACCTGGTTGGTCGGCCAGAAACCGAACACCGCGCGGGCGCTGATGAGTTTTTCGTCGATCAGCTTCTTGAGCATTTCCTGTGCGTCGGCGTACAGCGCCGTCGCCGCTTCACCCACCACTTCATCGGTGAGGATGCGCGGGAACTTGCCGGCCAGGTCCCAGGAGATGAAGAACGGTGTCCAGTCGATGTACTCGGCCAGGACGTTGAGGTCGATATTGTCCAGCACCTTGGCGCCGGTAAACGTCGGCTTGACCGGCGTGTAGCTGCTCCAGTCGAACTGCGGCTTCTTGGCGATGGCGGCCGGGTAGCTCAGGCGCTCGGTGCGCGCGCTGCGGTTGGAGGTGCGCTCGCGCACGTCGATGTATTCCAGGCGGGTTTTCTCGACGAATGCCGGCTTCAATTCCTTGGACAGCAATTGCGTCGCCACGCCCACGGCGCGGGAGGCGTCGGTGACGTAGATCACCGCGTCGTTGCTGTATTTGGGCTCGATCTTCACGGCCGTGTGGGCCTTGGAAGTGGTGGCGCCACCGATCATCAGCGGCAGGTGGAAATCCTGGCGCTGCATCTCGCGGGCGACGTGCACCATCTCGTCCAGGGACGGGGTGATCAGCCCGGACAGGCCGATGATGTCGCACTTCTGTTCCTTGGCCACCTGCAGGATTTTCTCGGCCGGGACCATCACGCCCAGGTCGACGATGTCGTAGCCGTTGCAACCCAGCACCACGCCGACGATGTTCTTGCCGATGTCGTGCACGTCGCCCTTCACCGTGGCCATCAGGATCTTGCCCTTGGCTTCCGGCTTGTCGCCTTTTTCCAGCTCGATGAACGGGATCAAGTGGGCCACGGCCTGCTTCATCACCCGGGCGGATTTCACCACCTGGGGCAGGAACATTTTGCCGGCGCCGAACAGGTCGCCGACGATGTTCATGCCGGACATCAGCGGGCCTTCGATCACCTCGATCGGGCGCGCGAACGACTGCCGGGATTCTTCGGTGTCTTCGACAATGTGGGTGGTGATGCCCTTGACCAGCGCGTGTTCCAAGCGCTTGTTGACTTCCCAGCCACGCCATTCTTCGGTCTCGGCTTCCTTGACGCTGCCGTCGCCCTTGTACTTGTCGGCAATGGCGAGGAGGGCGTCGGTGCCTTCCGGGGTGCGGTTGAGCACCACGTCTTCCACCGCGTCACGCAGCTCGGCCGGGATCTGGTCGTAGATCTCCAACTGGCCGGCGTTGACGATACCCATCGTCAGGCCGTTGCGGATCGCATACAGCAGGAACACCGAGTGGATGGCCTCACGCACCGGGTTGTTGCCACGGAACGAGAACGACACGTTGGACACGCCGCCGGAGGTCAGCGCATACGGCAGCTCGTCGCGGATGTAGGCACAGGCGTTGATGAAATCGACGGCGTAGTTGTTGTGCTCTTCGATACCGGTGGCGACCGCGAAGATGTTCGGGTCGAAGATGATGTCTTCCGGCGGGAAGCCGACTTCATTCACCAGGATGTCGTAGGAGCGTTTGCAGATTTCTTTCTTGCGCGCTTCGGTGTCGGCCTGGCCGGCTTCGTCGAACGCCATCACCACCACCGCCGCGCCGTAGCGCTTGCACAGCTTGGCGTGGTGAATGAACTGCTCCACGCCTTCCTTCATGCTGATGGAGTTGACGATGCCCTTACCCTGGATGCACTTCAGGCCAGCCTCGATCACTTCCCACTTGGAGGAGTCGATCATGATCGGCACGCGGGAGATGTCCGGCTCGCCGGCAATCAGGTTGAGGAAGGTCACCATGGCCTTCTTCGAATCCAGCATGCCTTCGTCCATGTTGATGTCGATCACCTGGGCGCCGGCTTCCACCTGCTGCAGGGCGACTTCCAGGGCTTCGGTGTAGTTGTCTTCACGGATCAAGCGGGCGAAGCGGGCGGAACCGGTGATGTTGGTGCGCTCGCCGACGTTGACGAACAACGAGTTGCGATCAATGGTGAACGGTTCCAGGCCCGACAGGCGGCAGGCCTTCGGAATGTCCGGGATCGGGCGCGGTGCGTAACCGGCCACGGCCTTGGCGATGGCTTCAATATGGCCCGGGGTGGTACCGCAGCAACCACCGACGATGTTCAGGAAGCCGCTCTGGGCGAATTCCTCGATGACCTTGGCGGTTTCCGACGGCAGTTCGTCGTACTCGCCGAATTCGTTGGGCAGGCCGGCGTTCGGGTGGGCGGAAACGTGGGTGTTGGCCTTGTTCGACAGCTCTTCCAGGTACGGACGCAGCTCGCTCGCCCCCAGTGCGCAGTTCAGGCCCACAGACAGCGGCTTGGCGTGGCTGACCGAGTTCCAGAAGGCTTCGGTGGTCTGGCCCGACAGGGTGCGGCCGGAGGCGTCGGTGATGGTGCCGGAGATCATGATCGGCAGTTCGACGTTCAATTCTTCGAACACGCCCTGTACGGCGAAGATCGCGGCCTTGGCGTTGAGGGTGTCGAAAATGGTTTCGATCAGGATCAGGTCGGCGCCGCCTTCGATCAGGCCTTTGGTGGCTTCGGTGTAGTTTTCCACCAGCTCATCGAAGGTCACGTTGCGGTAGCCGGGGTTGTTTACGTCGGGCGACAGCGAGCAGGTACGGCTGGTCGGACCGAGCACCCCGGCGACGAAGCGCGGCTTGGCCGGGTTTTCCAGGGTCTTGGCGTCGGCGATCTTGCGCGCCAGGCGCGCGCCTTCTACGTTTAGTTCGTAGGCGAGGTCTTCCATGCCGTAGTCGGCCATGGAAATGCGCGTGGCGTTGAAGGTGTTGGTTTCCAGGATGTCGGCGCCGGCATCCAGGTAGGCTTTCTCGATGCCGCCGATCACGTCCGGACGGGTGATTACCAGCAGGTCGTTATTGCCCTTGACGTCGCTCGGCCAGTCGGCGAAGCGTTTGCCACGGTAGTCCTGCTCTTCCAGTTTATAGCTCTGGATCATCGTGCCCATGCCGCCGTCGAGGATCAGGATGCGTTCCTTGAGGGCTTGGTGGAGGGCTTGCAGACGAGCGCTACGATCGGGCATGGGACTACTCTGGTCAGGTATTACGGAGGGCGAAGATCATAACAAACCTGTGCGCTTTTAGAGCATGTGCTGGGTTTGCATGAATATCGTTCATGTTGGCGGGGGCGTTACATCGGTAGAATCGACGGGTTTTTCACTGCACGCATTGAATCGGGACCGGAAACATGTCACTTCGCCTCATCGTCAGCGCCGCGTTTGCGCTGTTCGCCCTTACCGCACAGGCAGAAGGTCCCGCCCCGGCGATCTCTTATACCCGTGACATCCAGCCGATCTTCACCGAGAAATGCGTGGCCTGCCACGCCTGCTACGACTCGGCCTGCCAGCTCAACCTGGGCAGTGCCGAAGGCGCCGCACGTGGCGCGACCAAGGTGCCGGTGTACGACGGCGAGCGCAGCCAGGCCAGCCAGCCCACCCGTTTGTTCTATGACGCCTTCGGCAAAGCCGCCTGGCAGCAAAAGGATTTCTACTCGGTACTCGACGCCCAGGGCAGCCAGGCCGCACTGATGGCGCGCATGCTGGAGCTGGGGCATAACGCGCCGCTTGCGCCCAACGCCAAGCTGCCCGACGACATCGTGCTGGGCCTGAGCCGCGAAAACACCTGCCCGATGCCGGGGGAGTTCAACGCCTACGCAGGTAACCACCCGAAGGAAGGCATGCCCCTGGCCGTCACCGGCTTGACCGACCAGCAGTACCAGACCCTGCAACGCTGGCTGGCCTCCGGCGCACCGATCGACGAACAAGGCCTGGCCCCGAGTGCCAAGGAAGCCTTGCAAGTGCAGCAATGGGAAAACCTGTTCAACCAGCCCGGGGCCCGGGAAAGCCTGGTGGCGCGCTGGTTGTTCGAGCACCTGTTCCTTGCCCACATCTACTTTGAAGGCGGCGAGCCGGGGCATTTCTTCCAGTGGGTACGCTCGCGCACCCCGAGCGGGCAGCCGATCGACCTGATCAACACCCGCCGCCCCAACGACGACCCGGGCACCCAGGTGTACTACCGCCTGTGGCCGGTGCAGGGGGTGATCGTGCACAAGACTCACATCACCTATCCGTTCAGCGCCGAGAAGATGGCCCGGATCAAGTCGCTGTTCTATACCGATGACTGGCAGGTGCAAGCCTTGCCGGGCTACGGGCCGGGCCGGCGTGCGAACCCGTTCGAGACCTTCGAGGCGATTCCGGCCAAGGCGCGCTACCAGTTCATGCTGGATAACGCCGAATACTTCGTGCGCACCTTCATTCGCGGGCCGGTATGCCGGGGCCAGATCGCCACGGACGTGATCCGCGACAACTTCTGGACCCTGTTCCAGGACCCCGACCACGACCTGTATATCACCGATGCCCGCTACCGCGGCCAGGCCACGCCGTTGCTGGCGATGCCGGGGCAGATTGACGATGTGGGCAGCGTGCTCAGCCTCTGGCTCAAATACCGCGACAAGCGCAACGAGTACGAAGCGTTGCGCCGGGACAGTTATGCCGACCTGCCGCCGCCGAGCTGGTCGAGCCTGTGGGCGGGCAACGACAACGCCTTGTTGAGCATCTTCCGTCACTTCGACAGCGCCTCGGTGACCAAGGGCTTGATTGGCGAAGTGCCGCAAACCCTGTGGCTGTTCGACTATCCGTTGCTGGAGCGCACCTACTACCAGTTGGCGGTGAATTTCGATGTGTTCGGCAACGTTTCCCATCAGGCCCAGACGCGCCTGTATTTCGACCTGATCCGCAACGGTGCCGAGCAGAACTTCCTGCGCCTGATGCCGGCGGACTCGCGGGATGACTTCCTTGACGATTGGTACCAGAACAGCGGCAAGGTCAAGCTGTGGCTGGACTATGAAGCCATCGACGATGACAAGCCCACGGGCCTCAAGCTCGATGAAAAGGACCCCAAGCGCGACTTCGCCAACCAGTTGCTGGCCCGTTACGGCGACCTGAACGCCAGCCCGGACCCGATCAACCGTTGCGTCAGCGCCTATTGCTCGCGTCCGGGCATTGACCCTGCGTTGCAGGACGCCGAACAGGCCCTGAGCCGCCTGACCAACCGCCCGGCGGCGGGGCTCAAGGTGATCGACCTGTTGCCGGAAGCGACCATGCTGCGCATCGAAACCCGCAGCGGCAAACGTGAGATGTACAGCCTGTTGCGCAACCGCGCCCACAGCAACGTGGCCTTTATGCTCGGTGAGGCTTATCGCTATCAGCCGGGCCTGGACACCGTGACCATCTATCCCGGGGTGCTGAGCAGCTACCCGAACTTCATGTTCAACATTCCGGCGCAGCAAGTGCCGGAGTTTGTCGCTGCCATGGAGAATGCCAAGGACGCCAATCGCTTCGAGAAGATTGTCGACCGCTGGGGCATCCGCCGCAGTCACCCGCAGTTCTGGCAGTACTTCCACGACCTGTCGCAGTACATCCGCGAAACCACGCCGGTGGAAGAGGGCGTGCTGGACATGAACCGCTACGAGAATCTTTGATCGACCTTTGACCGTCGACGGCTGTCCCAAGCCATAGGCACCTGAATAACCGGTGTCGAGGGTTGGGAGAGTGGGTCGACGATGTTGATTTCAGTACAGGCACTGCGCGCCCTGGCGGCCTGGACCGTGGTGGGTCATCACTTCATGCAGATTTTCTTTGGCTTTAAGGCCGATTCGGCGCTGGGCCACCTGTTTGTCGACAAAGGTGCGGCGGGCGTGGATGTGTTTTTTGTGATCAGCGGCCTGGTGATCTTCCTCTCCACCGAGAACAAACAGCTGCCGCCCTGGCGATTCCTGCTGTATCGCCTGCTGCGAATCGTCCCGGCCTACTGGTTCTACACGCTGTTGATGGCGCTGCTGGTGGTGTTTGCGCGGCCGGTGTTGCCGGACCAGAGCGTCGATGCGGCCCATGTGTTGATGTCCTTGCTGTTCATACCTTCCGAAAATCCCGGTGGTTATGGGGTGTACCCGACCTTGAACGTCGGCTGGACCCTGAACTACGAGATGCTCTTCTACGTGCTGTTTGCGTGGGCGTTGCTGTTTCGCCGGCAGTGGCGGGTGCTGGTGGTGGGCGCGTTGTTGTTCGCGGTGTGCCAGGCGTGGACTTCTTTCGGCTGGATCAGCGAATTCTATCGTTCGGACATTGTGTATGAGTTCCTGCTGGGGATAGGCATCGGCATGCTTTACCGCAAGGGCTGGATTCGCCCCGGGCTGTGGCTTCCATTGCTGGGGATTGCGGGGGCATTGCTGGCGATCTATCACTGGCCGGCATCGCCGCGGGCCCTGACCTGGGGCTTGCCGAGTGCGGTGCTGGTGGTGGCCTGTATCTCGATGGAACGCTATTTCGAGCGCAGCCGACTGCTCAAGGTGATGGGGGATTGTTCCTACTCGGTCTATCTGATGCACGTGCTGGTGTTGTCCGCTGGCGGTTTTGTCGCCCAGCGTTATGGGGTGAATGCCTACGTGATGCTCGGCGTGTGCGTGGTGCTGATCGCCCTTGGGTCGCTGGCCAGCTATCACTGGCTGGAAAAGGGCAGCTATCGTCGGCTCAAAGGCTGGTTCGATGGCGACGAACGGTTGGTGCTTTCCCGACAAAAATACTAGGACTTTGTACCTCGGTAATAATTTGGCGTAAACTGCCGGCAAGCCTGCGAGGAGTTTCCATGACCGCCATAACCATTACCGACGCCGCCCACGATTACCTGGCTGATCTGCTGTCGAAGCAGAACACCCCGGGCATTGGCATCCGCGTCTTTATCACCCAGCCCGGCACCCAGTACGCTGAGACGTGCATTGCCTACTGCAAGCCGGGAGAAGAAAAACCTGAAGATACGGCGTTGGGGCTGAAAAGCTTCACCGCGTATATCGATGCGTTCAGTGAAGCGTTTCTTGACGATGCGGTGGTTGATTACGCCACGGATCGCATGGGCGGCCAACTGACCATCAAGGCGCCAAACGCCAAGGTGCCGAATGTTAATGCGGATAGCCCGATTAACGAGCGCATCAACTATTACCTGCAGACCGAGATTAACCCTGGGTTGGCCAGCCACGGTGGTCAGGTGAGTCTGATTGACGTGGTTGATGATGGTATTGCTGTGTTGAAGTTTGGTGGCGGTTGCCAGGGCTGTGGCCAGGCGGACGTGACCTTGCGTGAGGGTATTGAGCGTACGCTGCTTGAGCGGGTTCCGGAGCTCAAGGGTGTGCGGGATGTGACTGACCATACGCAGAAAGAAAACGCCTACTACTAAGGGTGTTCGCTGCTGGTGTGGAAAAACGGCGCCCCGTGAGCGCCGTTTTTTTTGCTTGGGATTCAGTGGGTTGTGTGGGGATTGTGAGGTTTTGGGTTAGGTATGTTGTGTACATATCCGTTGCTGCGGTAACGGCTATTTATGGTTCCGCTTTTACAGCGGGTCACTTTTGGCAAACGCCCCAAAAAGTAACCAAAAGGTCTTTGCCCCACCACTCGGTGCCTCGCTTAGGCTCGGCATGCCCGCACTCCGGCACGGCTCCGCGGGCCGC
>NZ_JACAPN010000027.1:0-1347 GCF_013385665.1 Pseudomonas sp. D4002
CGGGGGCGGTGAGTTCTTGTGGGGTGCCGAGGTGGTCGAGTTGGTAGTGGAAGGGTTTTGCGTCTTCCGGGCCGTAGCCTTTCAGCAGCGCTAACGGGCGAAAACTGTTGGGTTCGTAGAGGTAGCTCTGGTGGTGATCAGCACTGTGTTCGGCAATCAGCGTGTCGCCTTGCCAGAAGAACTCGGTGGTTTGGCTTTTTATCGTTTTGGCGATACGCCGACCAAACGGGTCGTAGCGATAACTGGCCTGGGTGCCGTCCGGTTGGGTGACGCTGATCAGGCGATGCTGACAGTCGTAGCGGTATTCGGTAACCAACTGTTGAGCCCGGCCCCGGCGTTCGCGCAGCAGATTGCCGAAAGCGTCGTAGTCGTAATGACGGTCGCCTTGCATCAACAAGCGGTTGCCTTTGACGACGCTGGGCCCTACGCGGTCTTGCATCAGCAGGTTGCCCGCCGGGTCGTGGACGAAGCGTTCCTGCAGGTCGTGCGAGTGGTTGGCGCGGGTCAGTCGGTCGAGTGGGTCGTAGTGGTAGTCGTGCTGGCCTTTGCGGGTGTCGAGGATGCGGGTCAGGTTGCCGCGTTTGTCGTAGTCGTATTGGCGGCGCTGGTGGCGTTGTTCCTGTTGGGTGATGGCGTGGGCGTGCAGGCGGCCCTGGTCGTCGTAGTGGTAGTGGCTGAGGAGTTGGCCTTGCTGGCGCTGATGTTCGCGGCCGGATTTGAACAGGTGCGAGGTGAGCAGGTTACCGTTGAGTTCGACGGTGGCGAGGTCGCCGCCTTTGTCGTGGTGAAAGGTGAGGCGGTTGTTATCCGGAAGGCGTAGTTTTTCGAGTTGGCCGCATTCGTCGTATCCATAGCGCAACGTGCCCCAGCCCTGGTGTTCGGCGGTGAGGCGGTTTTGCAGGTCGTATTCGTAATGCAGCGGCCAATGACCGTCGTCGACGCTGAGGAGATTGCCGAGGCGGTCGTAGGTGTAATCGACAATGCTGCGGTCGGGCAGGGTTTTTCTTACGAGGCGACCGGCAGCATCGCGCGCATAACCGGTAACCAACTGACTGCCGTCATCGCCGTATTCGGTCTTTTCCAGCAGATGCCCGGCGAGGTCGTAGGCATAGGCGGTGCGGCGCCCATCAAACCCGGTTTCCTGCTGGATCAGGCCGTTGGCGTGATAGTCGAGCCGATAGGTTTCGCCGACCTCGTTTTCAATCTCGGTCAGTAACAACCGAACATTGTCATAACGGTATTTAAGCTGCGTGCCGTCCGGATTAATCCGGCGGCTGATCAGGTGCAGACCATCGGCGTATTCGTAGCGGGTGACGCGGCCCAACTCGTCGCGCTCAGCAGTGATTT